>NZ_VATN01000025.1:0-141786 GCF_005781105.1 Escherichia sp. E2586
GTACGGGCTTTTTTTTCGCATGTGACCCGTCCTGGCGGGGTGAGAAGCCCGGACCCGGGTTCGACAACTGCGGCAGCCAGTTGGACAGACCGCGAACGCAGTGAACGGGCTGCCCGCAGGGCGACGAGGAATTTCCCAACATAGTCTCCTGTTGCGTTCAGAAAGGATGCGGTAAGCGATACCTTGTTTTGCAAAATCATTTTTGCATTAGATAATACCGAAATAACATTTATTATTTACCAAAGCAAAAGCTGAATATAAATGTACAAAGTGATTCAATTCTAACTATTGCGGGTAAATGGATGGGAGTATCCTTTAATAACAGACAGCATGACTATGCTCTTCTGAAGCGAGCACAAGACAAAAGAGTTTCCGATATTGCTTTAGGAACTCTTGATACAAAAGATCCTGATGCTGATACTCACCTGCTTCTTGTTGAAGCAAAATCAATCTTAACTCTTACGAAACAGGTTGGCATTCAGGCACTCCAGACTCGCATATGTTCATGATCTACAAACCAAGACTCAAGATGTCATATCTGCGATGAATTCTACAAATTCTAAAATGGAGGATAAAGCATGAACTTAACTGAAATTTCAAAAGAAATTGAAAAATTGAAATACCATATAAGTATCCTTGGTGACATAATCGATTACCATAATCATCCTGTGGAGTCATTAACTATTTCAATGGATTGGAATGAAAAAAACATTAATCGTACACATGATATATTTGAAAAATACGATGAAAAATTAAGCAACAATGAAAAATTAAAATGGTATGAATTTGAAAACGACTTAAAAGATGAACTCGATATTGAATACCAAATGGTAAAACAAGTTATTCTTGCTTTTTACAAAAACCATCAGTGGACAGATGTTTGTTATCAATATGCGCTGAGTTTTGGCCCCAACATACCTGCCGAGTTTTACCAAATTATTCGCCACAATAACTGATTGTTTATCTGGTAGTAGGCTAAATCTATTACCAGATAAATGCTTTTGTTCATAATCATTTATTTATCAACTAATCTAATGCACAAACTGATATGGCATTGATTCGGGCGATGAGGCAGTAAATTATATACGATATTAATAATAATCTTGCGCATGCATTAATATCAATCAGTATAGTTTTCATAGTAAATCAATTTAAGGATATAACCATGTATAATACAAAGAGGATTGCCTGGCGTGCATATAAAAAAGGGTATCATACAGGGGAGAGTATAAAATGGTTTTCATATTTTCACTCAATTCTTACTGGAGCCTGCTTTACCTTTTTTATTGGGCTTTTTAGTGTACCCCCTGTTAATATCTCCAATAGTTTTCCGCTATGGTGGGCTACGTTAGGTTTCGCAATATCAACATTACTGAACACAGGCTTCTCATTATTTTACATATTCGCAAGTGACGAAAGGGAATTCATTTTTGAGCTACACTCATATAGTAAAGTCGGTAATTTATTGATTATTACTTCATTAGCACTACCAGTAATTTCATTTATCATGTTACTTTTTTATTACTCCACACATATTGGCGTAATTATTTTATTTGTCACGACCATCATTTTATTGATAATAAAAAGAATGTTTTCAGAGATAAAATCAACAAAGGATAAAATAGAAAAGAGAAAATTATGGTTAATTGAAAATGATAAGTTTGATGATTATGATACAATATGTGAACAATATGACTTTCCAATTTTCACACCAGAAGAACAAACCCAGAGAAATATTGAGTTTTATTTCCTTATCAAGATAAATAAAATTATTAAAAATTTTCAAGACAGCAACCCTCAAATCGACAACATGGATAATATTGATTTTTTCAATAACGAATTACTCAGCATTATTCAAGAAATGTATAACAGCAGAAATTTTCACCCGGGAATTTTATCAAAAAAAACAAAGGAATTGATTTTATTAACCATGACCGACAACAATGAATTAAACAAGGAAAAAATCGCAGAAGAGCTGACAAAACTGAATGAATATATTGAGAACAGACTTTATAATTTAAAATAGCTATCCTGCATTGCAACTAAACCGGCTGTAGGTAGTTTCAGATAAATTTGCACTCCGGGCATACACATCAAAAACAAAGCCCGGTTAGCCCGGGCTCTGTGCTTGTAATACGCTTAACTATAGGCATGTAGCGCACGTTGGCAAAGTGCCGAACGTACGCAATCATTTTTGCCGAACCGGACGATCCCGACCATTTCATCTTCTTCGAAACGTTCCAGCGCGTCACTTAATCCGGAGCGCACGCCGCGAGGCAGATCGCATTGCGTGATATCACCATTGACGATAACCGTTACGTTTTCCCCGAGGCGGGTTAAAAACATTTTCATTTGCGCGGCAGTCACATTCTGCGCCTCGTCAAGAATGACAACTGCATTTTCAAAGGTACGTCCACGCATATAGGCGAACGGCGCGATTTCCACCTTCCCTATTTCCGGTCGCAGGCAATACTGCATAAAGGAAGCCCCCAGGCGCCGGACCAGCACGTCATAGACCGGACGAAAATAGGGAGCAAACTTTTCTGCGATATCTCCAGGTAAGAAGCCAAGGTCTTCATCGGCTTGCAAAACTGGACGGGTGACGATGATCCTGTCGACATCCTTATGTATCAGGGCCTCAGCCGCTTTTGCCGCACTGATCCAGGTTTTACCGCACCCGGCTTCGCCCGTAGCGAATATCAGCTGCTTACTCTCAATAGCCTTCAGATAGTGCAATTGCGCTTCATTTCGCGCCACGATTGGCGAAGTATCGCGACTGTCGCGGGCCATACCAATGGCTTCTACGCCGCTCATCTGCACAAGCGAGGTGACCGATTCTTCTTCACGCTGTTTATGGCTGCGTGAATCCCGTCTCAGCACACGTTTTGCTTCGCGACGAGCTTTGATCACTGCTTTTTGTCTTCCCATGGAGAGCACCTTGAGTTGTTTGTATTCATCACACGCGCCGTTGGCAGCGCGATTATGCGCACGAACATCAGAGGGTTGGCTTCCTTGTAAGCCATAGTTTGCTTTTGGAAATAACACCGAAAACGGCTACGCGCACCGTTCACGGCGTCGGTAACACAAGAAAAGGGAGGAAGTGAGTAAAAATACAGAGTGACGAAGTTGCTACCGGAGGAGAAATCTCCGCGTTTGGTCGAGCGTTGATTGTCAAAAACATGTCCAGTGCAGGACGTTACCATCCGCGATCTCCATAGTGACTGACTATCACTGCCGGGAACTACCGCTGTTACTTAATAAGTACAACAGTTTTCGCATTCATTGCAACAATATTTTTACTTGCATTTAACCATAAAACACCATTTCAGTGACATCACTTTCTACTGGAAAGATGACAGAGTGATGACAGTGATGAAAAAAGCTGTGTGCTTTCAGCAGGATTCTCAGTACTGGTAAGATGTACCTTGTGTTTGCCGGATGCGGCGTAAACGCCTTATTCGGCCTACCGAGCCAGCACCGATTGTAGGCCTGATAAGATGCGCCAGCATCGCATCAGGCATCAGTGCACGAACGCCGGATGCGCCGAACTCCTTATCCGCCTAAAAACATTAAACCTGCAATAGCGCCCTTCCCAGGTAATCATTCGCGTCCTTCACCCCCGGCAACGCATAAAAATAACCGCCGCCGATAGGTTTGACGTATTCCTCCAGCGCTTCGCCATTGAGCCTTTTTTGTACTGTCAGGAAGCCTTTTTCCAGATCGTGCTGGTAGCAGACAAACAGCAACCCCATATCGAGTTGTCCGGAGTTGGTGACGCCCAACGAATAACTGTAGCCACGACGCAGCATCAGACTGGACTCACTCTCCGCCGTGCGGGGATTCGCCAGACGAATATGGCTGTCCAGCGCAATCACCTTCCCTTCCGGATCGCTGGCGTAATCCGGCACATCGTGCTCATGCTTCATCCCCAGCGGCGCACCGGTTTGCTTATCACGACCAAAAATCGTCTGCTGTTCTTTCAGCGGCGTTCTGTCCCAAAATTCCACTCGAAACTGAATCAAGCGCACCGCCTGGTAGCTGCCGCCGATAGCCCACGTAGGCTCCTGCTGATCTGCCGTGACCCACACCACTTTTTGCATCAACTTATCATTCTGGCTGTCGGGATTGGCAGTGCCGTCTTTAAAGCCCAGCAAATTTATCGGCGTCTCTTTGCCTTTACTACGCGCCGCGTGATCGGAAATAAACCCTTCCCGCTTCCAGCGCACACTGAGCAAATCCGGCGTGTGTTTGATGATATCGCGCAGCGCATGGATCACCGTGTCCTGGGTGTTGGCGCAAATTTGTAGCAACACATCACCATGACATAACGCCGCATCAAGCGAGTCGTTGGGGAAACGCGTCATCTTCTGCAACTTTTTCGGCATCTGCGGCGCAAGCCCAAACCGTTCATCAAACAATGAGTGGCCCACCGATAACGTGATGGTGAGATTATCGGGCGCAATGTAGTCGCCAATAATGCCGGAATCGAGTGGTGGCAGGCGCGGATTTGGTGTTTCTGGTGCCGCTCCGCCCTGAGTCAGAAAAGCAAAACGCTGAGTCAACAAGCGAAACAATCGTTCAAGATCGGCTTTATCGCTGGCAAGCACATCAAACGCCACCAGCATCATTGCGGCCTGTTGTGGCGTCAGGACCCCTGCCTGATGCTCACCGTAAAACGGCTGTTTCTCATTACGTGCATCCGGTGAAAGCGTACCCGGCGCACTTTGCGTTTTTTGTGCATGAGCGACCGGACAACTTCCCGCCAGCGCCAGCGCACCAATCCCTTTCAATAAACGTCGGCGTGACAGTTCATTCACGCCGTTTTCATCTTCATACTGCATAACGCTTAGTCCAGCCCCAGCACACCGCGAAGTTGCGCCAGATCTTCCGCCAGCGCAGTAATCGGCCCTTTCAGCGCGTTACGGTCGGCGTCGGTCAGCTTGTCGTAGGTTTCAAAACCGTCTTTGGTACGGTATTTCGCCAGAATGGTATCGACCTTTTTGAAGTTAGCATCGACTTTTGCCAGCAGCTCCGGGTTGGCTTTTTGCAGTTGTGGACGCAGCAGATCGACAATTTTCTGCGAGCCTTCAACGTTAGCCTGGAAGTCCCACAGATCGGTGTGGCTGTAGCGATCTTCTTCACCGCTGATTTTGCTGGCTGCCACTTCCTCAATCAGTCCGGCTGCGCCGCCGACCACTTTTGAAGGTGGGAAAGCCAGTTCACTGATGCGTTTTTGCAAATCGACCACATCGGTATAAAGCTGGTCAGCGTACGTATCCATCCCTTTGGTGGTGTTGTCGCCAAACAATGCTTTTTCCAGACGGTGGAAACCGGTGAATTTTGGATCGGCGGCTTTTTGCTCGTAATCATCTTCACGGGCGTCAATGCTGCCATCCAGATCGGAGAACAGTTCAGCAATCGGTTCGATGCGCTCATAGTGCTGACGCGTCGGCGCATACAGTGCTTTCGCTTTTTCGATATCGCCTGCTTTGATGGCGTCGGTAAAGGCTTTAGTGTCGGTCACCAGCTGCGTGGTTTCTGCCATGACATACGCTTTATATGCAGTAATTGCACCACCAAGACTTAACAGCGCATCACTTTGCGCCGCATCCGCCGTTGCCTCGCCTTTGACGATCAACTTCCCTTTCGGGTTAGTCAGCAGACCGCAGGTCATATCGTATTCGCCAGGCTGTAAATTCGCCGTCATTTTCTGGCTAAAGCCAGGGGCGATATTTTCCCGCTCTTCCACTACCATTACGCCTTTAAGGATCTCCCACTCCAGCGCCTTCTGGCTGTGGTTCTGAATGATAAATTGCGTTTTCCCGGCGTTAACCGTAATGGACATCGGTTCGCACTGCTTATCCGTCACGGTCACTTTGACCTGCGGCACATCAGCGGCGTTAGCCATAAAAGCAGAAGAAAACAGCGCAGCCACGCTCAACTGCAATGCGTTACGGTGGAAGTTAATGGTCATGACGAGACTATCCCTTTAAAGTATGTTGTAACTAAGCAAGAGTTTGCGTCGTATTCGTTATGCGGAGCGAGACGCTGTCGCCCCTGCACGTGGTGGCAGAGCAAATGCCACCAGCGCCGGGATGAGATAAATAAACCAGACGGCGACTTCGCTGACGCTCGGCGCTTCCTGATAGCCAAAAATCCCTTCCATTAGCGTGCCGAATAGCGAGTGAGTTGAGAGCACCGCGCTCATATCGAAGGCGATTTCCTGAAAGTGGTTCCACAGGCCAGCTTCATGAAATGCGCGAATGGCACCAGCTGCCAGCCCTGCGGCGACGAAGAGAATAAACAGGCTGGTCCATTTGAAAAATGCGCCGAGATTAAGACGAATACCGCCCCAGTAGAGCAGGAAGCCGAGCACCACGGCAGTAGCAAGACCGAGCATTGCACCCAGCGGCGGCCAAATCCCGACATCTTGTTGAAATGCCGCCAGCAGGAAAAAGACCGACTCCAGCCCTTCCCTTGCAACAGCAAAAAAGACCATCATCACCAGCGCCCAGCCATGATGATTTCCACGCTGCAATGCGCTATCGACTGCCTGTTCCAGTTGCACTTTGACGTTGCGCGACACTTTGCGCATCCAGAAAACCATCCAGGTGAGGATCACCACAGCGATCACTGCCACGATACCTTCAAACAGTTCCTGTTCTTTTTGCGGGAATTCGCCGGTAGTTTCGTTAATGAAGATACCCAAGCCCAGGCACAACGCAGCGGCAAGCAACACGCCAATCCACATGACACCAATCCACCGGCCTCGCTGGGTACGCTTAAGATAGCTGGCAATCAAACTGACAATCAGCGCGGCTTCAAGTCCTTCGCGCAACATAATGAGAAACGGAACAAACATGCCACCACCCTTAAACGTTTTTCTGAGTCAATCTATGCAAAGAAAAGTAAATCGCAGTGATAGCGATTATCATTACGATGAAGAAAAATACAAGCGGAATGTTTATAAAATGATGTTGGAATGTAAACAAAGAGAGATAATGCCCGGGATATAAACGATTATTCCAGGGTAGAAAGATGGGATTGTTTACAACGAGCCATGTGTTCTTGCCAGATGCCGCGTAAACGCCTTATCCGGCAAGAACCACACAACTATTTTAATGCTGCGCAACACGCTGCTGAAGCCAAACAAAACCGCCGCAGGCTAAGTCCCTTAGCTTTCCTGCAACCGTGACGGCGGCGCAGAATGATAGTGCGCATCTGCTTCAGCAAAGCGTTTTTGCATCGCCGCTGACGGCGCTTTACCCAGCAAACTGAACACCACAATTCCAATGCTACCAAAGATAAAGCCCGGAATAATTTCGTACAGACCCAGCCAGCCGAACTGTTTCCAGACGATAACCGTCAGCGCACCGATGATCATCCCCGCCAGCGCACCGTTGCGCGTCATGCGTGACCACATCACCGAGAACAGCACCACCGGACCAAACGCCGCGCCAAAGCCTGCCCACGCGTAGCTCACTAAGCCCAGTACGCGGTTTTCCGGGTTTGCCGCCAGCGCAATCGCCACCAGCGCCACCACCAGCACCATCACACGCCCTACCCACACCAGCTCTTTCTGGCTGGCATGTTTACGCAGAAACGCTTTGTATAAATCTTCGGTAATTGCACTGGAGCACACCAGCAGCTGGCAGCTTAAGGTTGACATCACCGCCGCCAGAATCGCCGACAGCAAAATCCCGGCAATCCACGGGTTAAACAGAATTTGCGCCAGTTCGATAAACACGCGCTCGGCGTTCTGATTTACCGCACCCGCCAACGCCGGATGCTCGTTAAAGTAAGCAATCCCAAAGAAGCCAACAGCCACCGCCCCTGCCAGGCAGAGGATCATCCAGGTCATACTGATACGACGCGCATGGACAATGCTGTGGTGAGAATCTGCTGCCATAAAACGCGCCAGAATGTGCGGCTGCCCGAAGTACCCCAGACCCCAGCCCATCAGCGAGATAATGGCGATAAAGTTCAGTCCTTTGAGCATATCGACGTTTTCAATGCTCTTTTGTTTGATCACTTCCAGCGAGTCGCCAAAGCCGCCAACGCTGATAATGACAATTACAGGCGTCAGGATCAGGGCAAAAATCATCAGGCTGGCCTGTACAGTGTCAGTCCAGCTCACCGCGAGGAAACCGCCAATAAAGGTGTAAAGGATCGTCGCCGCAGCTCCCGCCCACAGAGCCGTTTCGTAGCTCATGCCAAAGGTGCTTTCAAACAGGCGCGCGCCTGCCACAATGCCCGAAGCGCAATAAATGGTGAAGAACAGCAAAATAACCAGCGCGGAGATAATGCGCAAAATGCGGCTTTTATCTTCAAAGCGCCCGGTGAAATAATCCGGCAGAGTTAAGGCGTTATTATTGTATTCGGTATGAACACGCAACCGCCCGGCCACCAGCTTCCAGTTGATCCACGCGCCTAATGTCAGGCCGATGGCGATCCAGCTCTCGGAAATCCCGGAAAGAAAGACTGCGCCCGGCAACCCCATTAACAGCCAGCCGCTCATATCCGACGCACCCGCCGATAATGCCGTCACGAATGGCCCAAGGCTACGACCGCCCAGAATATAGTCGTCAAAGTTTTTGGTTGATCGCCAGGCGATAAACCCAATCAATATCATGCCAAAGATATAGACACAAAATGTCACCAACATCGGTGTGCTAATAGCCATCTAAAGTCTCCAAAAATTATTATCGGCAATGTCGAAACTTGCCGTTATATCTGCCACCGGAACGGGGTAACAGAGTTTATGTTTTACCAGGGCGACCGTATCCTGCCGGAAGTGCTGGTTATTCACAATCGATTTAACACATCATTTACATCAAATTTTATTGCCCAGCGATACTATTTTTCATCAGGTTGCACTTCCTCACATTTTTTACGGTTGCACCTTTCAAAAATGTTAACTGCCGCAGAGAAAAAGTCTGCATTACTTTTTTAATCCCTGTCATATCGATTTCTTTTATTAACATTTCATTCATTTTTAAGCTTGCTACGTAAGTCACATTTAACGTGGTTGCACAAAGTTGCAACATAATAGATATTTCACGATAACGTTAAGTTGCACTTTTCAGAACAACAGGAGCAATGGCATGGGAACCACCACCATGGGGGTTAAGCTGGACGACGCGACGCGTGAGCGTATTAAGTCTGCCGCGACACGTATCGATCGCACACCGCACTGGTTAATTAAGCAGGCGATTTTTTCTTATCTTGAACAACTGGAAAATAGCGATACCTTGCCGGAGCTGCCTGCACTGCTTTCTGGCGCAGCCAATGAGAGCGATGAAGCGCCGAATCCGGCAGAGGAACCACACCAGCCTTTCCTCGACTTTGCCGAGCAAATTTTGCCCCAGTCGGTTTCCCGCGCCGCTATCACCGCGGCCTATCGCCGCCCGGAAACCGAAGCGGTTTCTATGCTGCTGGAACAAGCTCGCCTGCCGCAGTCAGTTGCCGAACAGGCGCACAAACAGGCGTATCAACTGGCCGATAAACTGCGTAATCAAAAAAACGCCAGTGGTCGCGCAGGTATGGTTCAGGGGTTATTGCAGGAGTTTTCGCTGTCATCGCAGGAAGGCGTGGCGCTGATGTGTTTAGCAGAAGCGTTGTTACGTATTCCCGACAAAGCCACCCGTGATGCGTTAATTCGCGACAAAATCAGCAACGGTAACTGGCAGTCACACATTGGTCGTAGCCCGTCTTTGTTTGTTAATGCCGCCACCTGGGGGCTGCTGTTTACCGGCAAACTGGTTTCTACCCATAACGAAGCCAGCCTCTCCCGCTCGCTGAATCGCATTATCGGTAAAAGCGGTGAACCGCTGATCCGCAAAGGTGTGGATATGGCGATGCGCCTGATGGGCGAGCAGTTCGTCACGGGTGAGACCATCGCGGAAGCGTTAGCCAATGCCCGCAAGCTGGAAGAGAAAGGTTTCCGTTACTCTTACGATATGCTGGGCGAAGCCGCGCTGACTGCCGCGGACGCGCAAGCGTATATGGTTTCCTATCAGCAGGCGATTCACGCCATTGGTAAAGCATCCAATGGTCGTGGCATCTATGAAGGTCCGGGCATTTCAATCAAGCTGTCGGCGCTGCATCCGCGTTACAGCCGCGCCCAGTATGACCGCGTAATGGAAGAGCTTTACCCGCGTCTGAAATCACTCACCCTGCTGGCGCGTCAATACGATATTGGTATTAACATCGATGCCGAAGAGGCCGACCGTCTGGAGATCTCCCTCGATCTGCTGGAAAAACTCTGTTTCGAGCCAGAACTGGCAGGCTGGAACGGTATCGGTTTTGTTATTCAGGCTTATCAGAAACGCTGCCCGCTGGTGATTGATTACCTGATTGATCTCGCAACCCGCAGCCGTCGCCGTCTGATGATTCGCCTGGTGAAAGGCGCGTACTGGGATAGTGAAATCAAGCGTGCGCAGATGGACGGCCTTGAAGGCTATCCGGTTTATACCCGCAAGGTGTATACCGACGTTTCTTATCTCGCCTGTGCGAAAAAGCTGCTGGCGGTGCCGAATTTAATCTACCCGCAGTTCGCGACGCACAACGCCCATACGCTGGCGGCGATTTATCAACTGGCGGGTCAAAACTACTACCCGGGTCAGTACGAGTTCCAGTGCCTGCACGGTATGGGCGAGCCACTGTATGAGCAGGTCACCGGGAAAGTTGCCGACGGCAAACTTAACCGTCCGTGTCGTATTTATGCTCCGGTTGGCACACATGAAACGCTGTTGGCGTATCTGGTGCGCCGCCTGCTGGAAAACGGTGCTAACACCTCGTTTGTTAACCGTATTGCCGACACCTCTTTGCCACTGGATGAACTGGTCGCCGATCCGGTCACTGCGGTAGAAAAATTGGCGCAACAGGAAGGACAAACTGGATTACCGCATCCGAAAATTCCCCTGCCGCGCGATCTTTACGGTCACGGACGCGACAACTCGGCAGGGCTGGATCTCGCTAACGAACACCGTCTGGCCTCGCTCTCTTCTGCCCTGCTCAATAGTGCACTGCAAAAATGGCAGGCCTTGCCAATGCTGGAACAACCGGTAGCGGCGGGTGAGATGTCGCCCGTTATTAACCCTGCGGAACCGAAAGATATTGTGGGCTATGTACGTGAAGCCACGCCGCGTGAAGTGGAACAGGCGCTGGAAAGTGCAGTTAATAACGCGCCAATTTGGTTTGCCACTCCTCCGGCTGAACGCGCGGCGATTTTGCACCGCGCTGCCGTGCTGATGGAAAGCCAGATGCAGCAACTGATTGGTATTCTGGTGCGTGAAGCCGGAAAAACCTTCAGCAACGCCATTGCCGAAGTGCGCGAAGCGGTCGATTTTCTCCACTACTACGCCGGACAGGTGCGGGATGATTTCGCTAACGAAACCCACCGTCCATTAGGGCCTGTGGTGTGTATCAGTCCGTGGAACTTCCCGCTGGCTATTTTCACCGGGCAGATCGCTGCCGCACTGGCTGCAGGTAACAGCGTACTGGCAAAACCGGCAGAACAAACTCCGCTGATTGCCGCGCAAGGGATCGCCATTTTGCTGGAAGCGGGTGTACCGCCAGGCGTGGTGCAATTGCTGCCTGGTCAGGGTGAAACCGTGGGCGCGCAACTGACGGGTGATGATCGCGTGCGCGGGGTGATGTTTACCGGTTCAACCGAAGTCGCTACGTTACTGCAACGCAATATCGCCAGCCGCCTGGACGCTCAGGGGCGCCCTATTCCGCTCATCGCTGAAACCGGCGGCATGAACGCGATGATTGTCGATTCCTCCGCCCTGACCGAACAAGTAGTAATAGATGTGCTGGCCTCGGCGTTCGACAGTGCGGGTCAGCGTTGTTCGGCACTGCGCGTGCTGTGCCTGCAAGATGAGATTGCCGACCACACGTTGAAAATGCTGCGCGGCGCAATGGCCGAGTGTCGAATGGGTAATCCTGGTCGCCTGACCACGGATATCGGTCCGGTGATTGATAGCGAAGCGAAAGGCAATATCGAGCGTCATATTCAGACCATGCGTAGCAAAGGCCGTCCGGTGTTCCAGGCGGTGCGGGAAAACAGCGAAGATGCCCGTGAATGGCAAAGCGGCACCTTTGTCGCCCCGACGCTTGTCGAACTGGATGACTTTGCCGAATTGCAAAAAGAGGTCTTTGGTCCGGTGCTGCATGTGGTGCGTTATAACCGTAACCAGCTGCCGGAACTGATCGAGCAGATTAACGCTTCCGGCTATGGCCTGACGCTTGGCGTCCATACGCGTATTGATGAAACCATCGCCCAGGTCACTGGCTCGGCCCATGTCGGCAACTTGTATGTTAACCGTAATATGGTTGGCGCGGTGGTTGGGGTGCAACCGTTCGGCGGCGAAGGGTTGTCCGGCACCGGGCCGAAAGCTGGCGGTCCGCTCTATCTCTACCGTCTACTGGCGAATCGCCCGGAAAGCGCGCTGGCGGTGACGCTCGCCCGTCAGGATGCGGAGTATCCTGTCGATGCGCAGTTGAAAGCCGCATTGACTCAGCCGCTGAATGCACTGCGGGAATGGGCGGCAAACCGTCCAGAATTGCAGGCGTTATGTACGCAATATGGCGAGCTGGCGCAGGCAGGAACACAACGATTGCTGCCAGGGCCGACGGGTGAACGCAACACCTGGACGCTGCTGCCCCGTGAGCGCGTATTGTGTATCGCGGATGATGAACAGGATGCGCTGACTCAGCTTGCCGCCGTGCTGGCGGTGGGCAGCCAGGTGCTGTGGCCGGATGACGCGCTGCATCGTCAGTTAGTGAAGGCATTGCCATCGGCAGTCAGCGAACGTATTCAACTGGCGAAAGCGGAAAATATAACCGCTCAACCGTTTGATGCGGTGATCTTCCACGGTGATTCGGATCAGCTTCGCGCATTGTGTGAAGCAGTTGCCGCGCGGGATGGCGCAATTGTTTCGGTGCAGGGTTTTGCCCGTGGCGAAAGCAATATCCTTCTGGAACGGCTGTATATCGAGCGTTCGCTGAGTGTGAATACCGCTGCCGCTGGCGGTAACGCCAGCTTAATGACTATAGGTTAAACAGGTAGCCGGAGGATGTTGCAACCTCCTCCGGCATCATTAACGTGGTCGAATCCCTTCAATAATAATCCGCTGCACGTTTTCAACCGTTTGATTGAAAAATACCTCATCGCGCAACGTCGCGCCTGTCACCGCCTCCACCTGAGGGGCAAAATCGGCGTAATGTTGAGTGGAAGCCCAGATCATAAAAATCAAATGCTGCGGGTCAATCGGCGCGAGTTTGCCACTCTTGACCCAGCCTGCAATCAGCGCTGATTTCTCATCAATTAACGCCTTCAAATCGCCCGTCAGTTCATCCATTAACAGCGGCGCACCTGCCAGCATCTCCATACAGAACAGGCGCGAAGCCTGCGGATAATCGCGGGAGACTTCCAGCTTCAGACGAATGTACTCTTTGATCGCCGCCAGCGGGGCGAAATCTTCACGAAACGCCTTTAACGGCGCCAACCAGATATCGAGAATTTGCCGCAGCACGGCAATATACAGTGCCTCTTTCGACGGGAAGTAATACAGCAGATTGGTTTTAGAAACGCCCGCCAACTCTGCAATTTGCTCCAGCCTTGTGCCGTGAAAACCGAATTGCGAAAAAGTGTCCAGTGCCGCGCTAAGAATCGCTTTTTTCTTCGCGCTCACTGCGCGCGAACGTTTACCCGTTGTTTTCACTGCGCCTTGCGTCATGCGCTCTCCCCTCTTGTAGATTAGCAACAGGATAGCAAAACCCCCGTCTGGCCTCGACCTTCTGCACTCTCATCGCGCACGAACGCATGTTTTATGTGCAACTGTTTTGACCGTTTAGTCCACTTTTTACCAGTCATTTTCAACAACCAAACATTAACACATTAATAACATTGAATTTTTAAAAACTGGCATCCGCTTTGCAAACAAGCCATTACGCGGCTGAAAAGGATATGCAGGATGCAGCGCCCCGTCTGACTTTCACGTTATTGTTTTTCTTTATTACCGGCGGACACGTCCCCAGTTATCTCGGTTCCAGCGCGGCTTTTGTTGGCGTGGTGATTGCCGCAACGGGCTTTAACGGTCAGGGCATTAACCCGAATATCAGCATCGCGCTGGGCGGTTTTACGTTGGGAGGGATCGGTACAGCAACTTTTGGCGCGATTTTACTCAATGCGTTGTTAAGCAGAAAGTTGGTTGACGTTCCACCGCCAGAAGTTGTTCATCAGGAGCCATAAACAGAAAACCGCCGGGATTACCCGGCGGTGCAGATTGTTGACAACGTACGCATTGTTCATGCCGGATGCGACGTAAACGCCTTATCCGGCCTACAAAACAGTGCAAATTCAATATATTGCAATCTTCTGGTAGGCCTGATAAGCATCAGGCAATCGTGCATTTGTCATCAGTATCAACCGCCGGGTAACCGGCGGTGATGGCTTTTTGACGAGTTACAGACAAAAATGCATTCGTCATTGATTAGCCCGGCTAGTTGTCGCTTTTGCCGTGACTGCTCTTCCCACCTTTTTTACCTGCTTCAGATGCGCGCTGCGGGTCATTCTTGAAATTACCCCCGCTGTGCTGTCCACCTTTTTTACCTGCTTCTGATGCTCTTTCGCGGTCTTCTGCAAAATTACCTGAACCGCCTCGATGGTTTGCCATTACTGACCTCCGTCTTGATGTAGACATCATATTGCATTGCATAGGATTAACGCGGCGTATGGCGGTGCCATATTTTCGCTACGTGGGACTAAGCTTAGTGAACTGACGCGGGTGGACCCGCGTTTGGTAATATCCTGCAACAGGTTCTGAGCGAGAATAGATATCATTTCCAATAATTATCCATAAGCCTCTCTTATGATTAAAAAAACGCTATGGGATAAAAATGTATCATTTTGCGACAAATTTACGCGCTTGTGAAAGTTGTTATAAATCAAATAAGTGGTTGTGAAATTTGCACTCTGAAAAGGACGTCTTATCTTTAAAAGAGTGGTAGCGAATCGCTACGGAATAGAGATAACACGAGGAGTGGTTAGAAATGGCTAAAGTTCTGGTGCTTTATTATTCCATGTACGGACATATCGAAACGATGGCGCGCGCAGTCGCTGAAGGCGCAAGCAAAGTCGATGGCGCAGAAGTTGTTGTTAAGCGTGTACCGGAAACCATGCAGCCGCAATTATTCGAAAAAGCAGGCGGTAAAACGCAAACTGCACCCGTTGCAACTCCGCAAGAACTGGCCGATTACGACGCCATTATTTTTGGTACGCCAACCCGCTTTGGCAATATGTCCGGGCAAATGCGTACCTTCCTCGACCAGACTGGCGGCCTGTGGGCTTCTGGCGCATTGTACGGAAAACTGGCGAGCGTCTTTAGCTCTACCGGCACCGGCGGCGGTCAGGAACAAACCATCACATCCACCTGGACGACACTTGCGCACCACGGCATGGTGATTGTCCCTATTGGCTACGCAGCGCAGGAACTTTTTGACGTCTCGCAGGTTCGCGGCGGAACGCCGTACGGCGCAACCACCATTGCAGGCGGTGACGGTTCACGCCAACCCAGCCAGGAAGAGTTGTCTATCGCACGTTATCAGGGGGAATATGTCGCTGGTCTGGCAGTTAAACTTAACGGCTAATCTTCAACAGGAGGATACGCATGCCAACTCAAGAAGCGAAAGCTCATCACGTGGGTGAATGGGCATCTCTGCGCAATACGTCGCCGGAAATAGCCGAGGCCATTTTCGAAGTCGCCGGGTACGACGAAAAAATGGCGGAAAAGATTTGGGAAGAAGGTAGCGATGAAGTGTTAGTCAAAGCCTTTGCTAAGACCGATAAAGATTCGCTTTTTTGGGGCGAACAGACCATCGAACGTAAAAACGTTTAATCAGTAACTCCCCCGCGTCTCGCGGGGGAGCTTTCAAATTGTTGACAACGTGCGCTTTGTTCATGCCGGATGCGGCGTGAACGCCTTATCCGGCCTACATGAGCGTGCAAATTCGATATAGTGCAATTCTCGGGTAGGCCTGATAAGCGTAGCGCATCAGGCAATCTCACGTTTGTCATCAGTCTCATATTCCCCCGCTTCTCGCGGGGGAACTTTCTGTTATTTCACCGCTTCATTCAACACGCTATCAAACTTATCCATCGGGCAAAAACCGTTGGCATCTATCGGGCAACCGGTAAGTTCAAGCGTCACGCGTTGAGCCGGAGCCTGCAACGTTAACGCATCAGCATTACGCAACTGTTCCGCACTCTGGTACACATACTCGATTTTCATCAGGTCGCGATTGGCTTTGCTGTCATGCCAACGCTGGAAAACGATTTTGCCGCCAATCGGCGTGCGTTCGTTCTGGTCATGCAACTGATACGGTTTGAAATCCAGCGCCGTTAACAGAGAGGCAATATTTGAGTCATGCCCAACCAGTACAGTGATTTTTGGTGCACTGGCGCGCTCTGTCACCAGCGCTTTGTCGATATAACTGACCAGCGGTTTCGCAACATTGCGCGCCACTTCCGGTGAGGTAAACAGGCTATCCTGGTAGCCGTTTTTCAGCTTCGACAACACCTTCCACTGCTGATCTGATTTGATCTCTCCCCAGGCCACCTGATCCATCGGGAAACCTTCGTAGTATTGCAAAGTAAACGCATCCACCAGCGAGTTACCGATTTTCAGCGGCCCGGAAACGCCCGGTTCTTGTTGATACTTCGCGCTAAAGGTATTTTTGCCATCCACCAGCGAACACTGCTGTTTCTCTTTACAGGCAGGGGAATCTTTATAGTTAACGATTTTTTCCAGTAGCTGATAGCTGTCCGTTAGTTGTAGTTTGCTGAACTCTTTCTCCATTGCCGCCACCGCCTGCTCACTGAATGCGGCGGAATCATCGGTGATCACCGGATTAAAGGTTGGGTCCATAGTGCCCATTTTTTCCTGGTGATGAACAGGAATATCACACCCTGGGAATGCGCCGGTAATAAAGAACTGCGCAGTGGCGACAGTGCGTTGCAAACTATTGGCATAGGCATAAACGGTGTCCGGCGGCGGGCATTCACCCGTTTTCACTATTCCCTGCTCTGCCAGCCACTCACGCATGTAATGGCCCATATACACTTCCAGCACGCCGCCTTTGGTCGTGAGTTGTCCACCAGGAACATCCCACTCCGGCCATTTATTCGGCGTCGACTGCTCAAGCACACTGCCATTATTTGCCAATGGCGCACGTAAATTATGACGGCTCATGAGTAGCACTTGCTGTAGCTGATAGCCTTCCGGCATGGTCTGTGCCTGAGTATTCGAAGAGAGTAAAACCATTCCAGCCACGGCCGCAGCAATTAGCGTTTTTTTCATTCCCATCACCTCTTTAGTTATCAATCAATTAAGAGTGTGACAGAAATATGGCATTTTTCCGGGAACAGGTTCGCAATTTAGCAGATGACGAGGCGGGAAACCGTCAGGCGATAACGGACAGTAGTCGCGCTATCGCCTGGTTTGTATCGTTAAACTAATACCTGAAACAGCAAGGCAAAAAGAATGATATTGGCAATGACAATGGCCCAACCGTTATAAAGCATATATTTCAGGTGAGTAGATTGTGCCAGCCCCATTTGACCGAACATATCCGATGAAGGGAAAGGCCCAAACCAGTCCACTTGCGATGAGGCTAATAATACTGCCGTTGTACCCTGTGGCGGCACTCCCGCAGCCATCAACATCGGACCAAATATTTTATGCGTGAAGGTCATCTGAGCAACAGCAGCACCTGGCACATGACCGATAATATTAAAGGCAAAAATACAGAAGCAAAGCCATGCCGGAGATATCCCGGTTAACAGTGGTTGTGTGTATTCGAGCAATCCCTGATACGCCTGCAGGCTATCCATAAGCTCCAGAATCGGGTTATACAGCCAGTAGAGCAGAAACATCCACACCAGTCTGCCACACCCTTTATACAGGGCTTGCAGGATCCCGGTTGGGCTTAATCCCCCCACCAGCCCGGTGATCAACGCCACCAACAGCATAACGATAATGGCAAAACTAAAACCTGCTTTTATCACTACGCCAATAACCGCCATCACAATAATGGTTGCAGCAAATGCCAGGGCGCTGAGTTTGCGACGACGATCGCGGGCAGGATCCTCTTCTTCCTGAGTTTTCTCTGAGAGATCCACTTCGTAGTGTAATTTTCCTTCCGTCATCTTCTGAATTCGCCCGGCCATTATCCAGCCAGCAAATAACGTCACGGCGCTCATTGGCAGCCCGACGTACATCAGGTATTGCGGATAAGTCAGGCCGCCGAGTTGTAAAATCGTCACGGTACTGGGAGTAAATGGCCCGGTAAACAATCCCACTGACCCCGCCGTCATCATCAGTGCAGCCACTGTAGGCGGTGTCAGCCGTACTGCAGCCGCCACGGGAATAATCACCGCAACAATAATGGCATTACCGCCTGCCATAGTACCCAGCGCGCCACAGATAAGAATGGATGAGACAACGATGCCAAATTTGACCCGTGTCTGGCTGGAAAGCCCGATACGATGCACCACAAATTTGACCAGTTCAACGGCGGCTCCGGTACGTGTTGCCACTTCACCTACGCCTGCGCCAAGCATAATGATCAAACCAACAGTGGCGATAAACGATCCCGTCGATTTTGCCAGCATGGCACCCATTTCAGGTAAGCCGGTGGAAGTCATTATCATCGCAATAATAATCGATGAAATAACCGCCAGAACAATATCGACGCCTATCAACGAGAGCACCGCTAACGCCACCAGTGGTGTAAAACCAAGCAGTCCGAGTTCATTACCTGGACGCCCCTGGCACCAGAACGCTATCAGTAAAAATGCAATCAATAACAAACCAATAATGACATTCTTTTTGGTGATATTTTGTCTGGTTAGTAAACCACCAGCGAGCATTGAGTCACTCATATAACTCCTTAACCCCATCGAATCGACTTTCAATATCAGCCGATGTATTTGGACAGCTCAGAAAATATCCCCCCTCGTTATTATTGTTAGCAAAATGCACTGAGGGTTTGTCCGGGTACTACAGGTATTATTCTGAGTTCGTAATTAACCCCTTTAGGTGGGCAAATAACGCATTGTTACCAGAACAGACGTTACAGATTAAATTTATGTTAACTTGGTGTTACCATGAAATGACTTTTTATCTATCGTCTATAACTCTGGGTTAACTCTTAATGAAACTGCGCCACCTGGAAATCTTCTATGCTGTGATGACATGCGGGACACTTTCACGGGCAGCGGAATCGCTGAATATTTCCCAACCGGCCGCCAGTAAAGCGTTAAAAAACGCTGAGCAAAAACTCGGTTTTCAGCTCTTTCAGCGAGTTCGTGGCAAGCTTCTTCCAACCAGCGAAGCGATCACACTTTTTGAAAAAGCGCAGTCGATTTATCACGAACTCGACAACCTGCGACTGCTGGCCGATAACCTGACGCGAGATCCGCGAGCCAGAATAGCCCTGGGATGCCTGCCAAGCCTGGGATTAAGTCTGGTGCCGGAAATAGTCACGGCGTTTTACCAGCAGAATGCGAATCTGGTCATGACACTGACGACAGAGCACACTGAAACGTTGGTTAAAAAGCTTGATCTGCGTGAGATTGATCTGGCCCTGACGCTACAGCCGATTCAACAGGGGGAAATTATGACGACGCTGATAGCCGAAGTTCCGCTGGTTTATATCGACCGGGACTATCGCCTGGGCGCAGTAGAAATAGACAAGATTGACCAACAACGCTGGATTTCTCCCGGCCCTCATTCCCTTTCCGATGCAATAGCTAAACGACGTGATTTTTTGACGACGCGCCTGAATGTCCAGACCTATTACATGGCCACGGAATTTGTAAAACGCGGAATGGGATGCAGTATTACCGATATTTTCTCTGCCCGTCATAACCTTCCGGCAGAGACGATTCACCCCATCGAACCCCCAATGAAAATAGACCTTTGTTTGCTACGCCGTGCCGACGTTTCACTTAGTCCCATTACACAAAAATTTGTCGATTTCCTTTGCCAGCAATTACGTCAGCAACTGCGAGCCATTAACCTTGAGTTATACCCTGAAAATAAAAAGTCAATTGCTCCTCAGGCCTAAATGCTTTGACATACCCCCAACGCATTTATTAGCGGTGGATATCTCAGGTGATGAAAAAACGCATTGTAATTATTGGCGGCGGGGTAATTGGTCTGGCAACAGCATGGGTGCTGGTAAAACAGGGCCATCAGGTACAATTGTTAGAACGCAACAGTCAGGCAGGTATCGCCACCAGTTTCGCTAATGGTGGGCAACTCAGTTATCGCTACGTTGCTCCTCTGGCGGATAAAGGCGTACCGATGCAGGGGCTTAAATGGATGGGGAAAAGCAACTCTCCCCTGAATATGCGTTTGCGCATGTCATTTAGCCAGTGGCGCTGGTTGCTGGAGTTTTTACTGGCCTGCAATAGCCGGACAAATAAACTCAATGGCGACCATATTTTACGCTTATCACTGTTAAGCCGTCAGGTCATGGAAGAGTGGCTGCTGGAAGATAATCTTGATGATTTTCACTGGCGCCGTTCTGGCAAACTGATTATTCATCGCCGCCCGCAAGATTTAGCCAAAGCGGCAAAAGGTATTAATCCGCAATTTCAACAGGCTTTATCACGCGAAGAGTGCGTTCATCTTGAACCAGCACTAAAACATATTGGTCATTCATTGTGTGGCGGTATTTACTCTCCCGGAGATGAAACGGCGGACTGCTATAAGTTCTGCCAGGCATTACTTGCCAAACTTAATGCCAGCGCAAATTTTTCGCTACAAACCGATTGTGAAGTTTTGCAGTTGAATAAAAAAGGCGAGCGCATTGATTCCATCACCACCAGCACAGGAACGCTGGTTGCGGATGATTATGTCGTTGCCGCGGGTAATGGTAGTAAGCATTTACTTGCCGAAACCGGGACTCACGTACCGATCTGCGGTCTTAAAGGTTACAGTCTGACGCTTCCCTTCCCACAAGAAATGGGGATCGCACCGCAAATCAGTGTCACCGACTACGGTCATAAAATTGTCTATGCCCGACTCGGTGAGCGGTTGCGTATCGCCGCTATGGTCGATATTGGCTATGACGGAAATGAATTGCGCCCTGAACGAATCAATGCCTTAAAGCAGATCGTAGCTAACAGTTTTCCGCAACTGCAAGGCATCGATGATGCCGAATTATGGACAGGTATGCGTCCATCCACCCCTGCGGGTCCGCCACTCTTAGGACGGGCGAAGTATCAAAATCTGTGGATGAATCTTGGTCAGGGCAGTCTGGGTTTTACGCTGGCGGCAGGTAGTGCCGTAGTGTTAGGCGCGCTGCTGTCGGGCGAAGATCCCGCAATTTCCCTTGATGGACTGACATGGAGCCAATCAGCTTGAATATCAAACGTAATAACCCACAACCTCGTCTTGCCGCCAGTGTGGAATATGGCAATCTTGTATTTCTCTCCGGTCAGACACCGAAGGGCAATACTCCTGACATCGCGCAACAAACGCGCGAAGTGCTGGAGAAAATCGACGCATTACTTGCTGAAGCTGGCAGTGATAAATTTCATCTCTTGTCCGCTCAGGTATGGCTGAAAGATATCAGCCGCGATTTTGCCGATTTCAACGACGTATGGGTTAGCTGGCTGCCAGAAGGACATAGCCCGGCTCGCGCTACCGTACAGGCTGAGATGGCCCGCCCGGAGATTCTGGTTGAAGTGATGGTCACTGCGGTAAAAGCAGGATAAGTCACCATTTTCAGCCCCCTGACAACGTCGTCATGGGGCATCTGTGAAGGTTAAACGTCCCCTCTTTTACCTGCCAAAATTCAGGCTGAAAATATCATTTTTAGTTATGTTTTTATCACTGGCCTACGATTTTTTCTGATTTCCCCTACACTTAACACTGATACCTTGTCAGGGGTTTCCCTTTGTCTGTATTGATTTACGCGAGATAACGCTATGGAATTAAAGGATTATTACGCCATCATGGGCGTGAAACCGACGGACGATCTCAAGACAATCAAGACCGCCTATCGTCGACTGGCCCGCAAATACCATCCTGATGTCAGCAAAGAGCCCGATGCCGAAGCCCGCTTCAAAGAGGTTGCTGAAGCCTGGGAAGTGCTAAGTGATGAACAGCGTCGCGCTGAATATGATCAGATGTGGCAGCATCGCAACGATCCGCAATTCAACCGCCAGTTCCAGCATGGCGACGGTCAGAGTTTCAATGCCGAAGATTTTGACGATATCTTCTCGTCAATTTTCGGTCAACATGCCCGCCAGAGCCGTCAACGCCCCGCCACACGTGGCCACGATATTGAAATTGAAGTTGCGGTATTCCTGGAAGAAACGCTTACTGAGCACAAACGTACCATCAGCTATAACCTGCCGGTTTATAACGCCTTTGGCATGATCGAACAGGAAATCCCGAAAACGCTGAATGTGAAGATCCCGGCGGGTGTCGGCAATGGTCAACGTATCCGCCTGAAAGGCCAGGGGACGCCAGGCGAAAACGGTGGTCCAAATGGCGACCTGTGGCTGGTGATTCATATAGCCCCGCATCCGTTGTTTGATATTGTCGGTCAGGATCTGGAAATTGTGGTGCCGGTTAGCCCGTGGGAAGCGGCTCTGGGTAGCAAAGTCACTGTACCAACGCTGAAAGAAAGCATTTTGTTGACCATTCCGCCAGGCAGTCAGGCCGGGCAACGATTGCGCATTAAAGGCAAAGGTCTGGTAAGCAAAAAACAGACTGGTGACTTGTATGCTGTGCTGAAAATCGTCATGCCGCCGAAACCGGATGAAAATACTGCCGCGCTGTGGCAACAACTGGCAGACGCCCAGTCGTCTTTTGATCCACGTAAAGATTGGGGGAAAGCATAATGGCTCATGTTACGGTGACTTTTACCATTACCGAGTTTTGCCTGCATACCGGCATTTCTGAAGAGGAGTTGAATGAAATTGTCGGTTTGGGGGTGGTTGAACCGAGAGAGATCCAGGAAACAACCTGGGTATTTGATGACCATGCCGCCATTGTGGTGCAACGCGCGGTACGTCTACGTCAGGAACTGGCGCTGGACTGGCCGGGGATCGCGGTGGCGCTAACGTTAATGGATGATATTGCACATCTGAAACAGGAAAACCGCCTGCTACGCCAGCGGCTTTCCCGGTTTGTGGCTCACCCGTGAGTGTGGCTGCCGGAACTGGCTGCCGGATGCGACGCTTAACGCGTCTTATCAGGCCTACAAAAATCACCCTTTCCGTAGGCCGGATAAGGCATTCACGCCGCATCCGGCAGCTATGCCATAATGCCTGATGCGACGCTTAACGCGTCTTATCAGGCCTACCTATCGGCATTATCTCTATTGGTTATCGCAAGCAATAACTGGCTTAGTGCCGCGTAAAAACCAAAGCTGTCATACTGATGGCAACACACAGCAAACTCTGGTAACCATTGCCGCAGCGACATCAGTGTTTTTTGCCGCAGATTGTCAACTTCCTGTGCAGGTACAATCCCCTCTCCCCGGGCAAAATGCAGATGACTTAACAACTCAAGAAAAATCGCCAGATGATCTGCCGGTTCGTTGAAATTGCCACTGGTGTCCATCCCTGCCTCAGCCAGTAAGCCTTTGATCACATGTGGGTCCTGCTGATACGCCGATGCATACGGCAGTGCCGCCTGCTTGTCAGTCATCAAAAACAGGCTGCAAAAGTCAGCGGCCAGTTCCAGACGGGCATCGTCACGTACCGTCAAGGCGGCGATTTTAGCTTCCAGTTCGTTCACCGACGCAGTCAGCGGCGGCTCGCGTTTCAGCAAAGAAAACCATTCAGCCATCTGTGCACTGGCGATTTGCGTCAGTTGTTCATCGTCCAGTTCACGGGAGAACAACTGCGCCAGCCAGGCGTAGATACAGGCATTCTGTTCCACCGTTAGTGAAGTCATGATTTCACCTGCGGTGCCGGAACATATTCGCACTGTGCCACCATCTCAATCGGACCGCTAAACGCCGTTACCTTCTCTATTGGACCGGTGAATTTTTCAATTTCCACAATGGTCGTGTGTGAGCTGGTGGCCTGCGCCAGTTGCGAAGTCCCGATGTCGGGCGTTAGCACATTAGGGTTACCGTATTTACACAGCGCATTGAGCTCACCGCCTTTATCCGGATCATACCAGGCGCCTTCATGGATCCGGATCACGCCTGGTGCATAGAGATCAGAAACCACCGCGCCCACCAGAACCTGCCCCCGATCGTTAAAGACACGCACCACATCACCGTTAGCAATCCCGCGCGCACGGGCATCCTGCGGGCTGATATATACCGGCTCTTTGCCCGCTACGCTGTAATGCTGACGCAGTGTTTCGGATTCACACAGTTGCGAGTGGACGCGATAATCGGGATGCACCGATTGCAGATGCAGTGGATATTTCTGCGAACCTGGTCCACCGTGGGAACGTTCAATTTTCTCAAACCACATTGGATGCCCCTGACAATCGTCATAGTGCATGTCGGCGATAGTTTGCGAGTAGATCTCAATCAACCCGCTCGGCGTCCCCAGCGGTTCGAGGTCGGGATCTTCGCGGAATGCCTGATGACGCACGAACATCTGCGGATGGTCATAGACCACGTATTCTTTACTGTTCCACAACTCATCAAAGGTCGGTAAATGGATGCCGAGTCCTTTGGCCTGCTGGAGCGCGTCCTGCCAGATGCGCTTGAGCCAACCCATCTCATCCAGCCCTTCAGTAAAGGCTTCCTCACGGTCAAAGCGGCGGCATAACTCGCGGAAAATATCAAAGTCGTTGCGCGCCTCAAATTGCGGCTGCACCACCTGTTTAGTGGTGATAAGCCCATGGCTGGCATAGTCACCAAACTGGTCGAGATCGTTACGCTCAAACTGGGTGGTTGCGGGTAATACAATGTCGGAAAAGCGGCAACTGGAGGTCCACTGGTTATCAATGGAAATCACCGTCTCCAACTTACGCCAGCCTTCGATTATGCGGTTGATCTGCTGATGGCGGTGGAACGGATTGGTCCCGGCGAAAACACACATTTTCAGCGGCGGCAACTTAACTGTTTTGCCGTCCCAGTTGATCTCTTTCCCCGGTTCCAGAATGGCGTCGATATAACGGGCCGTTGGGATGGTGCTGCTGTAACCTTTGTAATCGTTGTTGTTATGAACTGGCGGAATTTTCGTGGCACCGGGAAAACCGCTCAGGATAATCCCTTTACGGCCTGGCACGCCTGAGCCGCTGCTGTGCCAACTAAAACCAAAACCGCCACCTGGCAGGCCAATCTGCCCGAGCATTGCCGCCAGCACCACAATCATCCATGACCACTGCTCGCCGTGCTGCATACGTTGGGCGCACCAGCCAGCCATAATTTGCGTTCTTGTGCCCGCCATTTTCCGCGCCAGCGTGCGGATCGTTTCGGCGTCAATGCCACACAGTTTTTCTGCCCAGACGGCATCCTTCGGCTGGCCGTCTTTCTCACCCAGCAAATACGGCAGAAATTGCTCGAAACCGACGCAATAATCAGCAATGAATTGTTTGTCGTACAGATTTTCGCTGTACAGGGTATGGGCCATCGCCAGTTGTAGCGGTACATCGGTTTGCGGGTTAACAATAATATGTTTAACGTGCTCACGCCCCAGATATTCATGCGTTGAACTGACCACCGGGTCGATGCTGATAACTTCGATTTCGCCCGCCACCACCTTTTCTTTCAGTTGCTCGTAATATTCATAAACATCGTGAGACGGGCAGCGGAAATTAACCTGCTGATTCTTCACCAAATCGGTGCCCCACATGACGATGATTTTACTGTTTTGCAACACTAACGGCCAGGAGGTTTGCTGTTCGTAAACTTCCATTGATCCCACCACCCGCGGCAGGATCACCTGCGCTGCCCCGGTGGAATAGTCACCGCCGGTACTCACTTTATTGCCATGTAGTGCGATGGCTTTCGACAGCATTCCCCCGGCGCTATGAAATTTACCTGATGATTGCCCGCCGCTGGCGGTCAGTAACGCACTGGGGCCATAGGTTTTTTGCACCCGTTCCAGTTCTTCATAGAACATGTCCAGGGCTTCATCCCAACTGACGCGGACAAAACGGTTATCACCGCGTTGAGTGGTGTCACTTAGATGGCGCTTACGCAGCCAGTCGACTCGCACCATCGGATAGCGAATACGCGCCGGATTGTGGACGTGATCCGGCAGCCCGGCGATAATTTTCGTCGGGTACTTATCCAGTTCAAACGGTTTCACCGCCACAAAGCGCCCGTCTTTCACCGTCGCGCGAATGGCGCCAAACCGCGAACCGGTCAGGATACCCTCTTTCGACGTAACAGCTTGCGCTGCGTTAACGCGGCGTGGAGTTAACAGCGATGGCCCCAGCATCCCTGCCAGCGTTAAGCCGCCAAGCTGGGTAAGAAAGCGTCGACGTGATGCCTGAAAAATGTCTTTATTTTTCATTATTTTCCTTCCTTATCGCTGTGAGACTTCCCTGCGGTATCCGACGCATGCATTTGCAGATATTTCAGCATGGTGCGTTCTTCCCGTTTATCCAGGCTGGTAAAACCAATCATGCCGTTGATTTGGCCGATCCAACCGTTGGCGTCGTAATGGGTCGTTGCTGACGCGCCGTGACACTGTTTACAGGCACTGCTGTACAGCGTATCGCCATAGGCCCAGATTGGTTTGATGTCGTCGACCATATCGCCCTTCTTCAACCATGCGGTGGCCTGCATCTTACTCCACTCGGTTTTGGTGTCAGCAACGGTGGTTTTCTCCAGCATTTTCGCCTGCTGCTGGATATCGCCGCGAATGGAAGCGACAAAAATCCGTTTGCCGGGCAACTCGGTCAGAACCCGTTGAGTTCCAGCGCTTTCCGTCCAGCCGATGATAGCCACCTGCAACCAGTCGCCGTCACGTTTAAGCACTTTCACTTCAGAGGCTGGCAGCAGTGAACCCGTCGCTTCTTTATCATCCTTTGCTGCATAAAGCGGCTTTATATCTATAGAATAAAGGATGTCTTTATCATCTCTGCCGCTGGCGCGTAGCTCTTCGAACTGTTTACGCGAGCCGCTGCTCATATCCGGCAGCTGGTGGGCAATGCCTTTATGGCAGTCGATACAGGTCTGATTATCTTTCGCTGCGGCGGCCATTTGACGTGCGGCTTCCGGATGCTGCTTTGCATGATCCATCGCGTCGTAGTTATGGCAGGAACGGCAGGTCGCTGAATTGTTCTCTTTCATCCGCGCCCATTCGCGCTCGGCGAGTTCTGCGCGTTTAGCGTTGAATTTCTCAGGGGTATCGATGGAGTGACCAATAACGGTCTGATACACCTCATTACTCGCTTCCAGTTTCCGCTTCAGCATTCCCGGTAAATCTGACGGGACGTGGCAGTCATGACACTCGGCGCGTACGCCGGAAGCATTCTGGAAATGCGCCGACTTTTTATATTCTTCATACACCGGCGTCATACTGTGGCAACTGACGCAAAACTCAGTGCTGCTGGTGGCCTTGATCCCGAAGTGAGGTAACACAATCAAGGCAATACCGATCACGATCCCCATCAGCACCAGCGCTAACACCGACCAACGCGCACTTGGCCGACGCAGCGCACTCCATAGTCGTCTCATAATAACTCCTGTAAAAATATAATTTGGCAACTGTGATCTTAATAAGCAAATATGAATAGCGGCACTCGTCAGGATGAATGGCTTATGACAGCATATGAATGGATATGAACAGGAAGATCGGGAAAGCAGGGATGTCACACCATATTGTCATTGTTGAAGATGAGCCTGTGACGCAGGCACGTTTGCAAAGCTACTTCATCCAGGAAGGGTATCTCGTGTCGGTCACGGCAAGCGGCGACGGACTACGGGAAATTATGGAAAACCAGCCTGTTGATCTCATTTTGCTGGATATTAACCTGCCCGATGAAAACGGCTTAATGCTCACCCGAGCCCTGCGCGAACGCTCAACGGTGGGGATTATTCTGGTGACCGGGCGCAGCGATCCTATTGATCGAATTGTCGGGCTTGAGATGGGCGCCGATGATTATGTCATCAAACCGCTGGAGCTGCGTGAACTCGTGGTACGGGTAAAAAATCTGCTCTGGCGTATCGATCTGGCCCGTCAGGCCAACGCTCTCTCTCAGGATAACTGCTATCGTTTTGCCGGATATTGTCTGAATATCTCACGCCACACGTTGGATCAGGACGACCGACCTATCAAACTCACCCGCGCGGAATACGAAATGCTGGTGGCCTTTGTCACTAATCCTGGCGAGATCCTCAGCCGCGAACGACTGCTGCGTATGCTCTCCGCCCGGCGGGTAGAAAACCCCGATTTGCGCACTGTGGACGTACTGATCCGCCGTTTGCGTCATAAACTCAGCGCCAACCTGTTAGTTACGCAGCATGGCGAAGGGTATTTCTTAGCCGCTGATGTCTATTAATCCACCGATTCAGGTAATGTGGTGCACCAAGGATGATTTTCACTCTGGCCAAAAGATTGTGGATGGCGTTTGCCCTGATGGCATTGCTGACTCTGGTAAGTATCTTTGTAGGTTGGTATAACCTGCGCGTTTTAACTCAAAGCGCTCAGACCAATACTCTGGCCCTGATCCCAACCATGAATATGGCCCGTCAGTTGAGTGAGGCCAGCGCGTGGGAACTCTTTACCGCCCAAAATCTGAACAACACGGATAGCGCAGAGATGTGGCAATCCCAGGGGAGAACGTTATCGGCGCAGAAGCTGAAAATTGACTCCCTGTTGCAGGGGCTGCGCGAGAAAGGGTTTGAAACGATAGCTATTGAACGGCAAGCCTATGAGATTGACCACTCGCTACGTCAACAGGGCGATCTGGTCGGTCAGCGGCTGAAACTCCACGATCAACAGCAACAACTCAGCCAGCAAATCGTCGCCGCGGCCGGAGAAATCGCCAACATCGCGCAATCCCAGACCCATTACATAGCCATCGCCACCGCATCACCGCAGTCTGGCCCGCAAAGTGTGTTTGGCTACAATCATAACAGGTCGGCGGAGAGCGCCGTCGAACAGTGGGTTGCTGGCGATCGTGAGTACGTCAGGCAGATGCACGAAATGCGCTTTAGCGCTCTGCAAATACAGCATTTCGTTATGAAACTGGAGCTGGAGGAGAGTGAAAAAAATAAGAACAGGCTGCCTGTTCAATTGAAAAACGCACTTAACAGGGTACAGCTTCAACAAAGACGTATTAAAGCTCCGCCGGTTCGCGCGCAGGCGGAAAAGGCACTGGAGACAGTACAACGATATGTCGAGTTACTGGCGCTCTACCAACGAGAAAAAGCACTCAATACTCACCTGCAGACGCTGACGCAAAATAATATTGTGCAGTTTGCACAGTTCAGCAACGAAGTTAATCAGTTGGTCGCAACCATTGAGCAGCGTAATCGGGCTGGACTTACACATCTGGAAAGCGCCAGTGAACATGTACGGTTTAACCTGCTACTGCTGGGCGTCGTTTCACTTTGCTCATTGATTCTGATCCTCTGGCGCGTGGTTTATCGCTCAGTCACGCGTCCACTTGCCGAACAAACGCAGGCTCTGCAACGGCTGCTGGACGGTGATATCGACTCCCCTTTCCCGGAAACCGCTGGCGTGCGGGAGCTGGACACCATCGGGCGGCTGATGGATGCTTTTCGCAGCAGTGTTCATGCGCTTAATCGCCACCGCGAACAGCTGGCGGCGCAGGTCAAAGCGCGTACAGCTGAATTGCAGGAACTGGTGATAGAACACCGACAGGCACGGGCGGAAGCAGAAAAAGCCAGCCAGGCAAAATCTGCGTTTCTGGCTGCGATGAGCCATGAGATCCGCACTCCGCTGTACGGAATTCTCGGCACCGCGCAGTTGCTGGCAGATAACCCGGCGCTTAACGCCCAGCGTGATGATTTGCGGGCGATTACTGACTCTGGCGAATCATTACTGACCATCCTCAACGATATTCTCGATTATTCGGCTATCGAAGCTGGTGGCAAGAATGTTTCGGTCAGCGATGAACCCTTTGAACCGCGCCCACTGCTGGAAAGTACCCTGCAATTAATGAGCGGACGAGTGAAAGGTCGCCCGATTCGCCTGGCAACAGCAATTGCCGACGATGTACCGACTGCGTTAATGGGCGATCCGCGACGTATTCGTCAGGTTATAACCAACCTGTTGAGCAACGCCCTGCGTTTCACCGACGAAGGGCACATTATCCTGCGTAGTCGCACTGATGGCGAACAATGGCTGGTCGAAGTGGAAGACAGCGGCTGTGGTATTGATCCCGCGAAACTGGCTGATATCTTTCAGCCGTTTGTTCAGGTGAGCGGTAAACGCGGCGGCACCGGGCTGGGGTTGACTATCAGTAGCCGTCTGGCCCAGGCGATGGGCGGCGAACTGTACGCCACAAGCACGCTGGAGGTTGGAAGCTGTTTTTGTTTACGCTTGCCGTTACGAGTTGCCACGGCCCCCGTGCCAAAAACAGTCAATCAGGCGGTGCGTCTGGACGGTTTACGATTACTGTTGATTGAAGATAACCCGCTAACGCAGCGTATTACCATCGAGATACTTAACACCAGTGGCGCTCAGGTCGCGGCCGTAGGAAATGCCGCGCAGGCTTTAGAGACGCTGCAAAATAGTGAACCGTTTGCTGCCGCGCTGGTGGATTTTGATCTGCCGGATATCGACGGCATTACACTTGCCCGGCAACTTTCGCTGCAATATCCGTCGCTGGTTTTGATTGGCTTTAGCGCCCATGTCATCGACGAAACGCTGCGCCAGCGTACCAGTTCGCTATTTCGCGGAATTATCCCTAAACCGGTGTCGCGTGAAGTGCTTGGTCAGTTACTGGCTCACTATCTGCACCTGCAAACACATAACCATCAACCGCTGGATGTATCGCAACTCAATGAAGATGCGCAGTTAATGGGGGTGACGAAAATCCACGAATGGCTGGCATTATTTAAACAACATGCCCTGCCCCTTCTCGATGAAATGGACACAGCCCGCGCCAGTCACGACAGCGACAAAATCAAACGTGCCGCGCATCAGTTGAAAAGCAGCTGCGCCAGTCTGGGCATGCGCAGTGCCTGTCAGTTGTGCGGACAACTTGAGCTGGAACCATTAACCGCGGCCCTGCCGCGTGAAGAAATTACGCGTAGCATCGCGGCCCTGGAACAGTGGCTGAATAAGAAAGCCCCGAACCCGATGTGAATCAATATCATCCCGTTGAGAAAACTTAGAATAGTGGCATTTGGTATGCAACTTAACGGGCGGGCAAAATCATGGCAGAGAAAAAAAGAATCCGCTGGCAGCGACGGCCAGGCACGACGGGCGGTAAATTACCGTGGAATGACTGGCGCAATGCCACGACCTGGCGTAAAGCGACGCAATTATTACTGTTGGCAATCAATATTTATATTGCCGTCACCTTTTGGTACTGGGTGCGCTATTACGAAACGGCAGGTAATACGGCATTTGTTGCCAGACCGGGGGGCATTGAAGGTTGGCTGCCGATTGCTGGTCTGATGAATCTGAAATACAGCCTTGCAACAAGTCAGTTACCTTCCGTGCACGCCGCCGCGATGCTGTTATTGGTCGCTTTTATCATTATCAGCTTACTGCTGAAAAAAGCCTTTTGTTCGTGGCTATGCCCTGTTGGTACGCTCTCTGAATTAATTGGCGATCTCGGGAAAAAACTGTTTGGTCGACAATTCGCCCCTCCCCGCTGGCTGGATATTCCTCTACGCGCGGTGAAATATTTGCTATTAAGCTTTTTTCTTTATATCGCGTTATTCATGCCCGCCCAGGCTATTCACTATTTTATGCTATCGCCTTATAGCGTGGTGATGGACGTTAAAATGCTCGATTTCTTTCGCCATATGGGGAAAGCGACATTAATCAGCGTGACGGTTTTGCTGATTGCCAGCCTGTTTATTCGCCATGCCTGGTGTCGTTATCTCTGCCCATATGGTGCGCTGATGGGACTGGTTTCGCTATTATCGCCGTTTAAGATTCGTCGCAATGCCGAAAGCTGTATCGACTGCGGTAAATGTGCGAAAAATTGCCCATCACGGATCCCAGTCGATAAATTAATTCAGGTCAGAACGGTGGAATGTACCGGTTGTATGACCTGCGTGGAGTCATGCCCGGTGGCCTCAACATTGACCTTTTCGCTGCAAAAACCTGCGGCAAATAAAAAGGTCTTTGCCTTGTCTGGCTGGCTCATGGCGCTACTGGTATTGGGAATTATGTTCGCGGTGATTGCTTATGCGATGTATGCGGGAGTATGGCAGAGCCCGGTGACAGAGGAGTTGTACCGACGCTTAATTCCACAAGCGCCAATGATTGGTCACTAAATTAGCAACAAGCGGAACATCACCTCGCACGGGGTGATGTTCACAAAATCACATTATTTTGATTTTGACATCATAACTTTCAAGCCCGGTCATTTTCTCCCGCGCGGTGAAGCGAATTTCAGAGACTTCTTTCCCTGTGTTCTTGTTAAATTCGGCGATTTTTTGCGCGATAAAATCTGAGATTTCCGTTTCGGCTTGTTTTTTTAGCTCTTCAATATTCACTGTTAACCTCTTCTGGTCTTAAAAGACAGCAACACGCCAGTAAGGTGTTGGTTCCCGGTACCTGGTCAGGCAAGAAATGTTATAAGCCATCTCCCTGAAAGATTCAATAATCAACAGGTTATCGCTTATTATACATACAGAATTGAGGAAAAATAAGCCAGATATAAAAAAGGCTCCACGAGGGAGCCTGATATTATTTGGTGAAATCCAGTGGTGTCTGGTCAGTGCGTATTTGCAATGCGATGTTATCAAAGGTGATCATCATCGATTTACAGAAAATACACTTTGCACCTAAAGGGTTTCGCTCCGTCACATCGAATGCCGATGTGCGGTACTGTGAACCATGACAACATGGACAGCGGAAATGGAGATGCTGAGTAATAGCGGCAACCTTAGAGCGTAACAACGTTCGCTGCCGAGGGACCACGTTGCCCCTGCTCAATAGAAAATTCGACTTTCTGATTTTCGTTCAGCGTGCGGAATTCATTGCTCTGGATGGCGGTGAAATGGACGAAAACGTCCTTGCTGCCATCATCAGGAGTGATAAAGCCGAAACCTTTATCTGCGTTAAACCATTTTACTAAACCAGTCATTTTATTAGACATATTATTACTTCCTTCATTTTGGGCCTTTCGGCAAACAGGGCTTTAATACAGAAACTACTTAGTGTTCAGGAGAGAGACTCAAAAGAAGGGGATAATGCCTGATAATGAGAACTGCTTTAGTAAACTACTTTGTATGATGTCTGTCTTTCAAACCGACGCAGCTATTAACGCATGATAAATAAGATTAAGCAAACTTTATTTTGGCCGTCCAGCGGTCTTAAATAAAACTGGCTTTATTTTATTTAGACCGTATAGTGCAGCGCAGATTTATCAGTAAGGAATTTGTTTGTCCCGTAAAATGACAGGAATTGTCAAAACCTTTGATCGCAAAAGCGGCAAAGGATTCATCATCCCCTCCGACGGTCGTAAAGAAGTCCAGGTCCATATTTCCGCATTCACCCCCCGCGACGCAGAAGTGCTCACCCCAGGGTTACGCGTGGAATTTTGCCGCGTCAATGGCCTGCGTGGCCCCTCAGCGGCAAATGTTTATTTGTCCTGATGGAGAGTGCATGCCGGAATGCGTGCTTCATTCACGATTTGCGTAAAACCAGCCAACGAACACATACCCTGCGCGTTTCTTTCGCCACACTCAGCCAACGTTAACGCCACTTCGCCTGGCGGAGTTTTTAGCGACAACGGAGTTTTGTCACGCATCTGCTGTAGGGTCTGGAATACCAGCGATACCTGAATCCACTGGCTGTTATCACTAAGTCGCCGCCAACGTTCAAAAACCAGTTCGCCCCCCGGTGGGGTATTATCCGGCTGGCCTGGTAGCGTCCAGTTAAGCTCTAGCGCGCCCCCCAGATTCGCCAGATTAGTGTCGTGTCCGGCAATAAATAGCAGTGAAGTGGGTAATGTCACGCCATAAACCTGTTGTTGCGTGTTATTTGGCGTCAGCGCCGTCAGCACTAAATCCAGCAACGGCGTGGCACGACTACGGGCAACATCTGGTGTCCGTTGCAGCAAATAAAACTGCGCGTTATGCAGACTTAGCAAGGTGTTCCACTGGTGTGAATCAGTAATTCGTCCCCAGCCAGGCTCCGGCATTCCCTGTGCCTGTTGCAGGAGAAATATCTCCGTCAGCATTGAAGCCAGGCTTGCCGCACCGGTCAGGGATACATTGTCATCACTCACTTTGAGTTCGGACGGCAATGCCTGAGTCAACGTACAACTTTCGTCCTGATTGTCTCGTTTAAGGCACAGATTTGATTGCTGGAAATTGAGAACCTGCTCCAGTTCGCGAAATGCGGTTTGCCGATGCTCGGTAAACTCCGCTATCGATCCCCCTGCTCTACTGAGAATAGTCGCGGTAACGTTCGGCTTATCCAGTTGGCAAACGCCAGTTTTAAGGGGATTAAACAGGGGATCGGGCCGGGAAGTATCTGGCTGGGTATGTACTGTAATCGTACAGTTGGGTGCCAGCCCGGCAGCAAAGGCTTCACCTGTTTTACGCGTACGTTCATCGACATCCGCAATAATCGCAACCTGATCAGGTTTCGGGCAGCCATTTTTTGCCAGTAAACCGTCAGCGACCAGGCGTTGGCGTTGATAATGCCCAAGATAAGTGACCAGTTCGCCGCCACGCGGGGTCAACCAGCCCAATTTCACCGGCCACTCAGGCCATGTGTCTGGAGTGACATCCTGCATGAGTGGCGTGGCTTTGGTGGCCGCACGCACGCCATGGCGGCTGACAATCACCACCCGCTCCAGCTTCAGTTCCGGCTCACTCTGAGCGAATGCAGGTGGCGAGGTTAACGGAATCAGAAGAGATAAAAATGGGATCAAAATCGCTTTCATCGATATGTTTCCGTTTTTCATATCCGACATGACTGCCTGATGCGACGCGTCGTATCAGGCCTAAGTTCGTTGTACGCCAGTCATCCCTTCAGACGCGGATCCAGCCATACCAACACGACGGTAGAAAGCGAACACATCAACAAAATGCCGACGAACCACAATAGATACCACATTGTTCATGCTCCTTAGTACAGCTCATGATCGTGACGGCGCAGCGTTTCAGTCGTCATACGACCCCACATTTTGTAGTAGCTCCATAGAGTGTAGAGCAACACTATTGGCAAAAATATCAGTACAATTACTAACATAATGCTAAGTGTCAGTTGGCTGGAGGTACTGTCCCACACGGTCAGGCTGGATATCGGACTGATACTCGAAGGCATAACAAAGGGAAATAACGTAATGCCAGCGGTGAAAATCACACCAAATTGCATCAACGACGCCATCAGAAATCCCCAACCGGGGCGGCCACGATAAATTGCCATCGACGTCAGTAACGGGCAGAAGAAACCGAGCAGTGGGAAGATCCACAAGACTGGCGATTCGATGAAGTTATTCATCCAGGCGCCTGGCAGTACCGTCACCATTTTCATCAGTGGATTGGACGGACCGTTGACATCCTGAGCGAGTAACACAAAGCCATCAATACCGACCCACAGCCAGTATCCCGCCAGCAGGAAGCAGAGCATCACCAACAGCGCGGCGCGTTTGGTCGCCAGTTGTGAACGCAGATGAATAGCGCCAACGGTTTTCAGCTGCAACCAGACGCCCCCTTGCAAAATCACCATACCCAGACTGAGCAAGCCGCACAGCAAAGGGAATGGCGTCAGCAACTGCCAGAAGCTACCGAGATACTCCACGCGTAATTGTGGTGTGAAGCTAAACGGCACGCCAAGTAACAAGTTACCAAACGCAATACCAAAGACCACAGGCGGGACCAGACTACCAATGACCAGACCGGCATCCCACATTTTGCGCCAGCGGGCATCCGCTATTTTGCCGCGATAATCAAAAGCTAACGGGCGGAAGAACAGCGAGCACAGCACCAGGATCATCGCCACATAAAAGCCAGAAAACGCCGCTGCGTAGACTCTGGGCCAGGCGGCAAATAATGCCCCACCTGCGAGGATCAGCCAGACCTGGTTACCCTCCCAGTGAGCGCCAACGCTGTTGATCACTATCCGGCGTTCATCATCGTCACGCGCCACCAGTGGCAGCAGACAACCGATCCCCATATCAAATCCGTCGGTGACCATAAAGACCACCAGGATGACGCCCATCAGCAGCCACCAGATGAACCGTAATGTTTCATAATCAAACATGACTCTCTCCTTTACCCCTGTTGCTGCGCTGGTTGTTCACTCTGCATCGCACTCGGCCCCAGGCGGGCATATTTCTGCATCAGGTAGACTTCGGCGATTAAGAACAGGGTGTAAAGCCCTACGATCATGATCAGAGAGAAGGCCAGTTGGCCCGTGGTTAATGCAGAGTGCGCGGAGTATGTCGGTAAGATGTCCTGAATCGCCCACGGCTGACGACCAAACTCGGTCATAAACCACCCGGCCTCAATGGCAATCCACGGCAGTGGCAAACTCCAGAGCGCCATTTTCAGCACCCAGCGATGTTGATCGATTTTGCCGCGCAGCGTCTGGACGAGCGCAATCAGCATCACCAGTAACAGCAGCGAACCGCAGCCAACCATGATGCGGAAACTCCAGAATACCGGCGCAACTTGCGGGATTGCGCCACGCATCGCCGCCTGGTACTGCGCAGCAGTGACATGATTCATATCCGGTGCATAACGAGAGAGCAGCATGCCGTAACCGAGATCGCCTTCTAACTCGCGAAACGCCTGTAATACATGCGGCTCGCGGTTGCCCTGCGATATCTCCTGCATTAACAGCCAGGCTATGCGTCCCCGTTGCAGCCGTGGGTAGGTTTCGGCCATCAAATTTTTCAGCCCGGGAACAGGTTTATCCAATGAATGAGTGGCGAGGATCCCTAACAGGGCTGGGATTTTAATGGCAAAAGCGTTGCGTTCTTGATCCTGTTCCGGCCAGGCTACGAGATGGAACGGCGCGGGTGCTGGTTCGGTTTGCCACTCCCCTTCCATCGCCGCCAGTTTTACCGGCTGTACTCGTGCGACTTCATATGCAGAGCTGTCTCCGAGTTGCAGCGCGCCGATTATCGCCAGGGTCCCGAAGACAGAACCGATGGCAAACGAGCGGAGTGCAACGTCGCGCTCCCGCCCACGCAGCAAATACCACGCGCTGATCGCCATAATGAACATCGCCCCGGTCACATAACCTGCCATCACCGTGTGCACAAATTTCACCTGGCTGACAGGGTTAAAGACCAGATCGCTGAAGCTGGTCATCTCCATACGTAGGGTATCGATATCGAAATGCGCCCCGGTCGGGAACTGCATCCAGCCATTGGCATTCAAGATCCACAATGCGGAGATATTTGAACCGAATGCCACCAGCCAGGTGACCAACAGGTGTTGATATTTGTTCAGGCGTTGCCAGCCGAAGAAGAACAGACCAACAAAAGTGGATTCGAGGAAGAAGGCCATTAATGCTTCCATCGCCAGCGGTGCGCCGAAAATGTCGCCTACATAGTTGGAATAGAATGACCAGTTAGTACCAAACTGAAACTCCATCGTCAGGCCGGTGGCCACGCCGAGAGCAAAGTTGATACCGAAGAGCTTACCCCAGAAACGCGTCATATCGCGGTAGATTGTTTTGCCGGTAACCACGTAAATAGTTTCCATGATGGCCAGCAAAAAAATCAGCCCCAGGGTAAGGGGCACAAATAAAAAGTGATACAGCGCGGTCAGCGCAAACTGCCAGCGCGATAAGTCAATAACATCCCACATGCTAACTCCTGTAGGCGAAGAGAGGGTAATAACCCTTTAATAGTAGATCCCTCTTTTTATCCTTACAGTTTGTAGGTAGTTGTATTCGCTAATTGCGATATTCACAGGACCGAAAGCGATATTTGCCACCGTTTTTACTGTTGTGCGCTTTCCGCCAGCCACTGACAAACCTCGCCGAGACGCTGCGCAGAGTCCGCCAGATCTTCCGGCGCAGCCAGCACAACTTCGGGTATCGGGCAGATTTCATAACTCTCAAGCAGAGGGCCTTTTAAGGTGTCCATACAGCGTAAATGCCAGACATGGCGTAATCCCGTAGCGTTGATATAGCTCTCGCCGTAGCCAATGGTCCGAATCTGAATATTGCCCGGTCCGCAAAGACGCGACAGAAAAAGCCGGTCAGCTTCGCTGATGGGTAACTGCGTCAGGTTAATACTGTGCGGCTGCGCGTCGGGGTTTCGTACATGCGCCAGCAACTCATGGGCCAGCGGTAAGCCATTCATCAGGCCATTGATGGGGGGCGGTAATAGCGAATCTGTCGGCAGCGCGTTTTGCGTTGCCGCCTGCCACAACGCCAGCGGCGCGCAGCCAGCCTCCAGTTTGTCCTCCAGCAACTGTTCGCCGCGACGTCTGCGTACACGCCATAATCCACAGAAGATCGCCTCCTGAATTTCACTTTCACTGCCGTCAGCGTGCTGGATGCGCACTGATACTTCCCCTTCCCCAAGCAGCGTATTGATGAAATGACGATCGTCGGCGTTGAGATTTAACAGATCGACTGCCAGCACCTCGCCCAGCGGTAGCTGACGTTCGCTTAGTTGATGTTGCAACTCGTTTAACAGCGCCATCACCTGCGGGCTGTGAGCACATTGCTCCAGTGCCGCCATACTCGGTTCATCATTCACCTGACAGGTGATCGGCAGTGGATTCATGCTGAAACTATCGTCGCCAGGTTGTGTTCCCGGTCCCAGCAGATGGAAGAAAGTGTCGCTCATGAGGCTCGCTCCTGTTGCGGTTCGACAAGCCCACGCATCAGGTTTATCAGCTCCGCCCACGGGTGAATGCCGTTCAACACGCCGCGATAGCTACCGCCGGTAAACACCAGGGTGGCGGGAAAGCGAAAAACACCAAAGCGATCGCCAATGACTTCGCTCTGCTCAAGATCGGCAATCGCCACCTTCCACGCATAGTCTCGAAACTCGCGCAGTAGCTCGCCGATCATTACCGGATTGTCGCTGACTTCAGGCGTCCGTTTTGGGTCACAGCTTAACAACACCACGCCGTCTGGCGCTTGCGTAAGCCAGTCATCAAGACAGGATTCACTAACCTGCGTCCAGCCGCGCGCCAGCATTCGTTGCCACAACGCATCAAATGGCGTGTCGTTGCTCATCCCTGCTCCTCCAGCGTCATCCGGTACTGGCGCAAGCGAACGCCTTCGTAATTTTCCATCGACAGACAGTCATAATTGAGACAACGAGACTCCTCAGTCGGTTGCGGTACAACTCCCCACTCAGCCAGCTGTACCAGCGCCGTCTGTTCCGCAGCGGGCAGTTGCTCTCGCGCCAGTTCGCTCAGGCTGCCGCCGTAGTCGTCGAGCATCGCGGGTTGCAGGCCGACGAGGGCAATATGTGCTGGCAGATGTCCGCGGATATCTGCCAGCGCCAGCACTTCGGAGAAACTGTTCTGGTGCAGGCTCATTTTCTTCGCACTGAGATAGGCCGGAATACGTTCTCCGGCATAGGTTCGTAGCGTTCCTGGCTCCAGCCCATAATCAATGGCATCGAGAATCAACAAGTGGCTGGCGCTTTCGACATAGCCCAGCAAGTTCAGCCCCTGAGTGCCGCCATCAACAATCTCCACTTCCTCGGGCCAGTGATAATGGGCATACAGCCGTTCTGCCACCCGCACGCCGAAGCCTTCATCGGCCCACAGCAGGTTACCCAGCCCCATTACCACCACGCGTTGCTCGCTCATGAACGCTCCTTGTTGCTTTTGACTTTAAAAAATTTGTGGCTGCGGTAGCCATTCACCATAGTGGAGATCACCGTGTCATCAGACATGATGTCTTCACGCAGCGCCATGTACACATGACCGATCACAAACGCGCCAATCAGCCACATCCCCAGCCGATGCCAGCTGTGAATGTCCATTGAGTTGCCGCCCGTCCAGTAGAAAAATTCCACCACGTAACGGAACGGTGTGAAGATGGCATACTGACTATGTTCGCTGAACAGCGCAAAACCGGTGACGATCATAAAAACGGACATCAGGAAATAGCCGAACATCGCGGCCTGGGCGATGGGATTATGACCAATATCAGCACTCGGGCGTTTTGCCAGAAACAGATACCAGCGGATTTCATACCACACGCCCAGCCACCAGCGTTTACGCCACACTGGCACGATGAACAGCTCGCGTGAGTAGCGATTACCAACAAATGCCCAGTAGATCCGCATCAGTAATATCACAGTAAAAATCATCCCGGCACTGAAGTGAATTAACCGGATGTACCCCATGTAGAACAGATAAGTCGCCTCGCCGCTGACCGAAGGCAGCGGTTTACCAATAAAGTAGCCAGTAACCATCAACACTGCCATGCACAGCACTGTCAGCCAGTGCCAGATCCGCACGGGCGCTTCAAAGACATAGTGGCTGACAACGTTGTCGCTTTTCTGTTGCATGATGATTCTCCTTCGCTGTTAACGCACCTGCACGGAGATAAGCTCGCTGCCATCGTCGCCCAGCACGTGAGTTGAACAGGCGAGGCACGGGTCGAAGCTGTGCAAAGTACGCAGGATTTCCAGCGGCTGTTCAGGAATAGCCATTTTGGTGTTCATCAGCGCCGCTTCATACGCACCAATTTGCCCTTTGGGATCGCGCGGGCTGGCGTTCCAGGTGGTCGGCACCACGCACTGATAGAGATCAATCTTGCCATCGCGAATGGCGGCCCAGTGACCTAACGCCCCGCGCGGCGCTTCGGTAAAACCGACGCCCCGGCACTCTTTCGGCCAGGTCGCAGGCTCCCATTTTTCAGTGGAGGCGGTGGCGAGGTTGCCGTTTTTCAGGTTGGTCATCAGCTTGTCAAAGAAGTATTGCAACTTACCTGCGGCCCACTGCGCTTCGTGCGCGCGGCACAAAATGCGGCCCAACGTTGACTGGATGCCATAAAGCGGCAGGTTCAACGCCGACATCATGCGATCGACCGACTCAACGGTTGCCGCATCGCCTTTGTGGTAAGCGATCAACGTGCGCGCCAGCGGCCCCACTTCCATCGCATGACCGCGCCAGCGTGGCGCTTTGATCCACGAGTAGCGTTCCTGTTCATTCAGCTGCTGAATGTTGGTGTCACTGCCTTTGACATCGCCGGGGTTGTACCACGGATCAGTAATACCATCGAACGGATGACGCCCGACCCGATCGTCGGGATAACGATACCAGGCGTGATCGACAAACTCCTGCACCTGCTGCGGATCAACCAAATCCACTGGCAACACGTTTTTGAAGTCGCCGTTAATTACTGCGCCGCCAGGCATCAACAGACTTTTTTCGCCAAAGTCGTTGGCGATATCGGGGAACGCACCGTAGCTGAGGACGCATTGATCCGAAAGGCCCGTGCCGATTTCGCTCCACGGTTTGTTGAACTGGCCGATGGCTAAAGCGTCGGGGATCATCACGTTATTAATGAAGTCCGCCGTACGGGTGATAATCGACTGCACCAGGTTCAGGCGTTCCATATTGACCGCGCCGACCGCGCCGCTTTCGTCAATGTTAATTGCGCATGGCATCCCGCCGACAATCCAGTTTGGATGAGGGTTTTTACCGCCAAAGACCGCGTGTATTTTGACAATTTCACGCTGAAAATCGAGAGCTTCGAGATAGTGGGCAAAGCCCATCAGGTTGGCTTCTGGCGGCAGTTTATATTGCGGATGGCCCCAGTAGCCGTTACGGAAGATCCCCAACTGCCCGCCTTCAACAAATTTCTTCAGTCGGTTTTGTACGTCGAAGAAATAGCCAGGGGACGATTTCGGCCACGAAGAGAGGCTTTGCGCCAGTTCGGAGGTTTTCCGCGGATCGGCTTTCAGCGCATCTAACACATCGATCCAGTCCATCCCGGCGAGCTGATAGAAATGCACCAGGTGATCGTGGCACCAGAGCGTTGCCAGCATAATATTGCGGATGATATTGGCGTTGTCCGGCACTTTAATACCGATGGCATCTTCGATGGCGTAAACCGAAGCCAGAGCGTGTACGCCGGTACAGACGCCACAGATACGTTCAACGAACGCCCACGCATCGCGCGGATCGCGCCCTTGCAGGATGATCTCCAGCCCGCGAAACATCGTGCCGCAGGAGACGGCATTGGTTATCTCATTCTGATCGTTGATATTTACTTCACAGCGCATATGGCCTTCGATGCGCGTGATCGGATCTACCACCAGGCGGCGTCCGGCATTGTTGATGGTGTATCCCTGAGTTTCGTACTGAGTGCTCATGCCTGTTTATCCTCGTTGCCCGGCTGTTGTTCTGCTTCTGCAAGTTGCTGGTTATGACGTCTGCGCTGGTCAACGGCGCTGGCGACTGCATGTACGCCAACCGCCGCAGCCACCACGCCAAGCGCAGTTAAGCCGACGGTATCGGCGGTGGAATGAGTCCCCATTTGCGGAATATCGACCACGCGGCTGTAGAACGAGCCGCGATCCCAGAAGCCATTTTCAGAACAGCCAAGACAACCGTGACCAGACTGAATCGGGAAGGAAACGCCATCGTTCCAGCGGGTAGAGGAACAGGCGTTATACGTAGTTGGCCCTTTGCAGCCCATTTTGTACAGGCAGTAACCTTTACGCGCCGCGTCATCATCCCAACTCTGCACAAACTCTCCGGCGTCGAAGTGGGCGCGGCGATAGCATTTATCGTGAATACGCTGACCATAGAACATCAGCGGACGCCCCATTCTGTCGACATCCGGCAGGCGATCGAACGTCACCATGTAAGTAATGATGGCGCTCATCACATCCGGGATTGGCGGGCAGCCAGGCACTTTGATAATGGGTTTGTCGGTGATGACTTTGTCGATAGGCGTTGCCTGCGTCGGATTGGGCCGCGCGGCCTGCACGCAGCCCCATGAAGCGCAGGTTCCCCATGCGATAATCGCACTGGCTCCGGCAGCGGCACGTTTGAGTTTTTCAATAAACGGCCTACCGCTGCTGATACAGAACATCCCCTGCTCACCCAGTGGCGGATTGCCCTCCACCGCAAGGATATATTTACCATTGTATTGTGTGATGATGTCTTCAAAGACTTCTTCCGCCTGAGTTCCGGCGGCAGCCATCAGAGTATCGTCGTAGTCGAGAGAAATAAGGGAAAGAATGACATCCTTCGCCAGTGGGTGAGCGGAGCGGATAAAAGATTCGGTACAGCAGGTGCATTCCAGACCGTGGATCCATACCACCGGAATGCGCGGTTTATTTTCCAGCGCCCAGGCAATCTTTGGTGCCATTCCCGCGCCTAATCCCAGCGAGGTTGCAGCCAGACTGCAATATTTGAGAAAGCTGCGCCGGGTGACCCCCTGACGCCGCATGGCCTGGTAAAATGTCTCCTCGTTATTCATATCGCACGTCTCTTCTCCTTGCGACACCAGCAGGACGCCGGGCGCTTATGGTCGGCAAGCGACGTCCCTGTAGCAAGGCAAACCATCGTTTTACGTGAGAGGCTGAAAACGAAAGCTCATCCTTCTGCACTGGCGCACGTCGCCAGAAAGTATTGTTAATAAAGCGTAGTGAAACTTTTGCACAAAACAATACAAACTGTGTGGATTTGTCTTTTAGCGATAAAAATGGGCCTTATTTTCCTTAAGGTTTGGCGCAGAACGATTACGAGCTCATTTTTATGGCGACAGAATACCCAAATTGCTGTTATTTCACGCAATCAACGCGCATTTGTCTGTTTTTCAAGCAAACAAACAAATTGGGGGTTTACACGACGCATCGGGATGTTTATAGTTCGCGTCATTCCGGAAGTGTGGCCGAGCGGTTGAAGGCACCGGTCTTGAAAACCGGCGACCCGAAAGGGTTCCAGAGTTCGAATCTCTGCGCTTCCGCCAAATAAGATAAGGGGTTAGCTAAATGCTAACCCCTTTTTCTTTTGCCTGTCAAAATGCTATACCACACTCAGTGGCTTAACCATCCTCTGCTAAACCTGTTCCAGATCAAATGCGTAAAGATGGGTAAAACCTCTGGGTAGCTTTCGGCATTATCATTATGCTGCTTCATTAATTACATCTGTCATAGAGAGTGACTCAATGGATCGTATTGTTAGTTCTTCACATGACCGTACATCGCTGCTTAGCACCCATAAGGTGCTGCGTAATACCTATTTTCTCCTGAGCCTGACACTGGCCTTTTCGGCGATTACCGCGACGGCCAGTACGATTTTGATGCTGCCATCTCCGGGGCTGATTCTGACGCTGGTGGGTATGTATGGTTTGATGTTCCTGACCTATAAAACGGCGAATAAGCCGACCGGGATTATCTCCGCGTTCGCGTTTACCGGTTTTCTGGGTTATATCCTCGGGCCAATTCTGAACACCTATCTGTCAGCCGGAATGGGTGACGTAATTGCCATGGCGTTGGGCGGTACGGCATTAGTGTTCTTCTGCTGCTCTGCGTATGTGCTGACCACTCGCAAGGATATGTCGTTCCTCGGCGGTATGCTGATGGCAGGTATTGTTGTTGTCCTGATCGGGATGGTAGCGAATATCTTCCTGCAACTGCCTGCTCTGCATCTGGCGATCAGCGCGGTGTTCATTCTGATCTCCTCTGGCGCAATTCTGTTTGAAACCAGCAACATCATCCACGGCGGTGAAACGAACTACATTCGTGCCACTGTGAGCCTGTATGTGTCGCTGTATAACATCTTCGTTAGCCTGTTGAGCATTCTGGGCTTCGCCAGCCGCGATTAATCTCGCCCGCTATCTCTTTCTGAGCCTCGCTTTATGCGGGGCTTTGTTTTTTGTTACACTGCCGCCAGTCTGACTAAGGTAGTAAATAATTATGCTGATCTTCGAAGGTAAAGAGATAGAAACCGATACCGAAGGCTATCTCAAAGAGAGTAGCCAGTGGAGCGAACCACTGGCGGTGGTCATTGCAGAGAACGAAGGTATTACACTGTCGCCAGAACACTGGGAGGTGGTGCGTTTTGTGCGTGACTTCTACCTGGAATTTAATACCTCTCCGGCAATTCGTATGCTGGTTAAAGCGATGGCGAATAAATTTGGTGAAGAGAAAGGCAATAGCCGTTATCTGTACCGACTGTTCCCGAAAGGCCCGGCAAAGCAAGCCACCAAAATTGCTGGCCTGCCTAAACCGGTGAAATGCATTTAACGAATACGAAAATCCGTTAACTCCCCGGAGGGATGATGCGGCTCGCTAAGCACCCGTTCCACACGCGCTGAACGCGGGCCGCCGCTTTTTAACCACTGCATTAATTTTTCCACCTGCCCGTCTTCACCGCAGGCAACGACTTCCACGCTGCCATCGTCAAGATTTTTGGCGTAACCGGTTAATCCCAATCTTTTCGCTTCGTACTGGGTGGTATAGCGAAACCCTACGCCCTGAACCCGGCCGTATACCCAGGCAATTATGCAGACTTTCGACATGACTGCTCCCCTTATCCTTAATGGACGCGTTGCAAATCCATGGAAAACTCCGGACAATGGCGCCCATTTCTTTGCATCGACAGAATAGTTAATTATGAGTGTACGTTTAGTGTTAGCCAAAGGGCGCGAAAAATCATTACTTCGTCGCCATCCGTGGGTCTTTTCCGGCGCCGTTGCCCGAATGGAAGGTAAAGCCAGCCTCGGAGAAACCATCGATATTGTTGATCATCAGGGAAAATGGTTAGCACGCGGCGCTTATTCGCCAGCATCGCAAATCCGTGCGCGCGTCTGGACGTTTGACCCGTCAGAATCCATCGACATTGCCTTTTTTACTCGCCGTTTACAACAGGCGCAAAAGTGGCGCGACTGGCTGGCGAAAAAAGATGGCCTCGACAGCTATCGTTTAATTGCTGGCGAATCTGATGGCCTGCCTGGCATTACTATCGACCGCTTCGGCAATTTTCTGGTGCTGCAACTGCTGAGTGCTGGCGCAGAGTATCAGCGCGCGGCATTAATTAGCGCCCTGCAAACGCTCTATCCGGAGTGCGCAATTTACGACCGCAGCGACGTCGCTGTACGTAAAAAAGAAGGTATGGAGCTGACCCAGGGTCCCGTTACCGGCGAGCTGCCACCTGCCCTGCTGCCGATTGAAGAACACGGTATGAAGCTGCTGGTGGACATTCAACACGGCCACAAAACGGGCTACTACTTGGATCAGCGTGACAGCCGCCTGGCTACCCGCCGCTACGTTGAAAATAAGCGCGTACTCAACTGTTTCTCCTATACCGGTGGTTTCGCCGTCTCGGCATTAATGGGTGGATGCAGCCAGGTAGTCAGTGTCGATACTTCGCAGGAAGCCCTGGATATCGCGCGGCAGAACGTTGAGCTGAACAAGCTGGATCTGAGCAAGGCTGAGTTTGTCCGTGATGACGTCTTTAAATTGCTGCGTACCTATCGCGATCGCGGTGAAAAATTTGACGTTATCGTGATGGACCCACCGAAGTTTGTTGAGAATAAAAGCCAGTTGATGGGCGCATGCCGTGGCTATAAAGACATCAACATGCTGGCCATTCAGCTGTTGAATGAAGGCGGAGTTCTCCTGACTTTCTCATGTTCTGGCCTGATGACCAGCGATTTATTTCAGAAAATCATCGCTGACGCCGCAATTGATGCCGGTCGTGATGTACAATTTATAGAGCAGTTCCGTCAGGCCGCCGATCACCCGGTGATCGCTACCTACCCGGAAGGGCTATATCTGAAAGGGTTTGCCTGTCGCGTCATGTAACTTGAAAAGTGAAATTTTGCCCATATATCAAAGGTAAAGATTTCCCGGGAGGTGACTATGATTGCCAGCAAATTCGGTATCGGCCAGCAGGTCCGCCATTCCCTGTTAGGTTATCTCGGAGTGGTCGTGGATATCGACCCGGTTTACTCGCTCTCTGAACCGTCGCCTGATGAGCTGGCGGTGAATGACGAGCTTCGCGCCGCTCCGTGGTATCACGTGGTGATGGAGGATGACAACGGCCTACCGGTTCATACCTACCTGGCTGAAGCCCAGCTAAGTAGCGAATTGCAGGATGAACATCCAGAGCAACCGTCAATGGATGAGCTAGCGCAGACTATCCGCAAACAACTCCAGGCGCCGCGTCTGCGTAACTAATCCTCATAAACATGCCCGGAAGGTTTTCGCCTTCCGGGTATTTTTTATTTCGCCAGGCCCAGACGAGGGATCTCAATCGCCGGGCAGCGATCCATCACCACGTTTAGCCCTGCATCACGCGCCAGCACTGCCGCCTGTTCATTTATAACACCCAGTTGCATCCATAAGGTTTTCGCACCAATAGCGATCGCCTCCTGCGCCACGCCCCATGCTGCTTCTGAATTACGGAAAACATCGACCATATCCACTTTTTCCGGAACCTCCGCCAGCGTGCCGTAACCTTGCTGGCCTAACAGCGTTTTACCGGCGACCTTTGGGGAGACGGGAATAACGTGATAGCCCTGATCGAGCAGATACTTCATTACGCGATAACTTGGACGATCGGGTTTGTCACTTGCTCCCACCAGCGCAATGGTGCGAGTGGACGTTAAAATGCCTGCAATATCGGTTTCTTTCATCATTTCCTCCAGACTATTTACCAAAGTGTACGACAATCCCGACATGCCAACCATGTAGCTACTACGAATGTATGAGAGCAAAAGCAGAAAACATGTCTATATGTTAGTAAGTATGATTAAAGAAAAATTTTGATACATTATTAGTCGGGCGGTCTTTGGACAGGAGCTACCTATGAAAACCGGCATTATGACCACCTTGATTGCACTGTGTTTGCCGGTATCCGTTTTTGCCACCACACTGCGGCTATCCAGCGATGTTGATCTCCTGATACTCGACGGCAAAAAGGTTTCCAGTTCTCTGCTTCGCGGTGCTGATAGCATCGAACTGGATAATGGACCACATCAGTTAGTGTTTCGCGTTGAAAAGACAATCCATCTTTCCAGTAACGAAGAACGACTTTATATCTCCCCGCCGCTGGTCGTTAGCTTTAATACCCAGCTCATTAGTCAGGTGAATTTTCGTCTCCCTCGCCTGGAGAATGAACGAGAAGCGAACCATTTTGACGCAGCGCCGAACCTTGAATTGTTAGATGGCGATGCGACGCCGATTCCGGTGAAGCTGGATATTCTCGCCATTACCTCTGCCGGGAAAACAATCGATTATGAGCTGGAAGTCGAACGCTATAACAAATCCGCAAAACGCGCTTCGCTACCGCAATTTGCCACTATGATGGCGGACGACAGTACACTGCTCTCCGGCGTTTCGGAACTGGATGCGATTCCTCCGCAGTCACAGGTGCTCACTGAACAACGGCTGAAGTATTGGTTTAAACTGGCTGACCCACAAACGCGTAATAACTTTCTGCAATGGGCGGAAAAACAACCTTCTTCCTGAGATTTTTGTGCCTGTGCGCAGGCTTTTTCAGTCTTTATCTTGCAGCGATAAGTGCTTACAGTAGTCTGTAGGAAAGTTAACTACGGATGTAAATTATGGAACTGACAACTCGCACAATGGCGGCGCGTAAACATATTGCGCTGGTGGCACATGATCACTGCAAGCAAATGCTCATGAGCTGGGTGGAACGGCATCAGCCGCTTCTGGAGCAGCACGAACTTTATGCAACGGGCACCACGGGTAACTTAATTTCCCGCGCGACAGGAATGAACGTCAACGCGATGCTGAGCGGCCCGATGGGCGGCGATCAGCAGGTTGGCGCATTGATCTCAGAAGGGAAAATTGATGTGCTGATTTTCTTCTGGGACCCGCTGAATGCTGTACCACACGACCCCGACGTGAAAGCGTTGCTGCGTCTGGCGACGGTGTGGAACATTCCGGTCGCCACCAACGTAGCAACGGCTGATTTCATCATCCAGTCACCACATTTCAACGACGCTGTAGATATTCTAATCCCGGATTATCAACGTTATCTCGCAGAACGCCTGAAGTAAGTTCGCACAGGCGGCACTCGCCGCCTGTTTCTTACGGTTTCCTTGCTACCGGTACATCCAGTTTTTTCAGGTCGTCCACAAAGGGAGAAGGATTCTCTTTGCTGAACAGTACCCAAACCCGATGCCGTGCGCGAGTGAGCGCAACGTACATTAATCGCCGTTCTTCGGCGTCCGGATAGTCCTCTACTGGCGGCAGTAGCGCCTCTTCCATAATGGACTCACGCGCCACAGCCGGGAAGCCATCACTCCCCTCCTGCAAACCAACGATGATGACGTAGTCGGCCTGTTGCCCTTTGCTGGCATGAATGGTCATAAAGTCGATTTGCAGCTTCGGCCAGCGCGTCGTGGCTTTATCCAGAGTAACGGGCTTCAGATGATGGTAACGCGCCAGTACCAGAATGCGCTCTTCGGGTTTGACATAACCAGATAGCTTGTCCAGTAAAGCGTCAAGCTGACTCTCATCCAACAAGGTGACGGCTTTTTTGTCACCATTCGTTAAGCTATTCAGCGGTTTTTTCAACTGATTAGGGTTCTGCTGAATAAAACGGTTTGCCACCTCTCCGATACGGCTATTGAAACGGTAAGTCGTGTCTAAATCACAGCGATCGCCTTCACCGAAGTTTTCATGGAAGGCCGTGGTGAGCGACATTTGCGCGCCGCTGAAGCGGTAAATAGCCTGCCAGTCATCGCCAACGGCAAACAACGTTGTCTGACTATTTTGTTTACGCAATGCTGCCAGCAAGGCCGCTCGCTGTGGGGAGATGTCCTGGAATTCATCAACCAGAATATGTTTCCACGGGCTGATAAACCGCCCTTTCTCAAGGATAGCAATCGCCTGATGAATCAGACCTGAAAAATCGACAGCGTTTTCCGCTTTCAGCGCACCTTTCCAGGCTTTCAGCAACGGTGCCATCAATTTGATTCGTTTACTGAACAGTTCCCGAATCTCTTCTGGCGCACTGGCAATCATTTCAGCCTGCGCGCCACCGTGCATCCGCATCAGACTGACCCAGCGATCGAGGCGAGATGCGAGACGACGCTGCAATTTGTCATCATCCCAGAAGTTGCCTTCTGGCACTGACCACTGCAGTTCTTCCATCAACCATTGTCGCCAGCCCTTCGCCTGTGCTTTCTTTTCACTACACTGCTTACGCCACTCAGCAATAAAGAGTTCATGGCGGGCTGCGGTGTCATTTTCCAGGTTGCTGACTGTCGGTACTTTTTTGCTACCTTGCTGAATAATATGCAGGGCCAGAGAATGAAACGTGCGCGCGGCAATCTCTTCGGTATGCAGCCGTTCGCGGATCCGCTCGTCCATCTCTTCCGCCGCTTTTCGACCAAACGCCAGCAATAAAATTTGCTCGGGTGATGCTTCACCACGCGCCAATAACCAGCCAGCGCGCGCCACCAGCACAGACGTTTTACCGCTTCCTGCGCCAGCCAGCACTAACAGGGAATGCTCACCATTAACCACCGCCCGGGCCTGCGCCGGATTAAGCGGTGAAGACTCAACCTGACGGAAAAAATCCGCATATTCGTTAAGCATGGTTTCGGTATACGCCTGATTATGCTGCAACCGACTGCCTTCAATATCTTTCAGCCAGGCCTGACATTTGCGCCACGCCTCACGACAGTTATCAAATTCCTCCAGGCGATTAACCGGTAATGGCAACGCTGACAAAGCCTGACGAATTTGTTGCTGTACCCCAGTGGTTTGCTCCCGCGTCAGCCATTTATTTTCTCCAGTGCGTGCAGCAATAAGATCCAGTTGTTGCTGCAATACGCCAGCGGCAATTTCGCTCATTTCCTCGCTCCAGCGCCGCCAGTGAGCATCAAGATGATGGTGAAAACGCTGCGTCTCTGCCCATTCAGTGCCATGAAGACGCACGACTTTTTCATCAGGCAATACAAATTCCAGCTCACCCCATACCAAACCACGTTTGCAGTGAATAGCCAGTAATTGATTGAAAGGAATAAGGTATTCGTGGCGATCGCCGGAAACTTTTATCCCGGCATTGAGGATCACCGCCCGATCGTAAGGGTGCTGTGCCAGACGTTTGCCAAGAGTTGTCGCTTTCAGTTCCATGTCTCTGTAGATCCACACGATGTCATTTCTTATCAGTGTAACCGCCAGAGAAAACGTGCTCCAGCCCAAAAAAACGTTACAATTGCCGCCCATTACTGAAAACCACAGTAAAGCGAGGTTTTATGCGTACCGTTTTGAACATTCTGAACTTTGTGCTTGGCGGATTCGCCACCACTCTTGGCTGGCTGTTAGCGACCCTGGTCAGTATTGTGCTGATTTTCACCTTACCGCTGACACGGTCCTGCTGGGAGATAACCAAACTGTCTCTGCTGCCTTATGGCAATGAAGCTATTCATGTCGATGAACTAAATCCGGCAGGCAAAAATGTGCTGCTTAACACTGGCGGTACGGTGCTGAATATTTTCTGGCTGGTTTTTTTCGGCTGGTGGCTATGTCTGATGCATATCGCAACAGGTATCGCGCAATGCATTTCCATCATTGGTATTCCGGTTGGTATTGCGAACTTTAAAATTGCCGCTATTGCTCTGTGGCCGGTCGGACGCCGCGTGGTATCGGTAGAAACAGCTCAAGCTGCGCGTGAAGCCAATGCACGTCGCCGTTTCCAATAATCCAACATTATGGCCTTTATGCTAAGTCCTTTGCTCAAACGCTATACCTGGAACAGCACCTGGCTGTATTACGCGCGCATTTTTATCGCACTTTGCGGCACCACTGCGTTTCCGTGGTGGCTGGGTGATGTAAAACTTACGATTCCGCTGACTCTCGGAATGGTGGCGGCAGCACTGACCGATCTCGACGACCGACTGGCGGGACGTCTGCGTAATCTCATTATTACGCTGTTCTGTTTTTTTATTGCCTCGGCTTCAGTAGAGCTGTTATTTCCGTGGCCCTGGCTGTTCGCCATTGGTTTAACGCTCTCCACCAGCGGCTTCATTTTGCTCGGCGGTCTGGGTCAACGCTATGCGACCATCGCTTTCGGTGCATTGCTGATTGCCATTTATACGATGCTGGGAACCTCCCTGTATGAGCACTGGTATCAGCAGCCTATCTATCTGCTTGCTGGTGCGGTTTGGTACAACATCCTGACGCTTATTGGTCATTTGCTGTTCCCTGTCCGCCCGTTGCAGGACAACCTGGCACGTTGTTACGAACAACTGGCGCGATATCTGGAACTCAAGTCACGTATGTTTGATCCTGATATTGAGGATGAAAGCCAGGCACCGCTGTATGATTTGGCGCTCGCCAACGGGCAACTTATGGTGACGCTGAACCAGACGAAAATCTCGTTGCTGACCCGCTTACGCGGCGACCGCGGTCAACGGGGAACGCGTCGTACACTACATTACTATTTTGTAGCGCAGGATATCCACGAGCGGGCAAGCTCTTCACATATTCAGTATCAAACGCTGCGAGAACATTTTCGCCACAGCGATGTGCTGTTCCGCTTCCAGCGCCTGATGTCGATGCAGGGACAAGCTTGCCAACAATTGTCACGCTGTATTTTGCTGCGTCAGCCTTATCAGCACGATCCACATTTTGAACGCGCTTTTACGCATATTGACGCCGCACTTGAGCGGATGCGCGAAAATGGTGCGCCCGCCGATCTGCTAAAAATACTGGGATTCCTGCTGAACAATTTACGTGCCATAGATGCCCAACTGGCGACTATTGAATCAGAACAAGCCCAGGCGCTGTCCCCCAATGCAGACGAAAATGAACTCGCCGACGACAGCCCTCGCGGGTTTAGCGATATCTGGCTGCGTCTTAAACGTAACTTAACGCCGGAGTCTGCACTATTTCGCCATGCAGTGAGAATGTCGCTGGTATTGTGTGTTGGTTACGCCATCATTCAGATAACCGGAATGCATCACGGGTATTGGATCCTGCTGACAAGTCTGTTTGTCTGCCAGCCAAACTATAACGCCACGCGCCACCGTCTGAAGTTAAGGATTATTGGTACGTTGGTGGGTATTGCGATTGGTATTCCTGTGCTGTGGTTTGTTCCGTCACTGGAAGGACAACTGGTGCTGCTGGTGATTACCGGCGTGCTCTTTTTTGCCTTCCGTAACGTGCAATATGCTCATGCAACGATGTTCATTACGCTTCTGGTGTTACTGTGCTTCAACTTGCTGGGTGAAGGTTTTGAAGTCGCGCTGCCTCGCGTAATCGATACGCTGATCGGCTGTGCAATAGCATGGGCGGCGGTGAGCTACATCTGGCCCGACTGGCGGTTTCGCAATCTGCCGCGAATGCTTGAACGCGCGACGGATGCTAACTGCCGTTATCTCGATGCCATTCTTGAGCAATATCATCAGGGGCGTGACAACCGTCTGGCGTATCGTATTGCCCGACGCGATGCTCACAACCGTGATGCTGAACTGGCGTCGGTGGTGTCGAATATGTCCAGTGAACCGAACGTCACACCGCAAATTCGCGATGACGCGTTCCGTTTACTGTGCCTTAACCATACTTTTACCAGCTATATTTCTGCCCTCGGCGCACACCGCGAGCAGTTAACCAACCCTGAAATTCTGGCGTTTCTTGATGACGCCGTTTGCTATGTTGATGACGCGCTACATCATCAACCTGCCGATGAAGAACGCGTCAATCAGGCATTAGCTGGCCTGAAACAGCGGATGCAACAACTTGAACCGCGGGCAGACAGCAAAGAACCTCTGGTCGTACAGCAAATCGGGTTACTGATTGCATTACTGCCAGAAATTGGCCGTCTGCAACGCCGGATTACTCAAGTTCCTCAGGAAACTCCTGTTTCGGTGTAATAGAATCTGCCCATTCTGCAAGCTCCTGGCGGCGTGCCACCGGGAGCGCAGCTTCATGAATACCGATAATTGCGCCTTCAAGCATGAACAGAATCTTTTCTGTCACCAGACTGTTATGCTGCCGTAGTCGCAACCAGCACATTTTCGCCCCCAGTATACGTAGCGCCCGAACATCCTTAATCCCCACTTCCCCGAGAATCGCTTCCAGGTGATAAGACATATTGGGCAAATCTTTCAGCCGTTGCTGGGTGTCGCGCGTACTTTTCTCTTTAAGCGCAGCGTCCAGCGAATATTTCGACAACCGCACCAACTTCTGTTGATTCCGCCATAAGCTTTCATCAACCCGGTAGTAATTGAGAGTAACGGGACGGCCACACTTTTTGTATGTCAGCCAGACTGGTGGATGTTTTACACAGTACTGTGCGCTTTGCTCACAAGCCCGAAGATACAACTCACCATCAGAAACCATCGCAAACACTGTATCGTCAACGGTCAGACTGTAACTGCCAAACAACGATCGATATTCAATAGTGCCTAACGTCGACAGGTATTCTTGTGACTTATAGATCCGCTTGTAGGAGAGGCTTTTCATAAAATTCCTTTTAAAATCATAATATAAAAGAATGATTCACATTAACGGATCCGTTAAATACGAAAATAGGCAACTTATTCTCAAGGGGCAAGATTAATTTAAGTTTTCAGGTCACCAACGACAAAAATTGCGAGGCTCTTTCCGAAATTTGTGTTGATCTTTGTTGTCACTGGATGTACTGTATATCCATACAGTAACTCACAGGGCTGGATTGATTATGTACACTTCAGGCTACGCAAATCGTTCTTCGATGTTCTCCTCCACAGCAAGCAAAATTGCGCGTGTCTCTACGGAAAACACTACAGCCGGGCTAATTAGTGAAGTTGTCTATCGCGAAGATCAGCCCATGATGACGCAACTCCTGCTTTTGCCATTATTACAGCAACTCGGCCAACAATCGCGTTGGCAACTTTGGTTAACGCCGCAACAAAAACTAAGTCGTGAATGGGTTCAGGCAGCGGGACTACCCTTAACTAAGGTGATGCAGATAAGCCAGCTTTCCCCTTGTCACACCGTGGAATCGATGGTTCGTGCTTTGCGTACGGGAAATTACAGCGTAGTGATCGGTTGGTTGGCAGACGATCTGACAGAAGAAGAGCATGCTGATCTTGTTGATGCCGCCAATGAAGGTAACGCAATGGGGTTTATTATGCGTCCAGTAAGCACACACTCTCACGCCACGAGACAACTTTCTGGGCTAAAAATTCACTCAAATTTGTATCATTAAGTAAATTTAGGATTAATCCTGGAACTTTTTTTGTTAACCCGTAGACGCTTTCACTTGTCACTAATTTTACTTGTGGAGGCTTGTCTGAAGCGGTTTCCGCGATTTTATCCTGTAAAGTATCGTTAACAAAAAAGGTTAAACGCACCTTATACAAGTCTTTTTTTTCATATGCCTGACGGAGTTCACACTTGTAAGTTTTCAACTACGTTGTAGACTTTACATCGCCAGGGGTGCTCGGCATAAGCCGAATTTATCGGCAGAGTTACAATTGAGCAGATCCCCCGGTGAAGGATTTAACCGTGTTATCTCGTTGGAGATATTCATGGCGTATTTTGGATGATAACGAGGCGCAAAAAATGAAAAAGACAGCTATCGCGATTGCAGTGGCACTGGCTGGTTTCGCTACCGTAGCGCAGGCCGCTCCGAAAGATAACACCTGGTACACTGGTGCTAAACTGGGCTGGTCCCAGTACCATGACACTGGTTTCATTCCTAACAATGGTCCGACCCACGAAAACCAACTGGGTGCAGGTGCTTTTGGTGGTTACCAGGTTAACCCGTATGTTGGCTTTGAAATGGGTTACGACTGGTTAGGTCGTATGCCGTACAAAGGCGACAACATCAACGGCGCATACAAAGCTCAGGGCGTTCAGCTGACCGCTAAACTGGGTTACCCAATCACTGACGATCTGGACATCTACACTCGTCTGGGTGGTATGGTATGGCGCGCAGACACCAAGGCTAACGTACCTGGTGGCCCATCCTTTAAGGACCACGACACCGGCGTTTCTCCGGTATTCGCAGGCGGTGTTGAATACGCGATCACTCCAGAAATCGCTACCCGTCTGGAATATCAGTGGACCAACAACATCGGTGACGCTAACACCATCGGTACTCGTCCAGACAACGGTCTGCTGAGCCTGGGTGTTTCCTACCGTTTCGGTCAGGGCGAAGCAGCTCCAGTAGTTGCTCCGGCTCCGGCTCCGGCTCCAGAAGTACAGACCAAGCACTTCACTCTGAAGTCTGACGTTCTGTTCAACTTCAACAAAGCAACCCTGAAACCGGAAGGTCAGGCTGCTCTGGATCAGCTGTACAGCCAGCTGAGCAACCTGGATCCGAAAGACGGTTCCGTAGTTGTTCTGGGTTACACTGACCGCATCGGTTCTGACGCTTACAACCAGGGTCTGTCCGAGCGTCGTGCTCAGTCCGTCGTTGATTACCTGATCTCCAAAGGTATCCCGTCTGACAAGATCTCCGCACGTGGTATGGGCGAATCCAACCCGGTTACTGGCAACACCTGTGACAACGTGAAACAGCGTGCTGCTCTGATCGACTGCCTGGCTCCGGATCGTCGCGTAGAGATCGAAGTTAAAGGCATCAAAGACGTTGTAACTCAGCCGCAGGCTTAAGTTCTCGTCTAATAAAAAACCCCGCTACTGCGGGGTTTTTTTTCATCTGTAGTAAAGTAAATGACCTTCGCCAGTTATTCCTTACCAAGTAATGCCTGCAAATCCTGCTTCAAAGAAGACATTTTATTCGCATACTTCTCTTTGTTTTCCGCATCTTCAATCAGCTGGATAATCGTTTCGGATAGCGTTTTACCGCGACGTTGCGCAAGCCCTGCTAACCTTTGCCAGACAATAAATTCCAGATCGATAGATTTCTTGCGCGTATGCTGATGCTCCGCATTAAAGTGCCGTTTTCGTCTGGCCCGAATCGTCTGTTTCATGCGATTAAGCAGCTCTGGATTCATATGTTTTTCAATCCAGCCATTTACGAGTACAGGTTCGTTCTCCAGCGATAGCAACACATCGACGGCTTCCTGGGCGGCACTGGCCTCTATGTAACGGGTGATCAACTCACCTTCACGGTGCTTCTTCACCAGATATTTCCATTTCCAACCACTTTCAAGATTTTCAAGTTGTTGATATTTCATAGCGATCTCAATGTTACCGTGTAACTCTTTACAGAATATCAGCTTTTTACCTGCGTGATGAAAAGAATCTCTGTCCTGTGAGCTTTAACGCGCATGCCGGGACTTTTGTCGGTGCTTTCTACGTGTGCTGCAGTGCCGGTTACGGTATAATCGCGCCTTTGACAACAGACTAAAAAACATCGACTTTGACCATTACGAAACTTGCATGGCGTGACCTGATTCCTGATACCGAAAGCTATCAGGAAGTATTCGCACAGCCACATTTGATTGACGAAAACGATCCTTTATTCAGTGACACTCAACCGCGACTGCAATTTGCGCTTGAGCAGTTGCTGCACGCGCGGGCATCATCCTCTTTTATACTGGCAAAAGCGCCGGAAGAATCCGATTATCTGAATCTTATAGCCGATGCTGCACGCACGCTACAAAGCGATGCAGGCCAACTGATGGGCGCTCACTATGAGATTTCCGGCCACACCATACGCTTACGGAACGCAGTTAGCACTGACGATAATTTTGCAACCTTAACCCAGGTTGTTACTGCTGACTGGGCTGAAGCCGAACAGCTTTTTGGCTGTTTGCGCCAGTTTAATGGCGACATTACCTTGCAGCCAGGACTGGTACATCAGGCCAATGGCGGCATTTTGATTATCTCCTTGCGTACACTGCTGGCCCAGCCATTGCTGTGGATGCGTCTGAAGAACATCGTCAACCGCGAACGCTTCGATTGGGTAGCATTTGATGAGTCGCGCCCTCTCCCCGTCTCTGTACCTTCAATGCCATTGAAGCTGAAGGTCATTCTGGTAGGCGAACGCGATTCATTGGCCGATTTCCAGGAGATGGAGCCAGAACTGTCTGAACAAGCGATCTATAGCGAATTTGAAGATACTCTGCAGATAGTCGATGCCGAATCCGTACGCCAGTGGTGTCGCTGGGTGACGTTTATTGCCAGACTTAACCACTTGCCAGCGCCAGATGCCGACGCCTGGCCGGTGCTTATCCGCGAAGCAGTACGCTATACCGGTGAGCAAGAAATGCTGCCCCTTAGTCCGCAGTGGATCCTCCGCCAGTGTAAAGAAGTCGCTTCATTGTGCGAAGGTGATACCTTCTCCGGCGAGCAGCTAAACTTAATGCTACAGCAGCGGGAATGGCGCGAAGGTTTCCTCGCCGAGCGCATGCAGGATGAAATCCTTCAAGAGCAGATCCTGATTGAAACCGAAGGTGAACGCATCGGGCAAATTAACGCCCTTTCGGTCATTGAATTTCCAGGCCATCCACGCGCATTTGGCGAACCTTCTCGCATTAGCTGCGTTGTGCATATTGGCGATGGTGAATTCACCGACATCGAACGAAAAGCGGAGCTTGGCGGCAACATTCACGCTAAAGGGATGATGATCATGCAGGCGTTTTTGATGTCGGAACTTCAGCTTGAGCAACAGATCCCTTTCTCGGCGTCACTGACCTTTGAGCAATCTTACAGTGAAGTGGATGGTGACAGCGCATCAATGGCCGAGCTCTGCGCTCTGATCAGCGCCCTTGCTGATGTCCCGGTGAATCAGAGTATCGCTATTACAGGTTCAGTGGATCAGTTTGGTCGCGCCCAGCCTGTGGGCGGTCTGAATGAGAAAATCGAAGGCTTCTTTGCTATCTGCCAGCAGCGTGAATTAAGTGGGAAGCAAGGTGTGATTATCCCCAGCGCTAACGTTCGCCATTTAAGTCTTCACAGTGAACTGGTGAAGGCGGTAGAGGAAGGCAAATTCACCATCTGGGCAGTGGACGATGTGACTGATGCACTGCCGTTATTATTAAATCTGGTGTGGGATGGCGAAGGCCAGACGACGCTGATGCAAACTATCCAGGAACGTATCGCGCAAGCATCGCAACAGGAAGGGCGTCACCGTTTTCCGTGGCCACTACGTTGGCTGAACTGGTTTATTCCGAACTGATCGGACTTGTTCAGCGTACACGTGTTAGCTATCCTGCGTGCTTCAATAAAATAAGGCTTACAGAGAACATGGTAGATAAACGCGAATCCTATACAAAAGAAGACCTTCTTGCCTCTGGTCGCGGTGAACTGTTTGGTGCTAAAGGCCCACAATTGCCAGCACCGAACATGCTGATGATGGACCGTGTGGTCAAAATGACTGAAACGGGCGGTAACTTCGACAAAGGGTATGTAGAAGCAGAGCTGGATATTAATCCGGACCTGTGGTTCTTCGGTTGCCACTTCATCGGCGATCCGGTAATGCCGGGCTGCCTGGGCCTGGACGCGATGTGGCAGCTGGTAGGATTCTACCTCGGCTGGCTGGGCGGCGAAGGTAAAGGCCGCGCCCTGGGCGTTGGCGAAGTGAAATTCACAGGCCAGGTGCTGCCGACGGCGAAAAAAGTGACCTATCGTATTCACTTTAAACGCATTGTTAACCGTCGTCTCATTATGGGCCTGGCGGATGGCGAAGTGCTGGTTGATGGTCGTTTGATCTATACCGCCAACGACCTGAAAGTAGGTCTGTTCCAGGATACGTCTGCATTCTGATTTTAATCAGACAGAGTATAAAAAGGCGAAACCTCCGCAATGCGGAGGTTTCTTTTTAAAGAGACAGAATCAGGCCATTACTACCCTGTCCGCCATGGCTTCTCGCCAGCCTCCCAGCCATTGTGACCTTTGATTCAGCGTCTGATAGGGACACATTTCTTTTGAGCGTCCGGCGATGCCGGCCTGATAACCACGTTGATGTGCCCGTTCCAGGCGATCTCGTTTTTGTCTCTTCATGCCTCGTTTCCCTCATACTGGTTTCTGGTGGAAAAGAAAACAGTGATTACTAAATGTGCAATCACAGTTAAGCAATACCGCGAATCATAACTGCCGTCAATGCGCAAAATTCACGCCACTGCCATATTTGTGAGCTACACGGGCATGTCGGTTGTACAAAAAATGTGAAGCGGAACAAGTTTTCCCATGGCTTATAAACAAAAAAACCGCCTCAGGCTACATGCCGGAGACGGTTATATTTACAAATCTTTATAATTAAGGTAGACGCTTTATCTCTTGCGCAATAGTCGCGGCTTCCTGACTCCAGACACTGGCCAGCACTTTGACCATTTCATCGTAGCCATCCTGATTCTGCACCCCTTCCACACGGAACGGACGTTTTATCAGTTGTCCCTGATGATTTAGTAGCCACTCGCCACTCACAATCACCTTACCATCGTAACGGCCATTAAACTCCGTCACTGTCACATTAAGCGTGTCCTGGGTGCTTCCCAAAGGCTGGGAGGCTACGACCCAACCGGGCAGTTGCGCACTCAGGTTAGCGACCAAAGTATTGCGCAACTGTTGATCCAGCGGGCTGGCCCACAGATTGTTATTAGCAATCACATACTTCACATCACTGGTTTGATAAACCACACCATTCCCCGCCAGATAATCAGGAACAACGACCTGCTCTACCCATAGCAGGCGGTTACCCTGGCTGGCGGTACTTTGCGTACCGCTCTGCACCACAGGCAATTGGTAATAGTTTTTGTTAATTTCACCGGAGCTGCATCCGGCCAGCCACAGTGCCGCTATCGTCACTAGCCACTTTTTCATTGTTTCGCCCTCTTCGGCTCTGGATCTTTTTTATCCTTCGCTTCAAATACCAGCGCGTTGCTCTTCTCGTTGAGCGTTTTCAGAACCGGTTGCAGTTCACGCAATACCTGATCAAGACGCTGCATATCCGCAACCATCTTGTTATAAGCTGCGGAACCCGGCTGGAAGCCCTGCATGCTACGATTCAATTCGCGCAGTGTCGACTGCATATCCGTCGGCAACTGTTGCATCGACTGACTGGCAAGGATCTTGTTCATACTATCCAGCGTAGTCTGCAGGTTTTTCATCGTGCGCTGACTTTCCGACAGCGTACTGGTCGCCTGTTCAATCATCGGGTTCAACGGCAGTTTGTTAATCTTATCCAACGCTTCCATCAGACGTTGCTGGATTTGCGCCAGACCACCGCTAACGGTCGGGATTATTTGATAGCCATTAAACTCACGCACACCGGTAATTGCCGGAGCATTTGGATAGAAGTCCAGATCGACGTACAGCGCTCCCGTGACCAGATTCCCGGTTTTCAGTGAACCGCGTAAACCGCGCTTCAGCAATTCGGCCAGGTGTTCTACCACATCAGCATTTTCACCTAGCTGCATTTTCAGTCGTTCTGGTTCAATACGCACCATGACTGGAATGCGATAATCATCGTTAAAGACCTGACGCATATTCGGCGCAAAGAATGGCACTTTGCTTACCGTACCGAGACGAATACCGCGGAATTCCACTGGCGCGCCAGGTTGCAGACCGCGTACCGAATCTTTAAAGAACATCAGATAATCAATGTGATCTGTGTACAGTGAATCCTGGATACTCTTCTGATCATCATACAAAACGAATGACGTTTTTGGCGCAACCGGCTGTCCCAAGTCCAGTCCTTCAGGCACGTCAAAGCTGACACCACCACTTAGCAACGTCGTCAATGACCCCATCTCTACGCGCATCCCCGCCGAGGTCAGATCCACCGCTATGCCGCTATCTTTCCAGAAGCGAACGTTGCTCGTTACCAGGCGGTCATAAGGCGCATTGATGAACAGTTGATAGCTGATATTACGCTTCTGGGTATCGAAGGTGCTGGTTTCAACCGACCCTACGCGATAACCACGAAACAGCACGGGATCTCCCGCCGTGAGCTGCCCAGCTTTGTTACTGTCAAGAATGACACGGATCCCTTTGGCATCTGGTGGGGCCAACGGTGGAGAATCAAGCAAATCATATTTTGTTTGCTTGCTGCCTGCAGCCCCCGGTTGCAACTCGATATACACACCGGAAAGCAACGTACCAAGGCCACTAATGCCTTCACGACCAATTTGTGGTTTCACTACCCAAAAGACAGTATCTTTGTGCAGCAGTTTTTCCATACCGGCGTTGAGACGCGCTTTGATTTCAACATGCGTTAAATCATCAGCCAGCGTGGCGCTTTCGACCACACCGACGTCCACGCTACGACTTTTAATGGTAGTCTTGCCGCCTTCTATTCCTTCCGCATTAGCAGTGATCAGGGTAACTTCCGGCCCTTGATGACTGTAATGATAAAAAAGTACCCAGGCCCCGATGAGTGCCGTAACGATGGGAAATATCCACACAGGGGACCAGTTCTTCACTTTCTGGATTTTGGCTTCCCCACTATTAGATTCCATACTGTCAGGACTCCTCATGCTCTGGTTCAGGTTGACGATCCCACGACAAACGTGGATCAAACGTCATCGCAGAAAACATTGTCATAATGACGACTAAAGCAAACATTAATGCACCCATTGCAGGATAAATACTCATTAAGCCTCCCATACGCACCAGCGCCGAGAGCACCGCTATCACGAAAACGTCAATCATTGACCAGCGGCCTACAAACTCAACAACTTCGTAAATCAAATGCATTCTTTCACTATCACGCTTGCCGTGCCCTTTCGCATCCCAGCACAGCCAGGCTATTGCGATCATCTTTAAAGTTGGCACCATGATACTGGCTAAAAAGATGACGGCGGCAACCGGATAAGAGCCTTCGCTCCATAATAAGATGACCCCGGCGAGAATGGTCGACGGCATCTTAGAGCCTAAAAAATCGGTCACCATAATGGGTAAGATGTTCGCCGGGAGATATAACATGATCGACGTAAAAAGCAGTGCCAACGTCCATTGCAGGCTGTTTTTGCGTCGAACATATCCTTTGGTGCCACAGCGCGGACACACGGGATTATCGGCAGGAAGAATTGCCGTACAGCATGAGCAAGAGCGCAGCCCCTGGCGTATTCCCGTTATGCCCGGTTTCAGCGTCTGGTGAAGCTCTGGCATCGGGGCAATATCATCCCATAACCAGCGGCGATCAACGCACTGAAAGGCGCGTAATTGCAGCACACAAAATAAACACCAGGGAATGAAACTACTGCCCACGCCAATGCTGCCGTAAGCCATCAGTTTGACAAAACTGACCAACACACCGGCAAGGAAAATCTCCGCCATTCCCCAGGTTTTAAGCTGAAAAAGTACCCGCCCCAGTTGTTCTTTTAAACGAACAGGTATTTCCGCGCGATTAACCAACAGTAAAATAGTAATCAGGCAAAACGCGGGGACCAGTTGCACAAACAACAGGAAAAAAGTACCGAGGCTGGCATAGTCCTCGGAAAACAGTACGCCCGGGATTTCCAGCAACGTAATCTCACTGGTTACCCCCGCAACGTTCATATTGACAAAAGGGAACAGGTTGGACAGCAGCAGCATGAACAGTGCAGCCAACGCATAAGCGGTAGGACGCTGTCGAGGGGCATCCCACGCAACGGTTAACGTTGTGCCACACCGAGGACATGCCGCCTTCTGACCATGCTCAAGGTGGGGTAAAACCACCAGCATGTCACACTGCGAGCACAGGATGTGCTTCGCGGCATGATGATGTTCGCACATTGGTACTCCTTAATGATGCGCTATTCTACAGAATGCTGACATAGCACTCGCTTTTAATGCCGGATGCTGAACTACCGCATTATCCGCTCAGGGAGCTCGTGGAAACGCAATAAATTGACGTTTCCACCCAGGCCAGATAAGCGTAGCGCATCAGGCAATTTGGCCGTTATCAGCAGTCTCTCTTTTCACTTAACTGATTAGCGATCAGCCACCATTTTTTAACGCTTCAAGATATTCCCAACGTTCAAAAGCCTGCTCCAGTTCCTGTTCAGCGGCAGTCAGATCAGCGAGCACTTTTTGCGTATGCTCATGTGGCTGGCTGAAGAAAGAGGCATCTGCCACCTGCGCCTGTAAGGCTTCCAGTTTTGCTTCTAAATCTTCAAGCAGTTGCGGTAACTGTTCTAATTCGCGCTGCAATTTATAGCTTAGTTTGCTACTGCTGCGTTTTACAGTTTCTGCTTTCGGCGCAGCTACTTCTTCGTTTTTTTTCACCGCAGGCTGTTTTAACGCCACATACTGTTCTTGCTGTCCGCGCGCGTCGTGATAACCGCCGACATAACGGCCAATTTTGCCGCCACCTTCGAAGATCCAGCACTCTGTTACGGTGTTATCAACAAACTGACGATCGTGACTAACCAGCAATACTGTACCCTGGTAGCTGTCGATCAGCTCTTCAAGCAGTTCCAGCGTTTCAACATCGAGATCGTTGGTCGGTTCGTCGAGGATCAGTAAGTTACTGGGTTTCAGGAACAGACGCGCCAAAAGCAGACGGTTACGTTCCCCGCCAGAGAGCGCGCGCACCGGCGTCATCGCCCGTTTCGGATGGAACAGGAAGTCCTGTAAATAGCCCAGTACATGGCGCGGTTTACCGTTAACCATCACCTCTTGCTTACCTTCAGCAAGGTTATCCATCACCGTTTTGTCGGGATCGAGTTCCGCGCGGTGCTGGTCAAAATAGGCGACTTCCAGTTTAGTGCCGACATGAATGCGTCCGCTGTCCGGCTGAAGTTGACCAAGCATCAGTTTCAGCAGCGTGGTTTTGCCGCACCCATTCGGACCAATCAGGGCAATTTTGTCGCCACGTAGAACCTGGGCAGAAAAATCTTTCACCAGTTGCTTGCCGTCAACCTGGTAGCAAACGTCTTCCATTTCGAAAACGATCTTACCGGAGCGACTGGCCTCTTCTACCTGCATCTTTGCAGTACCCATCACTTCGCGACGTTCGCCACGCTCGCGACGCATTGCTTTCAGCGCACGCACGCGGCCTTCATTACGGGTACGGCGTGCTTTGATCCCCTGGCGGATCCACACTTCTTCCTGTGCCAGTTTGCGATCGAACTCGGCATTTTGTAGTTCTTCCACGCGCAGGGCTTCTTCTTTTTCCAGCAGATACTGGTCGTAATTACCCGGATAGGTGACCAGTTTGCCGCGATCGAGATCGACAATACGCGTCGCCATATTGCGAATAAATGAACGGTCGTGGGAGATGAAAATAATCGTACCGTTGAACGTTTTCAGGAAACTTTCCAGCCAGTCGATGGTTTCAATATCCAGGTGGTTAGTCGGTTCATCGAGCAGCAACACGCGCGGATTACTCACCAGCGCTCGCCCTAATGCGGCTTTACGCAACCAGCCGCCGGAAAGCGACGACAGCGCGACGTTAGGATCTAATCCCAGCTGTGCCAGCACTTCGTTGATGCGGTTTTCCAGTTGCCACAGGTTGTGGTGATCCAACTGTTCCTGAACCTTCGCCAGTTCGTTAAGATTCTTCTCGCTCGGGTCGTTCATCACCAGGCGCGAAATATCGTGATAGCGTTTCAGGTATTCCGCTTGTTCTTCAATGCCTTCGGCAACGAAATCATAAACGCTACCCTCAACGTTACGCGGCGGATCCTGCTGCAAACGCGCAACGATCAGATCCTGCTCGTAAATAATGCGACCGTCATCCAGCCCCTGTTCACGGTTGAGGATTTTCATTAACGTCGATTTGCCCGCGCCGTTACGGCCCACCAGACAAACACGTTCGTTATCTTCGATATGCAGTTCTGCGTTATCGAGAAGCGGCGCGTCGCTGAACGACAGCCATGCGCCATGCATACTGATTAATGACATTACTATTCCTTTCAGGCTGCGGTAATCAGCCAGCAGTTGTGGATCTGGCGGTTACGGGCGAAATCCAGGGAGAGCGTTTTTTGCGTAATTTCTTGTGCTTTCAGTCCCAGTTTTGCCAGTCCGTCAAGATCCATACGGAAACCACGTTTGTTGTTCGAGAACATGATCGTCCCACCTGCACGCAGCAGACGTTTCAAATCTTTCATCAGCGCCAGATGATCGCGCTGAACATCAAACGCATCTTCCATTCGTTTCGAGTTAGAGAAGGTTGGTGGATCGATAAATATCAGATCGAACTGTTCATTTGCTTCACGTAACCACGCCAGGCAGTCGGCCTGAATCAGGCGATGCGCACGACCGGTTAAGCCGTTAAGGCGCAGGTTACGTTCTGCCCACTCCAGATAGGTACGCGACATATCCACCGTAGTGGTGCTGCGCGCGCCGCCTAATCCCGCGTGCACAGTGGCGCTACCGGTATAGGAGAACAGGTTGAGGAAATCTTTGCCTTTGCTCATCTGACCGAGCATACGACGGGCGATACGGTGATCGAGGAACAAACCAGTATCAAGATAATCCGTCAGGTTCACCCACAGGTGAGCGTTATATTCGGTAACTTCAAGAAACTCGCCCTTCTCGCCCAGTTTCTGGTACTGATTTTTGCCCTTCTGGCGTTCACGGGTTTTCAGCACCAGTTTGTTTGGCGCAATCCCGAGTACCGAAATGGTCGCCGCGATAATATCGAACAGACGTTGACGCGCTTTGTGCGCATCAATGGTTTTCGGCGGCGCATACTCCTGCACCACCACCCAGTCGGCATAACGGTCAACGGCAACGTTGTATTCCGGTAGATCGGCGTCGTACAGGCGGTAGCATTCAATGCCTTCCTGACGCGCCCACTTCTCGAATTTTTTGAGGTTCTTACGCAGACGGTTGGCGTAGTCTTCTGCCACCATTGCCGGTTTGCTGTCTGGAGTGCTTTCGGCAACGTGGTAATTTTTCTGCACGCAGTCTAATGGACCGTTTTTCGCTTTGTACTGTTTGTCTGCACGCAGCTGCAGGCAACTTAACAGATCCGGCGAGGCACTGAATAAAGAGAGATTCCAGCCGCCGAACTGGTTTTTCATGATTCGGCCCAGCAGGCTATGCAGCGCAATCAGCGCCGGTTCGCTGTCCAGACGTTCGCCGTAAGGCGGGTTGCTCAACACTGTACCGTACGGTCCTTTTGGCAGCGGATTGGTCAATTGCGCGACATCTTTCACTTCAAAAGTGATCAGTTCGCCAATCCCCGCAAGACGGGCGTTGGTGCGCGCACGTTGAATCACCCGCGCATCGCTGTCGGAACCGTAGAAATGAGAGTTGTACTCAGCCAGACCTTTACGGGCGCGGGTTTGCGCTTCCGCTTTTACTTCTTGCCAGATAGCTTCATCATGTTGCGCCCAGCCGCTAAAGCCCCAACGCCCGCGGTGCAAGCCCGGTGCGCGGTCGGTCGCCAGCATCGCCGCTTCAATCAGCAACGTACCAGAACCACACATTGGATCGAGCAGCGGTGTTCCTGGCTGCCAACCGGAACGCATCACAATTGCCGCCGCCAGAGTTTCTTTGATCGGCGCAATACCCGCACGATCGCGATAGCCGCGCAGATGCAAACCATCACCACTTAAATCGAGAGCGATGCTGGCGGTTTCTTTATTTAGCCACACGTTCACGCGGATATCCGGCGCATCGCGATCGACATTCGGACGCGGCAAATTCTTACGGGTGAAAGCATCAACGATCGCATCTTTGACTTTCATCGCGCCGTACTGGCTGTTGCGGATAGTGTCATTCAGACCGCTGAAGTGGACAGCAAAGGTCGCGCCAGGATTAAACATCTCTGTCCAGTTGATCGCCTGAACGCCGAGATAAAGGTCTAAGTCGCTGTAAACCTTGCACTCGCCCAGCGGCAACATAATACGCGAGGCCAGGCGACTCCACATCAGGCTCTGGTAAACAAGCCGCGTGTCGCCCTTGAAATGGACCCCACCCTGAACCACCTGGCATTCAACGGCCCCCAGGTTTTCGAGTTCAGTTTTTAACAGCTCTTCCAGCCCACGGGCCGTACTGGCAAACAGAGAATTCATATCGTCACTTTTACTCTAAGGCCTACCGCAGTAGGCGTAATTGTTGCAGTCAGTTTGGACATGGACAGCATGGAGAAACCGGAACGTACACCAGTACGTGAGGATTTCGAGCACTGCCCAGGGCTAAACTGACAAATAAAATAGCCTAACGGGATAGGCACTAAGAAAATTGTTGCGCATTATAGCTAATAAGCGCGTCATGTCATAAAGTTGAGGGCTTATTTTCATTTGAGGACCGCACCGTGACGACATTAACCCGGCTTTTTATTCATCCTGTTAAATCGATGCGCGGCATCGGTCTGACACATGCTCTGGCTGATGTCAGCGGTCTGGCCTTCGATCGCATCTTCATGGTTACAGAAGCTGACGGTACGTTTATTACTGCCCGCCAGTTTCCGCAGATGGTGCGATTTACCCCTTCGCCCGTGCATGACGGCTTACATCTCACCGCGCCAGATGGCAGCAGCGCATACATCCGTTTTGCTGATTTCGCTATGCAGGACGCGCCAACCGAAGTGTGGGGTAACCATTTTACTGCACGCATTGCGCCAGATGAGATCAACAAATGGTTAAGCGGCTTTTTCTCCCGTGAAGTGCAATTGCGCTGGGTAGGACCGCAGATGACACGGCGCGTAAAACGCCATAACACTGTACCCTTGTCGTTTGCTGATGGCTATCCGTATCTGCTCGCTAATGAAGCCTCACTGCGTGATGTGCAGCAACGCTGCCCGGCAAGTGTAAAAATGGAGCAATTTCGCCCCAATCTGGTGGTTTCCGGCGCGGCAGCCTGGGAAGAAGATACCTGGAAAGTGATTCGCATTGGCGATGTGGTGTTTGACGTGGTAAAGCCCTGCAGCCGCTGCATTTTCACCACTGTCAGCCCGGAAAAAGGACAAAAGCATCCGGCAGGCGAACCGTTAAAAACGCTGCAATCCTTCCGTACTGCCCAGGATAATGGCGATGTCGATTTTGGTCAGAATTTAATTGCCCGCAATAGTGGCGTTGTTCGTGTTGGTGATGCAGTGGAAATTCTTGCTACTGCACCGGCGAAAATCTACGGCGCGGCAGCCTCAGACGATACTCTCCCGACAAAGCAGCAAATGGATGCGAATGTAGATATCGACTGGCAAGGACTGGCATTTCGCGGTAATAATCAACAGGTATTGTTAGAACAATTAGAAAATCAAGGGATTCGGATCCCCTATTCTTGTCGCGCGGGCATATGTGGAAGTTGTCGAGTTCAGCTTCTGGAAGGCGAAGTCACCCCGCTGAAAAAATCAGCTATGAGCGACGACGGGACAATTCTTTGCTGTAGTTGTGTACCGAAGACTGCATTGAAACTGAAAGGTTAAACGGCCTGTTCAAGGCTGAAGCTGTCATAACTCATATGAGGTTTCAGCCTGTCATTCATAATTTTGATGGCGTCACCCAGTTGCATGGCGCGACCAGCGATGACAACACAAGGCTGCGCAAGGAGGCACAGCGCGGCATTTTCACCAGATTCAACAACCAGAAGGCTGACTTGTTCATTGGTATCGCTTAACCAGACACAGGCTGCATCACCCGGCACTGGCGACCACATTTCACCATGAGAAACAAAATGCCAGCTTTTCGGCATTTGCGGTTTGAGATAACGAACTGCCACCAGCGCATTAAGCACCAGTTCAGCTTTTTGTTCTTTTGATAAGTTAAGGTCGCGGCATTTTTCTTCAAACGAGAAATAGAGCGCGGCGTCATCAACGCAGAATCCCGCAGGAGAAAAGGCGTCTGGTGTCAACATCTTGCGCGCAAAACGTGAGCGAAATAGCATGCCATTGGCTAAATCAAGCATCATTCGATCATGCTCTTCATCATAATACCAACGCCAATTATCGTCTGGTTTAATTCGCATATGCTTCTCCTCTACCCTATAAATCCACTGCAACATATTCCATTGTCGCTTCGCTTAATAACCTCAACAAGAAAAGTACAAAATGTCTAAATAAGTAACAGCAATGAATATAAAACAACCAGGGCTGAAAATAAAGCCCTGATTATCTTATAAAGAGAAAATGAAAGAAATAATTAGATATGGTTAACGATTTCTTTAATCAGCGGCGGACCTTTAAAAATAAAACCGGAATAAATTTGCACCAAAGAAGCCCCCGCAGCTATCTTCTCGCGAGCAGCGATTACCGAGTCAATACCACCAACACCAATAATCGGTAAGCGGCCGTTTAATTCCTGCGACAAGCGACGAATAATTTCCGTACTTTTTAATTGTAAGGGACGACCACTTAAGCCACCGGTTTGATCACAATTTTTCATTCCCTGAACTAAAGAACGATCGAGGGTCGTATTAGTTGCAATGACGCCATCAATATTATGGCGAACTAAACTATCGGCGACCTGGATCAACTCTTCTTCAGAAAGATCCGGCGCGATCTTCACTGCTATTGGTACATATTTGTGGTGGTGCGCTTGCAGATCATTTTGTTTATTTTTAATTGCCGTTAATAAATCATCCAGCGCTTCGCCATATTGCAGAGTGCGTAATCCCGGGGTATTTGGTGATGAAATATTGATGGCAATATATCCTGCATAGGCGTAGATTTTTTCCATACAAATCAGATAGTCATCTTTGCCTTGCTCAACCGGAGTATCTTTATTTTTGCCGATATTGATTCCCAGAACACCGTCGTAATGGGCTTTTTTAACGTTCTCTACGAGGTTATCAACGCCGAGGTTATTAAAACCCATACGGTTTATTAAACCTTCAGCATCTACCAGGCGAAAAAGACGAGGTTTATCGTTTCCTGGTTGTGGACGCGGGGTGACAGTACCGATCTCGATCGATCCAAATCCCATTGCACCAAGGGCATCAATACACTCCCCGTCTTTATCAAGACCGGCTGCCAGACCAAGCGGGTTTTTAAAGGTCAGTCCCATACAGTTAACCGGCTTCGCTGGAACATTTTGCCGAACAAGCGCTTCAAACGGTGTTCCGGTGATGCGGCGTAATTGCTGAAAAGTAAACTCGTGTGCGCGCTCTGGATCGAGCTGGAAAAGGGCTTTACGAACGAAGGGGTAGTACATGAACTCTCCTGGATTCCCGGTGTGCAAACCGGGGGCGTATTATGTGCGAGTTCGCAGCAAAAGGGAATTGACCTGCGGCAATAAATAGCAAACGTTTTCTTGTTGCGCCTTTTTTATGCTTTTTTTGGCTTTCCTTCTTCAGATAAATCATTTCGACTCACGAACGCCCTCTGTCAGACTGACCGAATTGTTATCAATGTTAACAAAACAAGAACAATTGGTTATAAGGAGAGAGTATGCGTGTCATCACCCTGGCGGGTAGCCCTCGCTTTCCTTCTCGCTCCAGTTCCTTACTGGAATATGCGCGGGAACAACTGAACGGCCTGGATGTTGAGGTTTATCACTGGAATCTGCAAAACTTCGCCCCGGAAGATCTGCTCTATGCCCGTTTCGATAGTCCGGCACTCAAGACCTTCACCGAACAGCTGCAACAGGCTGATGGGCTGATTGTCGCCACACCTGTGTATAAAGCCGCCTATTCCGGCGCGCTGAAAACCCTGCTCGACCTGCTGCCAGAACGTGCGTTGCAAGGCAAAGTGGTACTGCCACTGGCGACGGGCGGCACGGTGGCTCATCTGCTGGCGGTTGATTATGCCCTTAAACCAGTTTTAAGTGCGCTGAAAGCCCAGGAGATCCTGCACGGCGTGTTTGCCGATGACTCGCAGGTGATTGATTACCAACACAAGCCGCTGTTCACGCCAAATCTGCAAACCCGTCTTGATACCGCCCTGGAAACTTTCTGGCAGGCGTTGCACCGCCGCGATGTTCAGGTTCCTGATCTTCATTCTCTGCGAGGTAATGCCCATGCGTAAGATCATTAAACTGGCGCTGGCGGGATTACTTAGCGTCTCTACACTCGCTTTTGCCGCAGAGTCTTCGCCAGAGGCGTTAAGGATTGGCTATCAGAAAAGCAATATCAGTTCGGTACTGGCGAAAAATTACCAAATGCTGGAAAAACGCTATCCACAAACAAAAATCTCGTGGGTGGAGTTCCCCGCTGGCCCGCAGATGCTGGAGGCGTTAAACGTTGGCAGTATTGATCTCGGCAGTACCGGGGATATTCCACCAATCTTTGCTCAGGCCGCCGGGGCTGATTTGGTGTACGTGGGCGTCGAGCCACCAAAGCCAAAAGCCGAAGTGATTCTGGTGGCAGAAAACAGCCCGATCAAAACCGTGGCCGATCTTAAAGGCCACAAAGTTGCCTTTCAGAAAGGTTCCAGTTCGCACAACCTTTTACTGCGCGCCCTGCAACAGGCCGGGCTTAAATTCACCGATATCCAGCCCACTTACCTGACGCCCGCCGATGCCCGCGCCGCGTTCCAGCAAGGTAACGTCGATGCCTGGGCTATCTGGGATCCCTACTACTCCGCCGCGTTATTACAGGGCGGCGTGCGGGTGTTGAAAGATGGCACCAGTCTCAATCAAACCGGATCGTTTTATCTGGCAGTTCGTCCATATGCGGAGAAGAACGGCGCCTTTATTCAGGGCGTACTGGAAACCTTCACCGAGGCCGATGCGTTAACCCGCAGCCAACGCGAACAGAGTATCGCTTTACTGGCAAAAATGATGGGCTTACCGGCACCGGTGATTGCCTCTTACTTAGATCATCGCCCTCCTACCACCATCCAACCGGTTAACGCCGAGGTTGCCGCCTTACAGCAGCAAACAGCAGATCTGTTTTATGAAAACCGTCTGGTGCCGAAAAAAGTCGATATTCGCCAGCGCATCTGGCAGCCCACGCAACTGGAAGGAAAACAATTATGAGTCTGAATATGTTCTGGTTTTTACCGACCCACGGTGACGGACATTACCTGGGAACGGAAGAAGGTTCACGCCCGGTTGCTCACGGTTATCTGCAACAAATTGCGCAAGCGGCGGATCGTCTTGGCTTTACCGGTGTGCTAATTCCAACGGGGCGATCGTGTGAAGATGCGTGGCTGGTTGCGGCGTCGATGATCCCGGTGACGCAGCGGCTGAAGTTTCTTGTCGCCCTGCGCCCCAGCGTAACCTCACCTACCGTTGCCGCCCGCCAGGCCGCCACGCTTGACCGTCTCTCTAATGGGCGTGCATTGTTTAACCTGGTCACAGGCAGCGATCCACAAGAGCTGGCAGGCGACGGCGTGTTCCTTAATCATAGCGAGCGTTACGAAGCCTCGGCGGAATTTACCCAGGTCTGGCGACGTTTATTGCTGGGCGAAACCGTCGATTTCAACGGAAAACATATTCATGTGCGGGGAGCCAAACTGCTCTTCCCGCCGATTCAACAGCCATATCCTCCGCTTTACTTTGGCGGATCGTCAGACGTCGCCCAGGAGCTGGCGGCAGAACAAGTTGATCTCTACCTCACCTGGGGCGAACCACCAGAACTGGTTAAAGAGAAAATCGAACAAGTGCGGGCGAAAGCTGCCGCGCATGGACGAAAAATTCGTTTCGGTATTCGCCTGCACGTTATTGTCCGCGAAACTAACGACGAAGCGTGGCAGGCCGCCGAGCGGTTAATCTCGCATCTTGATGATGAAACTATCGCCAAAGCACAGGCCGCATTCGCTCGGACGGATTCCGTAGGACAACAGCGAATGGCGGCGCTACATAACGGCAAGCGCGACAATCTGGAGATCAGCCCCAATTTATGGGCGGGCGTTGGCTTAGTCCGCGGCGGTGCCGGGACGGCGCTGGTGGGCGATGGTCCTACGGTCGCTGCACGAATCAACGAATACGCCGCGCTTGGCATCGACAGTTTTGTGCTTTCGGGCTATCCACATCTGGAAGAAGCGTATCGGGTTGGCGAGTTGCTGTTCCCGCTTCTGGATGTCGCCATCCCGGAAATTCCCCAGCCACAACCGCTGAATCCGCAAGGCGAAGCGGTGGCGAATGATTTTATCCCCCGTAAAGTCGCGCAAAGCTAAGGAACACGATGATGGCAACGCCAGTGAAGAAGTGGTTATTGCGCGTTGCCCCCTGGTTTTTACCGGTGGGCATCGTGGCGGTGTGGCAACTGGCCTCCTCAGTTGGCTGGTTGTCGACGCGTATTTTGCCCTCACCGGAAGGGGTGGTGATGGCGTTCTGGACGCTCTCCGCCAGCGGCGAATTGTGGCAGCATCTGGCGATCAGCTCCTGGCGGGCGCTGATTGGCTTTTCAATTGGCGGATCGCTGGGGTTGATTCTGGGGCTGATTAGCGGACTATCTCGCTGGGGAGAACGGCTGCTGGATACCTCAATTCAGATGTTGCGCAACGTGCCGCATCTGGCACTGATCCCGCTGGTGATTTTGTGGTTTGGCATTGATGAATCCGCGAAAATCTTTCTGGTGGCGCTCGGCACGCTTTTCCCCATTTATATCAATACCTGGCACGGCATCCGTAATATCGATCGCGGGCTGGTGGAAATGGCGCGAAGCTATGGCTTATCCGGATTACCGCTGTTTATCCATGTGATCCTGCCTGGTGCCCTACCCTCAATTATGGTCGGCGTGCGCTTCGCGTTAGGTCTGATGTGGCTGACGCTGATTGTTGCTGAAACCATTTCTGCTAATTCTGGCATTGGTTATCTGGCGATGAATGCGCGGGAGTTTCTGCAAACGGACGTGGTGGTGGTTGCCATTATTCTCTACGCCCTGCTCGGCAAACTTGCTGATGTCAGTGCGCAACTTTTAGAGCGTCTCTGGTTGCGCTGGAACCCGGCTTATCATCTGAAGGAGGCCACTGTATGAATACTGCTCGTCTGAACCAGGGTACGCCGCTACTGCTCAATGCGGTAAGCAAACATTACGCGGAAAATATCGTCCTGAACCAACTGGATTTGCATATTCCGGCAGGCCAGTTTGTGGCGGTAGTGGGCCGCAGCGGCGGCGGTAAAAGTACCCTACTGCGCCTGCTGGCCGGGCTGGAAACGCCTACCGCAGGCGATGTGCTGGCAGGTACAACACCGCTGGCTGAGATTCAGGATGATACGCGAATGATGTTTCAGGATGCGCGTCTGCTGCCATGGAAATCGGTGATTGATAACGTTGGGTTAGGCCTTAAAGGCCAGTGGCGCGATGCCGCTCGTCGGGCGTTGGCTGCGGTAGGGCTGGAGAATCGCGCCGGGGAATGGCCGGCCGCACTTTCTGGCGGGCAGAAACAGCGTGTGGCGCTGGCGCGAGCGTTGATCCATCGACCGGGTTTATTGTTGCTTGATGAACCACTCGGTGCGCTGGACGCTTTAACGCGGCTGGAGATGCAGGATTTGATTGTGTCACTCTGGCAGGATCATGGCTTTACTGTTTTGCTGGTGACGCATGATGTGAGCGAAGCGGTAGCGATGGCTGACCGGGTGCTGTTAATTGAAGAAGGAAAAATTGGTCTGGATTTGACGGTGGATATCCCCCGTCCGCGCCGGTTAGGATCAGTACGATTAGCGGAGCTGGAAGCGGAAGTGTTGCAGCGGGTGATGCATCGTGGGCATTCTGAACAACCGATTCGGCGTCATGGTTAATATGCCGGATGCGGCGCACAAAACCAGCAGCTTCAACGGGCTTGTAGGCCTGATAAGACGCGTCAAGCGTCGCATCAGGCAGTTGGACACGGTTGCCGGATGCGGCGTAAACGCCTTATCCAGCCTACAAAACCAGCAATTTCAACGGGTTTGTAGGCCTGATAAGACGCGGCAAGCGTCGCATCAGGCATGTTTTTATCAAGCCAGTGCTTTAGTTATTTTCTCGTACAGATCGCCAGAGAGATTTTCCAGTCCTTTCAACTGCTCCAGCGCCGCACGCATTTTCTCCTGACGTTTAGCATCGTAACGTTTCAGGCGAATCAGCGGCTCAATCAGACGCGAAGCCACCTGCGGGTTACGGCTGTTGAGGTCAGTAAGCATTTCCACCAGGAACTGATAACCGCTGCCATCTTCAGCATGGAACGCTGCCGGGTTGCTGCCCGCAAATGCACCGATTAACGAACGAATACGGTTCGGGTTACTCATGGTAAATGAGCGATGCTGCAACAGGCCGCGCACCGTCTCCAGCACATTCGCCGCCGGGCTGGTAGCTTGCAGGATAAACCATTTATCCATCACCAGACCGTCCTGATGCCACTTATCGTCGTACTCCTGCATCAGCGCGTCACGGCATGGCAGCTGTGCGGCAACCGCCGCAGAGAGCGCCGCCAGCGCATCGGTCATATTGTTCGCTTCGTGGAACTGCTTGCTCACCAGCACATCAGCCAGATGCGTTTCACCAAAAGCAAGGAAGCGCAGGCAGGCATTACGCAGAGTGCGTTTGGCAATATCTTCATGCTCAACGCGGTACTCGCTCTGGTAATTCGCGTTATAAATAGCCAGCAGCTCATCCGCCAGTTCAGTCGCCAGAGTACGGGTGAGTGCTTCGCGCACTTCGGCAATAGCTATCGGGTCGATGATATCGAACAGTTCCGCCATTTCATTGACGGAAGGCAGCGTGAGGATTTCTGCCGCCAGCGCCGGATCAATCTTCTCATCGAGCAGTACCGCGCGGAAAGCATCAGCCACATGCACCGGCAGAGACAGCGGCTGACCTTGCTGATGACGGACGACGTTCAGCTTGATGTAGGTTGCCAGCAGGCTTTGCGCCGCATCCCAGCGGGAGAAATCATTACGCGCATGACGCATCAGGAAGGTCAGTTGCTGATCGCTCCACTTATATTCCAGTTTCACTGGCGCAGAGAATTCGCACAGCAGCGCAGGCACCGGCTGGAAGTAGACATTATCAAAGGCAAAGGTCTGTTCCGCCTGAGTAACGTTCAGCACCGAATTAACCGGGTGACCGCCTTTCTGCAACGGGATCACTTTACCTTCGTTATCATACAGTTCGATGGCAAACGGAATATGCAACGGCTGTTTTTCTGCCTGATCCGGCGTAGCAGGCGTGTGCTGGCTGATGGTCAGGGTGTACTGCTCGGTTTCCGGATTGTAGTCATCTTTGACGGTCACAACCGGCGTACCGGACTGGCTGTACCAACGGCGGAAATGGGAGAGATCGACATTCGACGCATCTTCCATCGCCTGAACAAAGTCGTCACAGGTTGCCGCGCTGCCATCATGGCGCTCGAAATAGAGCTGCATCCCTTTCTGGAAGTTTTCTTCGCCAAGCAGAGTGTGGATCATACGAATCACTTCCGCGCCCTTCTCGTAAACGGTCAGGGTGTAGAAGTTGTTCATTTCAATGACCATGTCCGGGCGGATCGGGTGCGCCATCGGGCTGGCGTCTTCCGCAAACTGCAATCCGCGCATGGTGCGCACATTATTGATGCGGTTAACTGCGCGGGAACCAAGATCAGAACTGAACTCCTGATCGCGGAACACCGTTAAACCTTCTTTCAGACTAAGCTGGAACCAGTCGCGGCAGGTCACACGGTTACCGGTCCAGTTATGGAAATATTCATGACCGATAACGCGTTCAATATCAAGGTAATCTTTGTCGGTGGCGGTGTCGGTACGCGCCAGCACATATTTGGAGTTAAAGACGTTAAGACCTTTATTCTCCATCGCGCCCATGTTGAAGAAATCCACCGCAACGATCATATAGATGTCGAGGTCGTATTCCAGACCGAAGCGTTCTTCATCCCACTTCATGGAATTTTTCAGGGAAGTCATCGCCCACGGTGCGCGGTCGAGGTTGCCACGATCGACATACAGCTCCAGCGCCACTTCGCGACCAGAACGCGTGGTGAAGGTGTCGCGCAGCACATCAAAATCGCCTGCCACCAGCGCAAACAGGTAGCACGGTTTCGGGAACGGGTCCTGCCACTGTACCCAGTGACGTCCGTTTTCCAGTTCGCCTTGCGCAACGCGGTTACCGTTGGAAAGCAGGAACGGATATTTGGTTTTATCGGCAATAATTTTGGTGGTAAAACGCGCCAGTACGTCCGGGCGATCAAGATAGTACGTAATATGGCGGAAACCTTCGGCTTCACACTGGGTGCAAAGCGCATCGCCTGACTGATAAAGCCCTTCCAGCGCAGTATTCGCCGCCGGGCTAATTTCATTAACAATCTTGAGCGTAAAACGCTCCGGCAAATTACTGATGACCAGTGCGCCCTCTTCTTCTTTCCAGGCGGTCCACGGCTCATCATTAACATGAATGGAAACCAGTTTGAGATCTTCACCATTGAGACGAAGCGGAGCATCTGATGCGCCATGACGGACAGCCTGGCTGACAGCGATAACCACCGTCTTTTGCGCATCAAGGTCAAAGGTCAAGTCAATATCAGTAATCTGGTAGTCCGGCGCACGATAGTCGTGACGGTATTTGGCTTGTGGCTGTTGAGTCATAAAGAACCTTTCGCATCTTTTGTAGAGTCCGGTGTTCAGTCTATTCCTGTTGCGTAAATCGCGCTACGCAGAATCTTCATCTTTTCAGGCACAAACGCTCTTTTCGCTACATTTTTATAACATGCGCCACAAAATGCCCTCGACCGCAAAGGTGGCATATGGTGTGATCGGGGTTCAATAAATTAAGAAACAAGGTATACTCCAGCAGTTCCTGTAGATGTTTATTGTACTAAACGCTCCCGTAAGAGGACGCTACTGCGCACCTATGACACAATTCGCTTCTCCTGTTCTGCACTCGTTGCTGGATACAGATGCTTATAAGTTGCATATGCAGCAAGCCGTGTTTCATCACTACGATGATGTGCATGTCGCCGCAGAGTTTCGTTGCCGTGGCGACGACCTGCTGGGTATATATGCCGATGCTATTCGTGAACAGGTTCAGGCGATGCAATACTTGCGCCTGCGGGATGATGAATATCAGTGGCTCTCTGCCCTGCCTTTCTTTAAGGCCGACTATCTCAACTGGCTGCGTGAGTTCCGCTTTAACCCGGATCAGGTCACCGTCACCAACGATAACGGCAAGCTGGATATTCGCTTAAGCGGCCCGTGGCGTGAAGTCATCCTCTGGGAAGTTCCTTTGCTTGCAGTCATTAGTGAACTGGTACACCGCTATCGCTCACCGCAGGCCGACGTTGCGCAAGCCCTCGATACGCTGGAAAGCAAATTAGTCGACTTCTCGGCGTTAACTGCCGATCTCGATATGTCACGCTTCCATCTGATGGATTTTGGTACCCGTCGCCGTTTTTCCCGAGAAGTTCAGGAAACCATCGTTAAACGTCTGCAACAGGAAAAGTGGTTTGTTGGCACCAGCAATTACGATCTGGCGCGTCGTCTGTCGCTCACCCCGATGGGAACGCAGGCACATGAATGGTTCCAGGCGCATCAACAAATTAGCCCGGTTCTCGCCAACAGTCAGCGCGCCGCTCTTGCCGCGTGGCTCAATGAATATCCCGATCAACTGGGTATTGCTTTAACCGACTGCATCACGATGGATGCATTCTTACGTGATTTCGGCGTGGAGTTTGCCAGCCGCTACCAGGGCCTGCGTCATGACTCTGGTGACCCAATAGAATGGGGCGAAAAAGCCATCGCGCATTATGAGAAGCTGGGAATTGATCCGCAGAGCAAAATCCTGGTTTTCTCTGACAATCTGGATTTACGCAAAGCGGTGGAGCTTTATCGCCACTTCTCTTCCCGCGTGCAACTGAGTTTTGGCATTGGCACGCGCCTGACTTGTGATATCCCACAGGTTAAGCCCCTGAATATTGTCATTAAGCTGGTGGAGTGTAATGGCAAGCCGGTGGCGAAGCTTTCTGACAGTCCTGGCAAAACTATCTGCCATGACAAAGCGTTTGTCCGGGCGCTTTGCAAAGCGTTCGATCTTCCACAGATTAAAAAAGCCAGTTAATATCATCAGGGAGCTATTCGGCTCCCTTTTTTGCCTTTTATTCCGAAATCTTTTGTCCTGCCTGCGAATTCTGCTTGTCTGATTGCAGATGCCAGGTAACATAGGTATCCCCCCATTGAAGGGTGGACAAGTGTTTATTTTTTCCGACTATTAACAGAGAGAATATTATGAGCGTTGTGCCTGTAGCCGACGTACTCCAGGGCCGCGTAGCCGTTGACAGCGAAGTCACCGTGCGCGGATGGGTACGTACCCGCCGAGATTCAAAAGCTGGCATCTCCTTCCTCGCCGTTTATGACGGTTCCTGCTTTGATCCTGTACAGGCTGTCATCAATAATTCTCTGCCCAATTACAATGAAGACGTACTGCGTCTGACCACCGGTTGCTCGGTCATTGTGACGGGTAAAGTCGTGGCATCGCCGGGCCAGGGGCAACAATTTGAAATTCAGGCCAGCAACGTTGAAGTTGCCGGTTGGGTTGAAGATCCAGACACTTACCCGATGGCCGCAAAACGCCACAGCATCGAATATCTGCGTGAAGTCGCTCACCTGCGTCCGCGTACCAACCTGATTGGCGCAGTAGCACGCGTTCGCCACACGCTGGCACAGGCACTGCATCGCTTCTTTAACGAGCAGGGCTTCTTCTGGGTTTCTACGCCGCTGATTACCGCGTCCGATACCGAAGGCGCTGGCGAAATGTTCCGCGTTTCAACGCTGGATCTGGAAAACCTGCCGCGTAACGATCAGGGCAAAGTGGATTTCGACAAAGACTTCTTCGGTAAAGAGTCTTTCCTGACCGTATCTGGCCAGTTGAACGGCGAAACTTATGCCTGTGCGCTGTCGAAAATTTATACCTTCGGCCCGACATTCCGTGCTGAAAACTCCAACACCAGTCGTCACCTGGCGGAATTCTGGATGCTGGAGCCAGAAGTCGCGTTTGCTAATCTGAACGATATCGCCGGTCTGGCTGAAGCCATGCTGAAATATGTCTTCAAAGCAGTTCTCGAAGAACGTGCTGACGACATGAAATTCTTCGCTGAACGCGTGGACAAAGATGCTGTAAGCCGCCTGGAACGTTTCATTGAAGCAGACTTCGCCCAGGTTGATTACACCGAAGCAGTCACCATCCTTGAAAACTGCGGTAAGAAATTTGAAAACCCGGTTTACTGGGGCGTCGATCTCTCTTCTGAGCACGAGCGTTATCTGGCGGAAGAACACTTTAAAGCACCGGTAGTGGTTAAAAACTATCCGAAAGACATTAAAGCGTTCTATATGCGCCTTAACGAAGACGGTAAAACCGTTGCCGCAATGGACGTTCTGGCGCCGGGTATCGGTGAGATCATTGGTGGTTCGCAGCGTGAAGAGCGTCTGGACGTGCTGGACGAGCGCATGCTGGAGATGGGCCTGAACAAAGAAGATTACTGGTGGTATCGCGATCTGCGTCGCTACGGTACTGTTCCACATTCCGGTTTCGGTCTTGGCTTTGAACGCCTGATTGCCTACGTGACCGGCGTACAGAACGTGCGTGACGTGATTCCTTTCCCACGTACTCCGCGTAACGCCAGCTTCTAATTCACTTCCTGAAAGAGCCAGCGCACGCTGGCTCTTTTTTATCCCCTTCTGTCAAGTTATCTGTTTGTTAAGTCAATCAATCTATTTGCAACCCCTCAAGGCCCCTCTTCCTGTTACGGAATATTTCTCTGAAATATTTGCGAACAAAAAATTAACCCACAGTCTTATTGCGGATTAGCAATTTCTTAGCTGATAGCACAATTTTTATACTTATTTTTGGCTTTCTGGACGCCTGAAAGCGTGATTCAGTGAGACTGCGGGGAAAAATGATCAGAAAGAAAATTTTCGTTTAGTTAATTTAAACATAAGGAAATCATATAAATAGATCAAATTCACTGCAAATATCATTAAAGTCCAATGGAAATATGACGGCGTTCACAAAGTCCCTTGAATTTTACCATTGGTTACACATTTTTGCTTTTTGTAACTATATCTTTATCTTTGTAGCACTTTCACGGTAGCGAAACGTTAGTTTGAATGGAAAGATGCCTGCAGATACATAAAACACCAAACTCTCATCAATAGTTCCGTAAAGATTCATTGACAGAACTTATTGGCGGCAGTGGCAGGTGTTATAAAAAAAACCATGAGGGTAATAAATAATGATGAAGCGCAATATTCTGGCAGTGATTGTCCCTGCTCTGTTAGTAGCAGGTACTGCAAACGCTGCAGAAATCTATAACAAAGATGGCAACAAAGTAGATCTGTACGGTAAAGCTGTCGGTCTGCATTATTTTTCCAAGGATAACGGTGAAAACAGTTACGGTGGCAATGGTGACATGACCTATGCCCGCCTTGGTTTTAAAGGGGAAACTCAAATCAATTCCGATCTGACCGGTTACGGTCAGTGGGAATACAACTTCCAGGGTAACAACTCTGAAGGTGCTGACGCTCAAACTGGCAACAAAACCCGTCTGGCATTCGCTGGTCTGAAATACGCTGACGTAGGTTCTTTCGATTACGGTCGTAATTACGGTGTTGTTTATGACGCACTGGGCTACACCGATATGCTGCCAGAGTTCGGTGGCGATACCGCATACAGCGATGACTTCTTCGTTGGTCGTGTAGGCGGCGTTGCTACCTACCGTAACTCCAACTTCTTTGGTCTGGTTGATGGCCTGAACTTCGCTGTTCAGTACCTGGGTAAAAACGAGCGTGATACTGCACGACGTTCTAACGGCGACGGTGTTGGCGGTTCCATCAGCTACGAATTCGAAGGCTTTGGTATCGTTGGTGCTTATGGTGCAGCTGACCGCACCGACCTGCAAGAAGCTCAGCCTCTCGGCCAGGGTAAAAAAGCTGAACAGTGGGCAACTGGTCTGAAGTATGATGCAAATAACATCTACCTGGCTGCAAACTACGGTGAAACCCGTAACGCCACCCCGATCACTGGTGGCTTTGCCAACAAAACGCAAGACGTTCTGTTAGTTGCGCAATACCAGTTTGACTTTGGTCTGCGTCCGTCCATCGCTTACACCAAATCTAAAGCGAAAGACGTAGAAGGCATCGGTGATGTTGATCTGGTGAACTACGTTGAAGTGGGCGCAACCTACTACTTCAACAAAAACATGTCCACCTATGTTGACTACATCATCAACCAGATCGATTCTGACAACAAACTGGGCGTAGGTTCTGATGATACCGTTGCTGTAGGTATCGTTTACCAGTTCTAATAGCAGACCTCTTTGTTAAATGCCGAAAAAACAGGACTTTGGTCCTGTTTTTTTATGCCTTCCAGAGCAATCTCACGTCTTGAAAAAACAGCCTGCGTTTTCATCAGTAATAGTTGGAATTTTGTAAATCTCCCGTTACCCTGATAGCGGACTTCCCTTCTGTAACCATAATGGAACCTCGTCATGTTTGAGAACATTACCGCCGCTCCTGCCGACCCGATTCTGGGCCTGGCCGATCTGTTTCGTGCCGATGAACGTCCCGGCAAAATTAACCTCGGGATTGGTGTCTATAAAGATGAGACGGGCAAAACCCCGGTATTGACCAGCGTTAAAAAGGCTGAACAGTATCTGCTCGAAAATGAAACCACCAAAAACTACCTCGGCATTGACGGTATTCCTGAATTTGGTCGTTGTACTCAGGAACTGCTGTTTGGTAAAGGTAGCGCCTTAATCAATGACAAACGCGCACGTACAGCCCAGACCCCAGGTGGTACCGGTGCATTACGTGTAGCCGCCGATTTCCTGGCAAAAAATACCAGCGTTAAGCGCGTGTGGGTGAGCAACCCAAGCTGGCCAAACCATAAGAGCGTATTTAACTCTGCGGGTCTGGAAGTTCGTGAATACGCTTATTACGATGCAGAAAATCACACTCTGGACTTCGACGCTTTAGTTAACAGTCTGAACGAAGCTCAGGCTGGTGACGTTGTCCTGTTCCACGGCTGCTGCCATAACCCTACCGGCATCGATCCTACACTGGAGCAATGGCAAACACTGGCGCAGCTTTCTGTTGAGAAAGGCTGGCTGCCGCTATTTGACTTCGCTTACCAGGGTTTCGCCCGTGGTCTGGAAGAGGATGCTGAAGGTCTGCGCGCTTTCGCGGCTCTGCATAAAGAGCTGATCGTCGCCAGTTCCTACTCTAAGAACTTTGGCCTGTACAACGAGCGTGTTGGCGCTTGTACTCTGGTTGCCGCAGACAGTGAAACCGTCGATCGTGCATTCAGCCAGATGAAAGCAGTAATTCGTGCAAACTATTCTAACCCACCGGCTCACGGGGCTTCGGTTGTTGCTACGATCCTGAGCAACGAGGCTTTGCGTGCGATCTGGGAACAAGAGCTGACCGATATGCGCCAGCGCATTCAGCGTATGCGTCAGTTATTTGTTAATACACTGCAGGAGAAAGGCGCAAACCGCGACTTTAGCTTTATCATCAAACAGAATGGTATGTTCTCTTTCAGTGGCCTGACAAAAGAACAGGTACTGCGTCTGCGTGAAGAGTTTGGCGTGTACGCTGTTGCTTCTGGTCGCGTAAACGTGGCCGGAATGACGCCAGATAATATGGCGCCGCTGTGCGAAGCGATTGTGGCTGTGCTGTAAGCGTTAAAACCAATGAAGCCCGCTGAAAGCGGGCTGAGACTGATGACAAACGCAACATTGCCTGATGCGCTACGCTTATCAGGCCTACGCGTCCCCTGCAATATTTTGAATTTGCACGATTTTGTAAGCTGGATAAGGTGCTCGCGCCGCATCCGGCATAAACAAAGCGCACTTTGTCAGAAATCCAGGCCCGCATTAAAAGCGGGCTTTTTTATGCGCTTTTACCAGACGGGCATTTCGTCTTGCAGGAAGGGGTTATGCAGGCGCTCATAACCAAGAGTGGATAATGGTCCGTGACCCGGAATAAATGTCACGTCATCCCCCAATGGCAGCAATTTATCTTTGATTGAAGAAATCAGTTGATTGTGATCGCCTCGTGGGAAGTCACTGCGCCCTACTCCGCCTTTGAAAAGGACGTCGCCAGAAATCAACAGTTTTGCCTGATGATCAAAGAAAACCACATGGCCTGGCGTATGCCCTGGGCAATGTAACACCTGTAAAGTCACATTCCCTATGCTGATAGTGTCGCCTTCATTCAGCCAGCGATCTGGCGTTAATGGCTGACACTCTTCCAGGCCAAACATGCGACTCTGCGCAGGCAAGCCTTGCAGCCAGAACTCATCTTCTTTTTCCGGGCCAAGCACTGGCACACCGTAGTGTTGTGCCAGTTCCGCCGCTGCGCCAACGTGGTCCAGATGACCATGCGTCAGCAGGATCTGCATTAGCGTCAGGCCGCTGGCGTCAACTTCCTGTTTGATTTTTTCCGCATCGCCACCCGGATCGACCAGTGCGGCCAGGCGAGTTTGCTCACACCAGATCAATGAACAGTTCTGGGAAAATGCGGTGACCGGAATAATACGATAATTCATACTGCCCCTGTTTCGTTAAGCGATTGTTACCAGTGCCGCGCTGGCCCGGTATCAATATGCACAAAGTTACTGCGTGGGTAATATCCTACACCACCTGCGCGCATAGATAACGCTGCTTTGCGTATATTGCTTAACGCAATACCTTCAATATGGAAGTCCATCGCCTGCCCTTTAGTGTGATAGCTTTTCTTTGCTACTCCACGGCTGTGGGCGCGTAATTCATTATTGGTGTCAATCGAACGGTAGCCAGAAATGAGCTGTACTGGCTTGCGAGTGCCTAACAACCCTTGCAGGCGATATAACTGGTCGAATAATCCTGGGTCGATGGACCTTATTTTGTTCGCGCGGAAATCGCGGAAAAAATGGTTTAGTTTTGCCAATTCTTCCTGAATATAGCCTCTGCCATCGAAAAACTCCGCCTTAATTGACTCTCCGGTATGGAGATTGTTAAGTGTCAAAATGCGCGGACGTGGGGTAGAGAGTGTCGCAAATGAAGGCGTCGGCAGGATGGCGGCACCAAGTGCAACACCACCAAGCGCCAGTAGTTTGCGGCGATTAGCGTCGAATTTGTCCATGATAATCAAGTCTACAGGTCAATGTTATCGTTTATATGCACTTCTGGCGCACAAGAGGCACCTTAACCGCCCATAAAGCTGACGTCAAGATGACTCACCCCCAGCAGCGACGGGGGCTACAGAGAATAGCCCCCGAAAATGCTAATTATTACGACAACAGATTTTCCCGAACTACTTCATTTACCTGATTAATTGTTCCGCTTTTGAGACAATTTGCGAGCTGGATCGTGCCGGCAGATCATAATTGTAAATATCTGTACGATATTGGGTTCGACCATCTGCACCAACAAAAGCGGTCAGATAGTAAAGATTAACCGGTATCGATTGACGAATATTAACGTAACGGGTATCACCCCGCTTTAGAGCATCGGAGATACGCTTGTCATTCCAGCCAGCATCCTGCAGCAGCATATTTGCCAGATCCGACGCCTTATTCACCCGCACACAGCCAGAACTCAACGCGCGCGTTTCACGTTTGAAAAGATTGTGATTCGGCGTGTCATGCAAATAGATAGCGTCTGAACTCGGCATATTAAATTTATACCGTCCTAGCGAATTTCGCGGGCCAGGAGCTTGCTGGAAGCGGAACGGCAAATTCGATGCGGTTATCGTCGACCAGTCAATCTGCCACGGGTCAAGCGCATCTTTGCTGTTCCAGCCGCGCATAACCGTATAGCCATGGCTTTCAAGATAACCGGGATCGTTACGCACCTTTGGCAGAATATCTTTGCGTGCCAGCGTCGGTGGTACGTTCCACGGCGGGTTTACCACCACATTGTTTAAGGCACTGCTCATCATCGGCGTTTTGCGATCGGGACGACCGACAATGACCCTTGAATCCAGCACTTGATTGCCGTTCTGATAATAGACCAGCGAATAGGCCGGAATGTTAACCATGATGCCAGTAGAAAGCTCGGATGGCAGCAAGCGCAATCGCTGGATATTGAGCGCCAGCACGCCCGCTCGCTGTGCAGGCGTGACGTTTAACCAGTCTCGCGTTGCCGGGCCAATAGAGCCATCTGCCCCTAAGCCTTGCCATGCCTGAAAACGTTTCACGGCTTCCACCAGCTCATTATCATAGGCAGCTCGGACGGCTGGCGCAGGTTTACTGCGAGCTGTAGTTTGCTTACCCATCGGCTTAGTTTCGGCTGTTTCAATTGCAGCGGCAGACGGACTAACTACCGCGCCTGTCGATGTTTCATCGCCCGGCAGTGCTATTTTCGGCCCACCTTCGAGCATACCTGTACGCTGCAAAATCTCGCGCAGCGCCGGGACGTCGTTACTCCATTGACCAGGGCGTAGCGTTGCTTTACCGGTCAGTTGCGGCCACGGTTTGGAATCACTCAATAAGTTCAGCAAAGATTCATGCATTGCTGAATATTGCGGATGCTGTGGTGCCAACCCTGTGACAAACGTGGTCAGTTGACCGTTATCCAGCGCCACCTGCCAATGGTTAATGACCGAGAGCGGCGGTGTTGAGAGCGCATAAGGTTTACTGCTGTACAGCCAGCGGGTACCTTTGACCGGAATGTTTGCGACGAAATGGAGATACCCCATCATTGCATCCGATAGCACCACATCACGTGCCATACCGTTAACGCCAGGGTCAGTCAGTAACTCCACCCATTTGTTAAACTGCGGTTGAAAACCGGCAATCGCCACTTCCGCCAACTGCTGCTGGAAAGCTTTAACTGCATCACGATTTTCCCACATCGGCTGCATATCGCGTGCTGCATACAAGAGTTGAAGCTGGTTAAGATAAACCGGCTTATAACCTGCAGGTAATTGTGATTCAATTTGCGTGCGGGCCTTTTCTGCCGCACCTTCAGGTAGCGGTTGGATCCCCGCCATTATTGCCGTGGCTTGCGCCTGCGGCAGTACATCTCCCTGTTCACTTACAGCCACCGGGCTGTCACCAGGGATAACCTCAGGCTCATCAGCCTGCACACTGAACAGTGGAGCGAATGTTACGGCCAGGCACAAACTGATTGCCGAAAGCCGACGACCACACATCATGTTAAGCAACATCCCTTGCCCCCTGTTTTTATCATACTCTGAATAGCCAGGCTGTTTTATCTTAACTGCCTTTACAACGCCAATACTCATGAAAGTATGACGAGCAAGCCTGTTACTTATCAAGCTTACCTTCAGTATATAAACGTCGGTACGTTTTTACACAACCTAATGTAAAGAAGTTTAAAGAAAAGCGCGCCATAATGCGGCATTTTTTTAGTGCAGAAACGGAGTTTTTCGAAAAAAAAGGCGGCATCGCTGCCGCCTTGAACTTAACTTGCCTGAGAAGGCGCTTCATCCGTACCTGGAAGCGTTTCAGGGAGTTGCGGCGCAAATCCTCGCAGGCCGACGACGTGAACGTGTTCGGTATTCTGGAAGACTTTACGCACCAGTTTATAGGTGGTGCCTTTCTCCGGGCTGATATTTTCAGGTGCCGCGATGATGAGCTGCATTTGCAAACGCTCACACAATTCAAACAGCGTGGCGATGGAACGGGCATCCAGTCGCGCAGCTTCATCGAGGAATAGCAGACGGCAAGGAGAGATATCTTTACCGCGCAGGCGGCGAGATTCATCTTCCCAGCTCTGTACCACCATCACCAGAATCGACATACCCGTACCGATAGCCTCACCGGTCGACAGTGCGCCAGACTCCGCGCGCAACCAGCCATCGGAACCACGGTTAACCTCAACTTCCATCTCCAGGTAGTTACGGTAATCCAGAAGTTCTTCACCAATGGTTTGCGGCGTGCGCTGACCCATATCAATTTGTGGATTAAGTCGCTGATACAGTTTTGCCAGAGCCTCCGAGAAGGTTAGACGGTTGCTCTTGAATAGATCCTGATGTTGCTCATGCTGTTCTGAAAGCACGTCAAGCAGCATGGCGTGGGTTTCACGCACGTTCACGTTCAGACGCACACTGTTCACCTGACCGAACGATACGCTCTGCAAGCCCTGGTTGAGCATGCGGATACGGTTCTGTTCGCGCTGAATGGTTTTGCGAATGATGTTCGCCACACTGCGGGAGCTGATCGCCAGTTTCTGTTCGCGAGAAGTTAACTCTTCGGTCAGACGGCTAAGTTCGATTTCCATCTGCTCGATAGCTTCCACCGGATCATCGGTACGAATAATATCCTGGCGAATACGTTCGCGCAGATGCTGATAAACCGCCACGAAGAACTGGATTTTGCGCTCAGGTCGTTTTGGATCTTCCGACATGCGCAGCACGTCGCGCAGATGTTCGTTATCCGCCACCGCCAGACGCAGCGCACCTAACGCCTTATCCGACATGGAACGCAAATCATCAGCGGAGAGATAGGCTAGCTCACGACGGTGTAAGCGGCGCTCAACGCCATTATCTTTCACCATGCGCATTACCGCACACCAGCCCGCTTTCGCGGTCACTACCTGCTCGCGCATCTCAAAGTAATCCCGCTCCAGCTTGCGTAGTTTGCGGGTCAGGTTGTCCATCTCCGCTTCGCAGAAGGTCAGCGCTTTTTCCAGTTGATTGCGGCGTGAACGGTTATTGCTCAGTTGCGCATGCAATTCGTCACGGCGAATACGCGCCCGCTCTTCTGCCCCGCTATCGGCACGCACGCCGATATCCTGCAGTTCTCGTTGTAGATCGTTAAGCAGCTCTTTTTTGGTGTCGTAAGAACTTTTCAGCGAAGCCAGTACCTGGTTGTACTGACTCAACTGCGCAGCGTGGCCGCGCAACGCTTCACGAGCACGAGTACGTTCCGCTTCCGCCTGCTCCAGACGTTCGCGCAGTTTTTCGTTGAGATCGCTGTTCCCACTCAGCATTTCTGCCGAGTCAGAGTAGCTAAAGTGCGCACGACGCTGTACCACTTCAGTCAGGGCAAATGCCTGTTGACGGGCATCGCGCTGCATCTGCTGAGAATACGCGTAATCTTCTTTTAACTGTTCGAACTGTTCCGGGTCGCTCTGCAACACAGAAACGATCGGCTCCAGTTTCGCCAGTTGATTGCCAAACTGCTGAACAAAACGCGCGGCTTCCTGAGCTTCATCAAGACGTTCGCGGATTTCATCGACACGATCCGCCAGTGAGTCATCCGCTAACAGGTTGAGACGCGGCAGGATACGGTTCAGTGCCGCAACGCCCTCTTTCGCCTGCTCAAACTGAATTCGCTGCTGCTGGTTATCATTTTCATGATTACTCAACGCCCGCTCCAGTTCGACACGACGGCTGTTCAGTTGGCGAATTTCGGCTTCTGGATCGGACTCAAACGCCACTGCCAGATGGCTGCCAATAAAGCGGCTGAATGCCTGATGCAGTCGCTGGGTTTTCTGAACATCAAAGGAGAGCGTAGCAAAGCGTTCAGAGAGCAATTCGCGCTCGGCGTGCAAGCTTTCGATCCGGCTTTCACGCGCCGCGCGACCAAACAGCGGCACTTCCGGGAAGCGCGAGTAACGCCACTGACGCTCGGCGGTTTTCACCACCACCGCTTTTTCCAGCTCATCGACGTTGAACACGCTATCATCGAACGACTGCGGATCCCCCTCGATCAAGTAGAGATCTTCCGGACAATCGGTTAAGCCTTCCAGCTGTTCGGCCACCTGAGACAGATCCGGCACCACAATGGCGTGGCGAGACGGGCCATACAGCGCCGAGAAGTACGGCGCATCTTCCAGGCTAACGTCGTCATAAATTTCTGACAGCAGCACGCCGCCAAAACGCTCGGCCAGCGCATTCAGACGCTGGTCTTCGGAGCCGCCTGGCTGGCTTAAACGTTCGATCTCTTCATCGACAGCGTTTTTGCGCGCGCCCACTTCATCACGTTCAACAATCGCTTCGCGCTCACGCTCCAGCAGTTGTTGCAGATATTCGGTGACATCCTGGCTGCAGGTGAACTCTTCACCGCACTGCTCGCTCAACTGATTGAGGCTGTTTTGCGCTGCCAGCCAAACCGGCGCACGCTGCATCAGGCTCTGAATACGGGATTGCAGCTGTTCTTGTTCCTGACGCAGTGCCATGCGCTCTTCACGGGCGTTGGAAACGCTGTCAGAAAGAGAGGCAATGCGCGCTTCCAGTTCCTGATGCAGGGCTTCCAGTTCGTCGATATCAAAATTCTTGCCCTGACGTTTGCAGAAATCTGCCAGCAGACGCTCAGCTTCTTGCTGCTCGCGCAGACGCTGTTCCAGTTCGCTTAAGCGCATCCGCAGTGGCTGAACCTGCTCTGCCAGGTGACGCTGATCGACCCCTTCGCGCAGCAGTTCGCGGGCGACATCCCACGCCTCGTTACGCGCCAGCGGGCCGTTGATTGCGACCACCAGTTGATAAGCCTGCTCAAACTGGCTGTGCGCGGTTTGCGCCATGCTCATTTTCTGCTCAAGAGAGAGCATTTTTTCGGTCGCTTCCAGCTCTTTCGCCTGGAAGGTTTCCAGCCATTCGGCGGCGCTGTCGGCGGTTAAGTCGGGCAGATGGCACAGTTCTTTGGCGCGATTAAGCGCAGCAATCGCCTGGTTGTACTGGATCGCACGCGTTTGCTGGACGTCCAGCGCCTGCTGGTAGTCGGCAAGCTGGCTTTTCAGCTCGTCCACTTCCAGTTCGGCGGCTTCCGCGCGCGCTTCGTTATCTTCCTGACGCTCGATGGCTTCTGCCACCACTTCATTTTGCTCTTCGAGACGGATCTGCAGTTCATCGAGATCTGCTTCGTAACGTTCGATCTTCTCCTGCTGACGCAGTGCGGTTTGCACCAGGTTCAGGTGATCGCTGGCCGCCTGATAATCCGCTTCCAGATCGCCCTCGGCACCGTTGTGCTCTGCCAGTTCACGCGCCATATCGACATGTTTGTACTGCTCCGCCGCCAGTTGCTGACGCGAAGTATGTAGCTCGCGACGAAACTCCAGCGCTTTATCGAGATGGACACGGCGCTCGTTGGCGTGACGCATGTAGTCCGCCGCCACGTAGTTGGTGGCTTCGCTGATCAGATGTTTAAACAGGTCGCGGTCCGACTGGGTGACGCGAATCGCTTCCAGCGTCATACGGTTTTCACGCAGCGCCGCTTCCATGTCCTGGAACGCTTTACGCACGCCGCTGTTTTCCGGCAGCAGGTAGTCGCGCAGAGAACGGGTAATGGCACTGGAGATCCCGCCGTACAGCGAAGCTTCGATCAGACGATAGAATTTACTACGATCAGACGCTGAGCGCAGACGACGCGCGATGATGCCCAGATCGAACATCAGCGAGTGGTAATCGGTAATGGAGTTGAACTGTTTAAACTGCACGCCTTCCATCGCCTCGAGCTTGTCTTTGAGCTCGTTAAGCGGCAGCACGCGCGCCTGACGTTCGTTCAGGGATTCGGTCACCAGCTGTGTCGGCTGCACCGACATCGGCAGTCCCTGAATGGCAAACGGCTTGATATCCACTTTACGATCGCGTCCGGCAACCTGTTGCAGACGCACACCGACCACCACGCGCTGGTGGCGCGAGTTAATGGTGTCGAGCATCGAATAACAGACACCCGCTTTCAGCTTACCGTGCAGACCTTTATCGCGCGAACCGCTGGTAGCCCCGGCTTCCGTGGTGTTACGGAAATGCAGCAGGGTCAAGTCGGGAATGAGCGCCGTAACAAACGCCGCCATCGTGGTGGATTTACCCGCACCGTTACCGCCGGAAAGCGTCGTGACCAACTCATCCAGGTCAAAGGTGCGAGCAAAAAAGCCGTTCCAGTTAATCAGCGTCAGTGAGCGAAATTTACCGCGTTCAATCATTATTCTTCCTCTCCGCTATCTGGCTGATTCTCTTCAGTTTCGTCATTGAGTTGCAGGTGATTTTCCAGCGACATTGCTTCACCATCGCGAATCAGACGACGTTGTGCTTCACGCGGATCGTCGCCCGCACGCACATCGGCACCAAAGCGGAACACCGATTCGGTAATGCGGAACTTGCTGCTGTCGTGGCCCATAAACCACACCATGCCTAAGCGACGCAGACGGTTGAGCGAAGAGCGTACTTTTTCCTGCAACTTCTGGCGGTCAACGTCTGAACCGGTAGAACGATTGTTCACCAGTTTCAGCAATTTTGCTTCATCGGCCAGGGTGAGCAGTTCGTCATACAGTTCCTGCTGGGTAAAGATCCCCTCGTTCGCCAGCCGTTCCGGGCTGAGATAGAGATAACAGAGGATTTTCCCGACCATCATGTCCAGTTCCGACAACACGGAACGTGGGATGATGGTGGTGGAACGTGGACGTAAATAGAAGAAACCTTCCGGCGCGCGGATTAGCTCCACGTTATAACGCGCGTAAAATTCTTCCAGATATTCCTGAAAATCCATCAGGAAAGCATGATTATCCAGTTCGTCGAGGCCAATATGGCGGCCTGAACGTAAGGCGCTATCCAGCGCCGGAAATAACGGATTCGCCAGCGCCTGCGCCAGCTTAACCGGCATCACTTGTTCAATATTTGTCGATGACATGCGCCTGTACCTTGGCTCCGTAATCATTAATCGGCTGCCATTTCGCTGGCAGTCCGGTGAAGTCTGCTTGCGCTACGCCGAGGCGTACCGCCTGATCAATAACAATACGCGCGACGTCAAAGTGACGCGCACGCGGATACTGCGCCAGATATTCGCGTACCACCAGACCAAGATCCAGCGGTACTTGCCTGGTTTTATAGACGGCGAGCTGCTCTTCGATAATCGCTGCGAGTTGTTCGCGGATCTCGTTAAACTCTTCGTACTCTAAATCTGGCGGAAGTTCCCCGGTCACTTCTTCATCGCGCAGTGCCATCTCTTCGTCACGCATATCCAGCAGACGATCGGCATTGGCGTAAGTCAGCGCCCACGGCTCATCAAAATAGGTTTGTACCGACTGGCGTAAACGCTGGGCAAAGACGCGGTTTTTATCCATATCGATAGCGGTACGAATAAATTTGTGTACGTGGCGATCGTAGCCAATCCACAAGTCGATGGATTGCTGGCCCCAACTGATAATACGGTCGAGTTTGCTCTGCAGATCGAACACCAGACGATCGACAAAATGCAGATCGTCATGGGTCATAGTGGCATCCTGAATGCGCAACAGATTGGCCTGGAGTTTGTCGCCTGCCGCTTCCAGCGTATCCTGCAATTCACGCAGCGTTCCGGAAGTTTCCGAAAGCAACAATTCACAGCTGGAGATCGCCGCCCGCCAGTCTTTATTCAGCAACTGAGCGATATCGTCCTTCACCTGCTGCTGCTGTTCGTCCATCAGACGTTGCGTCAGGTCGATGCTGTCGAAAATTTCCGCTACCGAATATTTCAGCGGCGCATAGACGTTGCGGTGCCAGTGAAATTCATCACCGCCCTCTTCAGCGGCATCGGCTGCACGTTTTAACTCACCCGCCACAATCGACAACTGCATAGAAAGGCGCAACGTAGAAAACTCGCGCTGACGGATGTAGTAGTCAGTAATGCCGATGCCGAGCGGCGTCAGGCGATAAATAGCATTCCCTTCCGCCTGCTCGCTGGTAAAGCGGTTCAGCAGACGTTGACGCACCATATCGTTGATCGCGTTGTTGGCGCGCACGCCGATGGTTTCGCTGGTTTGCTCAAACGCATCACTCACATGGCGGAACGCATCCACCAGCTCGCCCTCACTCATCTCACCATCAAGACGCTCGCCATTCAGCGTGGCAACAGCCAGCAGAAAAGAGAGTCGGTCTACCGGCAGCGAGATGGAGAAGTCATTTTTTCTGGCCCAGGCAACCAGTTCGGGGACTGTCTGGGATAATTCACTCATACTTTATCCTTGCTCTGCGGTTTGTGCGCGGTGACATGAATATAACGCCCCAGGTTAATATACGGTTCCTGACGGCAATAACGCGTTTCTAATTCAAGTAATGCTTCATAGCTGTCGCGCTGTTGGTGCTTTTCACGCAGATAATCATGAAACACGCGAACGCCTGTCTTACCCATAATTTGCCAACCAGCTTCTTCCAGCCACAGATAAACCTGCGCCGGGTCGCGTGGATAATCTGGCGAAAGCGTCCGTTTTTTCTTTTTCGGCATTCCCGCCTGCACGTAATCAAAATTCCCGGCGACCATGTTATGCATCAGCAAGCCGTGCGCATTGTAGAACATTAACGACAACACACCGCCTGGACGCAACACGGACCACAGGGTCTGCAATACGCTGCGGGGATCGGCCACCCACTCCAGCACCGCATGGAACAATATCAGATCAACGGGCGTTTCCAAATGTGAAGCAACATCCTGAGCGGCGCAATGTATAAATTGCATGTTGTCGCTCACACCTTTTGCTTCTGCCGCCTGTTTTGCGCGGTCGATCATCTGCGCAGAGAGATCGCATAAAATGACCTGATGCCCGCGCTCGGCCATTTTGATTGCGGTCTGCCCTTCACCGCCACCGGCATCCAGCACACGCAGTTTTTGCGCGCCCATTTCCGCCAGCACGCGATCGAGATCTTGCCACAGAATAGCCTGTCGAAGCTGCCCTTTGGTGGTGCCGTAAATGTTACGGGAAAACTTTTCCGCAATATCATCAAAATTGCGATCCTGCATTGCTTTCTCCACCGGTTGGCTAAGACGTTTTCTGATAAAGACGCTATTTTGTCACAGCCACGGCGAGAATGAACCCGTCTGGTGTAATATCGCTGGCGATCCCTTGCTATATGGTCAAAAAAGGAACCAAAAAGGATGCTTTTTACACTGAAAAAAGTGATTGGCAATATGTTGCTGCCACTTCCGCTGATGTTGTTGATTATTGGCGCTGGCCTGGCGCTGCTGTGGTTTAGCCGTTTTCAAAAAACCGGGAAGATTTTTATTAGCATTGGGTGGCTGGCGCTCTTGTTATTGAGTTTGCAACCGGTAGCCGACCGCCTGCTGCGTCCCATCGAAAGCACCTATCCGACATGGAATAATTCGCAAAAAGTGGACTATATCGTGGTGCTCGGAGGTGGTTATACCTGGAACCCGCAGTGGGCACCGAGCTCTAATTTAATCAATAACAGTTTGCCGCGCCTGAATGAAGGTATTCGCTTATGGCGCGAAAATCCGGGATCAAAGCTGATCTTCACGGGAGGCGTAGCAAAAACCAATGCGGTGAGTACAGCGGAAGTAGGTGCCAGAGTGGCGCAATCGCTGGGTGTCCCACGCGAGCAAATTATCACACTGGATTTACCAAAAGATACCGAAGAAGAAGCTGCCGCAGTGAAACAGGCGATTGGCGATGCCCCTTTCCTGCTGGTGACATCTGCGTCTCATTTGCCACGCGCGATGATCTTTTTTCAGCAGGAAGGGCTAAATCCGCTGCCAGCCCCGGCGAACCAGTTGGCAATCGACTCGCCGCTTAATCCGTGGGAACGGGCAATCCCCTCTCCGGTCTGGTTAATGCATAGCGACCGCGTTGGCTATGAAACGCTTGGCCGCATCTGGCAGTGGCTAAAAGGTACGTCAGGCGAGCCACGGCAGGAGTGATTTAGTCGCCAGATCAAAGTTGCTACGGTTAAATCGCCCGGTATTGACCAGTTGCGCAACTTCATCCCATAACACATACAGCCAACGCCGCCAGATGAAAGACTCTGCCACTGGCGCGCGTTGAAGGTAACTCCAGAGCAAATCTTCCGCCAGGGTGTTATCCATCAACCGGAATAATTCATACTCACGCGGTGCCCAGAGCATTAACCCCGGTCCGACCATCGCCAGGAGCTGATCGCTACGGGAATCTTTCAGCATGCTACGCAAACAGAAATTGCCGTGAATCAGCACACAATTATCGTTAAAACCTTCAAACAACACCGGCAGACATTCACGAGTGCGAAACAGAATCCGCTTATCCTGCATGGTTAAACCTGTGTTATTGAACTGATTGAGCGTCGCCCACAGCATTTCAACGTGCTGACGATACCAGGAAGGCCAGAAATTTTCCTGAGTATTGTCAACCGCGCCAACACATCCGCGGCTGTCCTGACGGTGCCAGGCCAGCAATGCTTCAACAATTTGATCTTTCAGATGTTCCCAGCGCTCTGGCGTTCTTGCGGGAGCTTCCACAGAAACACCGCGCATCCGCTCCAGCAACAAGACATCGGGGCCGGGATGTTCTTCATGCGTCATCACGCCATAGATAGTCGGCATGCGAACAGTCCCGCTCCGAGCCAGCATGGTGGTTTTCCATGCCAGCTGTCTGGCCTGCCCCGGGGTAGAAAAACTTCGCGCCATGAGCGGCATCGGGTTTCCCTGGCTGTCATACAACGCCCACAGAGTTGTGTCTGCTTTTTCATTCACACACTCTATACGACTCAATCTTTCGCCCAGTAAATGGCTTAGTTCGGCACGCAGCTGTTCCATTCAGATTACCCTCATAAAAGCTACTGCTTTCATAATGAGCGCCAATGTAAAAGATGTCACCTGAATGAGATCAATTGTTGAAGGGAAAAAATGAAGAGAATCGTAACGCTACGACACTCCTCCCAAAATTGAGATGGAGTGTCGTGGGGAAAAATTAAGCCATTTCAGCGCGAACACGCTCAAGATCTTCGGGAGTATCTACACCGGTGCCAGGAACCTCCTGGGCGACAGCAACATGGATTTTTTCTCCATACCACAGCACACGAAGCTGTTCTAACATTTCGATATGTTCTAACGGGCTTGGCTGCCAGTTAACATAGCGGCGGATAAAACCTGCACGATAGCCATAAATGCCGAGATGGCGCAGGAAGTTATCTCCTACGGTTTCCAGACCTTTCGCAAAACGGTCACGATCCCACGGAATAGTGGCACGCGAGAAGTAGAGCGCATAACCTTCGGCGTCGAGAACAACTTTAACCGCATTCGGGTTAAAGGCTTCTTCCGCACTGTGGATAGGCACAGCCAAGGTCGCCATTCCAACCTGACGCTGGGCAAGGTTATCGGCAACCTGACGAATGATTGTCGCGGGGATCATCGGTTCATCACCCTGCACATTCACAATCACCGTGTCGTCGCTGAACGCGCATTTTTCGACAACCTCCGCCAGGCGTTCTGTACCTGACTGGTGATCTGCACGCGTCATGCATACTTCACCGCCAGCAGCTTCAACAGCGCGGGCGACATCCTCATGATCGGTTGCGACGATGATGCGCTCGGCTCCTGATTCGCGCGCGCGTTCGAGTACATGAACAATCATGGGTTTGCCGTTAATATCGACCAGCGGCTTACCTGGCAGACGCGTGGAAGCGTAGCGCGCGGGAATAATGACCACAAAACTCATGATTTACTCTCATCAGCAGTCAGCACGCGGGCTTCCGTTTCCAGCAGCACTGGAATGCCATCGCGCAGCGGAAAAGCCAGGTTGTCCAGTTTGCAAATAAGTTCTTGTTTTTCCTGGTTATACCAAAGTTTGCCGTTGCAAACCGGGCAGGCAATGATTTCAAGCAGACGATGATCCATAGTTCCTCCAGATGGATCGGGTTATGAATGCATAAATCTTATCATAATCATTTATGCGTCGGGGTCTATTTCCCAGCCAGTGCGGTAATCGGTAAAGAAACCGTGCGGGCAGCGCCCTATTGTTACTCGCGTTGCCTGCTGCCAGTGAGCAAAATCCGTAATCGCCTGACGCAGCCCTTTTTGAAGGGTCACTGTTGGTTTTACCCCATCCTGTAGCCAGAGAGAGAGCACTTCAAAGATGCCAGTCTGGCGATGCATCTTAGAATCCATTCGCCCAACTAATTGCCCACGATGCAATAACGGTAGAACGAAATAACCATACTGGCGTTTGGGCGCTGGCGTGTAGCACTCCAGCCGGTAGCTAAAATCAAAAAGTTGCTCTGCCCGTTTACGATCCCAGACAACAGGATCAAAAGGCGAAAGTACCGCGCTGTGCGTTGCAGTGAGCTTTCCGGCGAGCGCACGTTCGAGTAGCGGCAGAAAATCAGCATGCAGCCAAAGATTACCCAATTTTTCAACATGCACAGCAATGATTTGCTGCTGTTCAGCCCTCGCTTCGCGCCACGCCGCCAGCGCCGGACGTTTCAGCCGGTAGTAATCCGCCAGCCACTGTTCGCGAAATATTCCCAGGCTGCGCGCACTGTTATCCAGCATGATGATTTCTGCTTCTGTTTGCGAAACGAGATCGCGCTCATCATCCCAGTCAGGCATGACTCGGTGGGTTAAATCATAAACGCGCTGGAAGTTGCGCCGTTCAATCACCATCACCTTTCCGGCGGTAAAGAGCCCTTCCAGATGCCGTTTATGCGGCTTCCACTCCCACCAGCCGCTCGCCCCTTTACGAGGATGCTCAAAATCGGCTGAACGTACCGGCCCCTTATCACGAATATGCTGAATTAACTGTGCAATTTCCGCCGCATGTTCCTGCATCCAGGCATCTTTGTATTTCCAGCCCATTTTTTCAGGTGCCAGCATGCGGTGGCGAATAAGACGAAAATCGCTACGCGGCATAAAGCAGGCTTCATGCGCCCAGTATTCCATTAATTCGCCACACGCCAGAGACTCATCCAGCCACTGCGCAGGATAATTTCCCAGACGACTGAAAAGCACCAGATATGGACTACGGGCAACAATATTGATGGTATCGATTTGCAGCAAGGACATGCGAGAAATGGTAGCCAGAATATCTTCCGGCGACGCGCGACGACGGGGCTTGTTTAACAGCCCTTGCGCGGTGAGATGAAGATTTCGTGCATCGGTGAGGGAGAGATAAGGCAGCGTCATTCATTGCTCCGTCAATTAAACGCTGCCGCGGCTGAATTAGTTGCCAGAAGCCAGCGAGGAAAGTTGTGCGAGCAGTTTCTCTGGTTCATCGCCCGTAAGCTGTGCGTCAACGGGCAAATACCACCAGTTTTCTTCTGCAAAAGCCCGACATTTCACCGCATCTTTTTCAGTCATGACCAGTGTTTGCCCGGCGCTTAATAGTGCGCTGACATCCGCATGATTCAAAGATTGATGATCTGCCAGCGGCACACATTTTTCCGGTTGTATACCGCACATCTTTAGTGTGGCAAAAAATCGCGGCGGATGCCCAATCCCCGCCATCGCCACCACATGTTCAAGCTGAGCAACGTCACAACGCGTACCGGTACGTAAATTCACCGCCTGACCCGGCAGCAGATGCATGGGGATTTCACCGCTGCGGGGGACACCGCCGTTGACGATTACCGCATCAACCGATTTTAAGCGCCCCGCGCGCTCGCGCATTGGCCCCGCAGGCAACCACCAGCCATTGCCAAAGCGACGCACGCCATCGATGACGATGATTTCCACATCACGCGCCAGACGATAGTGCTGTAAACCGTCATCAGTCACGATAATCTGCACATCGGGATATTGCGCCAGAATGGCTTTTACCGCATCTGAACGGACAGGAGAAACTGCAACAGGTGCACCCGTACGCTGATAAATCAGCACCGGTTCATCGCCCGCTTGTGCGGTGGTGGTATCTGCCGACAATAACAGCGGATACGACTCAGCTTTACCGCCATAGCCCCGAGACACCACGCCAACACGAATACCGCGCTTTTGTAGTTGTTCCACCAGCCAGACAACCACCGGAGTTTTTCCGTTGCCGCCTGCGGTGAGATTACCAACCACGACAACCGGTACGGGGGCACGCCAGGCGCGCTTCAGTTTTAGTTTATAGCAAAGACGGATAGCGCCACTCACCAGGCCATACAACCAGGAGAGTGGCAGCAATAACCGCCACAAAGGGGATTCACCAGACCAGATTTTTTCGATCATTGGCCAAACTGCATTTTATGAAGTTGCGCGTAGACTCCACGGTGCTCAAGCAAATCGTTATGCGTACCGCGTTCCACAATGATCCCGTCCTCGACGACCACAATTTCGTCTGCCTTTTCAATGGTAGACAAGCGGTGGGCAATCACCAGTGAGGTACGGTTTTTCTGCAACTCGTCCAGCGCCGCCTGAATCGCGCGTTCGGATTCGGTGTCCAGCGCCGAAGTGGCTTCATCCAGAATCAGAATTGGGCTATCACGCAGCAAGGCACGGGCAATGGCAATACGCTGGCGCTGGCCGCCAGAAAGCAACACGCCGTTTTCACCAATCACCGTATCAAGACCGTTATCCATCTTATTGATAAAGTCCATGGCATAGGCCATACGTGCCGCTTCTTCAATCTGCTCACGGCTGTACTGTTCAGTACGGGCGTAAGCAATGTTGTTGGCAACCGTGTCATTAAACAGATGGACATTCTGCGACACCAGAGCAACCTGGTTACGTAAAGACGCCAGGGTATACTCGCGCAGATCGTGACCATCCATCAGGATCTCGCCTTCATCGATATCATAAAAACGGGTGATCAGGCTGGCAATGGTCGATTTACCCGACCCAGAACGCCCTACCAAAGCCACTGTTTTCCCTGCCGGGATCTTCAGGTTGATATTACGCAGCGCAGGGACTTCACGCCCCGGATAGGTAAAAGTGACATTGCGGAATTCAACGTCACCAGTAGCACGCTCAATCTCGCGTTTACCTTCGTCTTTTTCCTGTTCACTATCCAGAATGGTAAACAGCGTCTGACATGCCGCCATCCCGCGTTGGAACTGGGCGTTAACGTTGGTCAGCGATTTCAACGGACGCATCAGTGCAATCATCGAAGAGAAGACGACAGTAATCGTACCGGCAGTCAGGCTATCCATCACGCTTGGGAAGCTCGCAGCGTAGAGAACAAATGCCAGCGCCAGAGAGGCGATCAGCTGAATGATCGGGTCAGAGATGGAAGAAGCAGAAACCATCTTCATCCCCTGCAAACGCATCTTGTTGCTGACCTTATCAAAACGCTTTGTTTCTACTTCCTGGCCGCCAAAAATCAATACTTCTTTGTGGCCTTTCAGCATCTGTTCAGCACTGGTGGTCACCTGCCCCATGGTGTTCTGCATGTTTTTACTGATGCTGCGAAAACGCTTCGATACGATACGAATCGCAATCGAGACAATCGGCGCCAACACAATCAAAATGATCGACAGCTGCCAGCTGTAATAGAACATCATGGCGAACAGACCGATAATGGAAGCACCTTCACGCACCACCGTAATCAGCGCGCCGGAAGATGACGAAGCAACCTGTTCAGAATCGTAAGTAATACGTGAAAGCAATGTCCCGGTTGATTGTTTGTCAAAAAATGACACTGGCATTCCCATCATGTGGCCGAACAGACGTCGGCGCATGGTCATAACCACTTTTCCTGATACCCAGGAGATACAGTAGCTGGAGATATAACTGGTGATACCACGTAAAATCATCAGGCCGATAACCACCAGCGGCATCCACATCAGCACGGAGCGATCTGTTTTACCAAAGCCATCATCGAGAAGCGGCTTAAGGAGCGATAACATGAAGGTATCGCTGGCTGCGTTGAGAATTAACGCTATGCCCGCCACGATCAGACCCGCTTTAAAAGGCGCAATGGTTGGCCACAGTCGGCGGAATGTCTGCCACGTAGAGAGATCTTTGTCGTTATGCATTCAAAAAACCAGCATTTGTTGAAATAGCCGCATATTCTACCCGTTATCCACTGGCACGCCAAACCACTGATGATACCAACGAGGTAAAATTTGCTCCCTTATGCTGCTGACCCGCCAACCTTGCGCTGAAAAATTGACCGTTATTTGCCCCTGATGCGGGGTGTCAACCCATTGATATCCTTGTAGTTGATAGCGAAGTTTAACTTTACCGGAGGGCAATCGCCATGCGTTATAGCGCGATGCCGATGCCAGTGCCATTTTTCCATTTACCCGCTGAATCAATGGCACTGATGACGAGGTATTACTACCGTGATGGGGTACCTGAATCAAAGTTGCCTGAACCTGTTGCCAGTAATGACTTAGCATTTTTTGTTCAGCGGGGGCTTCAATATCGCCAGTCAAAAGAATGCTATGTGTTCCATCATCAACCTTAATCACACAGGAATGGTTATTTCCCTTTTCGTTACTCCCTTGCAAAGGCCAGTGCACACTAAACTGCAATCCTTGCCACTGCCACGCTTCGCCACGCACGCAGGGCTGATGATGCACCCAGTTTAAGGGGCTTCTTACCCATAACGTCGGCCAGGCATGTAATATCGAGTCCAGTCCACCCCGATGATCAAGATGTTCATGACTAAGAATAACGCCTACCGGTTCAAGGTCATGCCAGCGGAGCCAGGGAATAATCAGTTGTTGCCCACTGTCCCCCTCCGGCCAGGCGAGCCCTGTGTCATAGAGAACCGCTTTACCGTTTCGAGCGATCACCATTGCCAGCCCTTGCCCGACATCAAGCATATAAACCTGCCACTCATCAGACCGTGGTTTTTGCCACAGTGGCCAACACATTATAATTCCTCCAGCCATACACACCGCAGGCAACGTTTGCCATGCATTTAGTCGCCATATCACCAGTAATAACCAGGGCGAAAATGATAGCCATTGCCAACGTTCAGCAATGCTTATCCACCCTTCAGGCAAACTCTTTAACCCCCAAAAAAGTAAAGCTAAGGACCGATCGGCAAGAAACCATAACCCTTGTTCCAGGATTAATGGCCCGCTTAAATGCACAACCATCGCGGTGAGGATCAACGGAACCGAAATAAATGTCACTAAGGGAATAGCGAACAAATTTGCCATAAATGAAGTCAGACTAACGCCATGAAATATGACTATTTGCACCGGCATTAGCAGGAGTGTGATACCAAGTTGCAGATGGATGAGTGAAACAATAGATTGCAATACAGGCGGCAATGGCCAGACTGGGCAGGGAAACCACTGATACCAAAATATCAGCGCGGCCACCGCTGCGGCAGAGAGCCACAAACTTTGCGAGAGGATAGCGACAGGATCCATCAGCAGAATTGCTGCCAGGCAGCATATCCACACATCCCAACCACTCCATTGCCGGCCGCTCAATTTGAGCGCTCCCCAGGTCGCAAGCGCCACCACGGTACGCAATGCAGGCAGCTGCATACCGGTAAGCCAGGCATAAAAAGCAGCGCAGCAAACTCCACCGATTAATGGCATCTGCCAGTAAATCCAACGCCCGGGGAGGAAAATTTGCCCGCCACGAATTAGCCCCGCAGCCAGTAATGCTGCAAAAGCGATGTGTAAACCCGATATCGCCATTAAATGTGCCGTACCGGTATCGCGCATTATATTTTTAATTTCTTTAGATACCGATAACCGTTCACCCATTCCTAAGCCGAGCATCACCGTCTGCCATGAATACGGCTGCAGCGTCGTTTGCAGGGATGCCAGATATTGCGCACGTAGGCTACAACCTGGTTCAATGACGCTTGCTTGCAGAAAACGTCCGGTAAGTGGCTGATGCTGGGCAATGGCATAACGCTGGCTATCAAAGCCGCCATCATTAAGTTGACCATGAACAGCACGCACTTTGAGTTTCATCGACCATCGTTGCCCGGCGCATACCGATTGTGGCAAATATTCGCCATATAGCGCGATGCCTGGCGCGGGAAATAACCGCCGCCCTTGTAGATGAGTAATTTTCCCGTAATGCGTGGTCATGCCGTCAGTGGCGGTAATCTCGACGACTGCATCCTGCGTCGCGCTAGTTAAGTTTTCTCCTGCCCACAGAATTTGCTTCGCCGCCAACACGCCCCAAAGAAAAAACAGCAATGTCAGCGTGAAATAACGGACGACTTTAACAGGAATAAATGCCAGTACGCAGACGAATACAGTCAGACTCGCAAGAGTTAATGTCCCAGGCAACTGCGGCAAAATCAGCAGCGGAAAAATCCCGCAAATTATGCACAGGCTAACTGTCGTTATTTTCATGCACTCCTCCCTGTTTTTGGAAAGTGTGCAACTTTGTTGAGTGGTTGTCTGGCGGGAGTTTTGCGTTGCCCGAGGCACGTTCAGAAGAATTTAGCAGGATGATGAAAACTGTACACAACTCTGCGAGACAGCTTCCAGAACCCTATTGCAGAAATGAAAAAAGCACCCGACAGGTGCTTTTTCCGCGTTCAAGTTTTACTAAAACTTAACCGTAAATATTGGCGCGATCGCGCAGTTCTTTACCTGGTTTAAAGTGAGGAACGTATTTTCCTTCCAGCTCTACTTTATCGCCAGTCTTCGGATTACGTCCGGTACGCGGTGCGCGGTAGTGCAAAGAGAAACTGCCGAAACCGCGGATTTCAATACGCTCGCCCTGCGCAAGAGTCGAGGCCATATGCTCCAGCATCTCTTTTACTGCATCTTCAACCGTCTTGGCGGGAATGTGCGATTGCTGGGTGGCAAGTCTTTCTATCAATTCTGACTTGGTCATGATTCCTCCGGTTCCTTAAAGGCAAATTTAACGGCTGCTGTTGCTGCATTGATTAAGGGCGGCCGTAGCCGCCCTTAGTGCTTGATTACAGGACGAAACCTGCAATCTGTCAAGTAAACTCAGCAAACTTCGGAATAAAAATCCCGAAGAGTCAGAGAATTACTCGCCTTTAGCTGCTTTGAAAGCTTCAGCCATTGCGTTGTTGGAGAAGTTTGCATCTTCCTGTTTGTTAACAGTTGCGATTGCATCTTTCTCGTCAGCTTCGTCTTTCGCACGAACAGACAGGCTGATTGCGCGGTTTTTACGATCAACGCCAGTGAATTTAGCTTCAACTTCGTCGCCAACGCTCAGAACCAGGGTAGCGTCTTCAACGCGGTCACGGGATGCTTCAGAAGCACGCAGGTAACCTTCAACGCCGTCAGCCAGTTCTACGGTTGCGCCTTTAGCGTCAACTGCAGTTACTTTACCGGTTACGATAGCGCCTTTCTTGTTCAGAGCAACCCAGTTGTTGAACGGATCTTCTGCGAGCTGTTTAACGCCCAGGGAGATACGTTCACGTTCTGCGTCAACCTGCAGAACAACTGCAGCGATTTCGTCGCCTTTTTTGTATTCACGAACTGCTTCTTCGCCTGCAACGTTCCAGGAGATGTCAGACAGGTGAACCAGGCCGTCGATGCCGCCGTCCAGGCCGATGAAGATACCAAAGTCAGTGATAGACTTGATTTTACCTTCAACACGGTCGCCCTTGTTGTGGGTTTCCGCGAACTGCTGCCACGGGTTAGCTTTGCACTGTTTCAGACCCAGGGAGATACGACGACGTTCTTCGTCGATATCCAGAACCATAACTTCCACTACATCGCCAACGTTAACAACTTTGGACGGGTGGATGTTTTTGTTGGTCCAATCCATTTCGGAAACGTGTACCAGGCCTTCAACGCCTTCTTCGATTTCAACGAAGCAGCCGTAGTCGGTCAGGTTGGTCACGCGACCAGTCAGTTTGGTACCTTCCGGATAACGTTTAGCGATAGCTACCCACGGATCTTCGCCCAGCTGTTTCAGGCCCAGGGATACACGGGTACGTTCGCGGTCGAACTTCAGCACTTTAACAGTGATTTCGTCGCCCACGTTGACGATTTCGCTCGGATGCTTAACGCGTTTCCAAGCCATGTCAGTGATGTGCAGCAGGCCGTCAACGCCGCCCAGATCAACGAATGCACCGTAGTCAGTGAGGTTCTTAACGATACCTTTAACTTCCATGCCTTCCTGCAGGTTTTCCAGCAGCTGATCGCGCTCTGCGCTGTTTTCGGATTCGATAACGGCACGACGAGAAACAACAACGTTGTTGCGCTTCTGATCCAGCTTGATTACTTTGAATTCAAGCTCTTTGCCTTCCAGGTGCAGAGTGTCACGCACCGGACGAACGTCTACCAGAGAACCTGGCAGGAACGCACGAATACCGTTCAGCTCAACAGTGAAGCCGCCCTTAACTTTGCCGTTGATAACACCGGTAACAGTTTCAGCATCTTCGTAAGCTTTTTCCAGCGTGATCCAGGCTTCGTGACGTTTAGCTTTCTCACGGGACAGCAGAGTTTCACCGAAGCCGTCTTCTACTGCGTCCAGAGCAACGTCAACTTCGTCACCTACCTGGATTTCCAGTTCGCCCTGGGCGTTTTTGAACTGCTCAGCCGGGATGGCAGACTCAGATTTCAGACCAGCGTCAACCAGTACTACATCTTTGTCGATAGCAACAACAACGCCACGAACGATAGAACCCGGGCGGGTTTCGATTTCTTTTAAGGACTCTTCAAAGAGTTGAGCAAAAGATTCAGTCATGTTTAATCTTCAGGTTTATATTTAACGTCCACCTGGCTCCGTGCCGGATGGGGTTGTTTAACATACCCGCTGTCATTCCATTGCAACGGGGGTACTGCAAATTCGGTCGCTTATGCGAGAGCCAATTTTTGGCGCGCGTAGTGTAACGCTTTTTCAATCACTTGCTCAATGCTTAAGGTGGTGGAATCCAAAACTAAAGCATCGGCTGCCGGAACCAAGGGCGCTACCGCGCGATTACGATCGCGGTCGTCGCGTTCTTTGATCTCGGCCAAAAGGCGCTCAAAGTTAACACTAAAGCCCTTCTCCTGCAACTGTAGCATGCGGCGATGCGCACGTTCTTCCGAGGAGGCGTCAAGGAAAATTTTTACTGGCGCATCAGGGAATACCACTGTCCCCATATCGCGACCATCGGCGATCAAACCGGGCAACTCCCGGAATGCGCGTTGGCGACGCAATAATGCTTCACGAACGCGTGGGAATGCAGCGACTTGTGAAGCAGCATTCGCCACTTCCTGAGTACGAATTTCGCCGCTGACATCTTCCCCTTCGAGGATCACTTCCAGATTGCCATTGGTCGACACAAAACGTACATCCAGATGGGATGCCAGCGGCACCAGCGCATCTTCCGACGCAACATCAACATGGTGATGTAATGCCGCCAGTGCCAGTACGCGATAAATTGCACCCGAGTCCAGCAGATGCCATTGCAACGCTTCCGCCATAGCCTTACACAAGGTGCCTTTCCCTGCACCGCTTGGGCCATCAATGGTAATAACCGGGGCAATTGCCGTCATCTTTATCTCCTTAAAACAGGCGTACCGTTAACATAACCGCGCGCATTATACGCGTCGGCGCCACAAATCGTTAACGTTGTGTGCAAAAACCAGTTTTGTCTGTATTCAGATGGGGATTTATTGCGCAATTATAGCGGGCTGGCGAAAGACCAGCCCGAAAGATGACAATGATTTACTTACCGGAGGCAATACGATCGCGGATGTGCTGTGCACGCTCTGCTGATGGTGGATGAGAGTCAAACATAGACTGAGTACGACCGCCATCCAGGCTGGCCAGTTTTTCAAAGCTACCGACCAGTCCCTGGGTGTTAATGCCACGTTTCTTCAGCAGATCAAAGGAGAAATCATCTGCTTCAGACTCTTTATCGCGGGAGTACTTAGCATTGATAGCGCCTTCTGCGATATCGCCCAGTTGCGAGCGAGAAAGCTGGGAAGCAACACCGCTGGTGGCGGAAATTGCATCACGTGCGGCAACGATCGCATAAGAGGCTTTCATTTCAGCCAGTGAGTGACCCAATGCAACGTGTCCCAGTTCATGACCCAGAACGCCTTCAATTTCGTTGTCGTTCATCATGTCCATCAGGCCACTGTAGACACGGACACAGCCGTTTGCCATCGCCCATGCGTTAACGTCGCTGGTCATATAAACCTTATAGTTGACCGGCGTACCGTTAATGTTGTTACCCAATGCTTTGGCGATTTTTGCCAGACGTTTACCGTACTTGCTGGATTTGCTTGCAACTTGATTGCCGCTGTCCATTTCGGTACAGCCCTGATTGGCAATGGCTTTTGCATCGGCGTCGCTTAACGTTGCAGCTTTATAGGCATTTAAACCGGAGCTGATAGCCATATTGGTATCAATACCGTGCGTATTTTGACACCCTGTCAGTAGTGCTGCAGAAGTCGCAATCGCCAGCAGTAATTTAGTATTCTTCATGTGAATCATCCGTTGATTAATCATATATAAATATTATGTATCAATAACTTACATTGATAATCGACGTTACCACTGTTCAAAATGACTCACAAGGTCCGAAAAAAAACGCCGGCAATGTGCCGACGCTTTTAGAAAGAAATATTTGTCTATTTATCGCCCGTTATTCAAGCTGGTTGGCTTATCCGCGCCAGTTGTTCGAAGTAATCCGGGAAGGTTTTAGCCGTACATTTGGGGTCAAGAATCGTCACTGGCGTATCTGACAATGCCACCAGCGAGAAACACATCGCCATCCGGTGATCATTGTATGTCGCGATCTCGGCAAAGTTCAGTTTTTCCGGTGGAGTTATGCGAATGAAATCGTGCCCCTCTTCAACTTCCGCACCGACTTTACGTAGCTCTGTTGCCATCGCGAACAGGCGATCCGTTTCTTTTACGCGCCAGTTATAAATATTGCGCAGCGTGGTTGTGCCTTTTGCAAATAACGCCGTCGTGGCAATGGTCATCGCCGCATCGGGAATATGGTTCATATCCATATCGATGGCGTTCAGTTCGCCACGCGTGCAGGCAATATAATCATCGCCCCAGCTAATGGTCGCCCCCATTTTTTCCAGTACATCAGCAAATCGAATATCGCCCTGCATACTGTTGCGTCCAATGCCGGTCACTTTTACCGTGCCGCCTTTGATTGCTGCTGCTGCCAGGAAGTAAGAAGCTGAAGATGCATCTCCTTCGACCAAATAAGTACCCGGAGACTGATAAGACTGCCCCCCTTTTACGACAAATTGTTGATAGTGCTGATTTTCAATCTCAACACCAAACGTTTTCATCAGGTTGAGCGTGATATCGATATAAGGTTTAGAAACCAGATCACCTTTAATACGAATAACTGTATCTTTCGGCGCAAGAGGCGCAGTCATTAACAGTGCGGTGAGGAACTGGCTGGAAACGGAGCCATCAACGTCAACGTTGCCGCCAGTAAAACCGCCCTGTAAACGCAACGGTGGATAATTATCTTGTTCCAGGTAAGTGATTTTCGCTCCGCCCTGGCGCAACGCATCCACCAGGTGACCAATCGGGCGTTCTTTCATACGCGGCTCACCAGTCAGGACAATATCATTGTTTCCCAGACAAAGTGCCGCCGCCAGCGGACGCATAGCCGTTCCGGCGTTTCCAAGAAACAACTCCAGGGCACTTTCTGCGTGTAATGGACCGCCGTTACCGATGATTTCGCAACGCGTACGATCGGCTGAAAGCGTGTAACTTACCCCTAACGCCGTTAATGCATTCAGCATATGGCGCACGTCATCGCTATCAAGCAGATTAGTTAATACTGTTTTGCCGTGTGCTAATGCCGCCAGCAATAAAGCGCGGTTAGAAACGCTCTTGGAACCGGGCAGATTAATAGTGCCATCGACACGGGCGATGGGGTGCAACGTCAGGGATTCCATGAACTCAACTCTCTACAACAGAAATAAAAACCCCACAGTCTGGCTGTGGGGATTACGCAAAATGTCGGCATTAGCCGTGACGACGTTCGAACTCAACCATGAAGTCTGTCAGTGCTTTAACGCCTTCCAGCGGCATGGCGTTATAAATAGAAGCACGCATTCCGCCGACCACACGGTGACCTTTCAGCGCATGTAAGCCCGCAGCGAAAGACTCTTCGAGGAACAATTTATCAAGCGCGCTATCCGCCAACTGGAACGGCACGTTCATCCGCGAACGGTTAGCTTTCGCCACATCATTGCGGTAGAAATCGCTGTTATCAATCACCCCATACAGCAGTTCTGCTTTTTGCTGATTGATCTTATCCATTGCAACCACACCGCCGTTCGCTTTCAGCCATTTGAAGACCAGACCAGACAGATACCAGGCAAACGTTGGCGGCGTGTTAAACATGGAGTCGTTATCGTTGAGGATGGAATAATCCAGAATCGACGGACAAGCGATATTCGCTTTGCCCAGCAAATCTTCACGAACGATGACGATTGTCAGGCCAGCCGGGCCGATATTTTTCTGCGCACCAGCGTAAATTACGCCATAACGGCTGACATCAATCGGACGGGAAAGAATGGTTGAAGAGAAGTCGGCTGCGACCACCACATCTTTGCCGAAGTCTGGCGTTTCGTCGATGGCGATACCATCAATGGTTTCATTCGGGCAGTAATGCATATAAGCAGCATTATCAGAGAGCTGCCATTCACGCATTGGCTTAACCGCGCGCAGACCATCAACAGTCACTTTGGCGTCAAAGACATTAGGCGTGCAGTATTTTTTTGCTTCTTTAATGGCACTTGCCGCCCAGTAACCGGCATCAACATAATCTGCGGTGGTTTTATCACCAAGAATATTCAGCGGTACAGCAGCAAACTGACCGCGACCGCCGCCGTGGCAGAACAATACTTTGTAGTTGGAGGGGATATTAAGAAGATCACGAAAATCCTTCTCGGCTTCCTCTGCAACCTGAATGAACTCTTTGCCACGGTGACTCACTTCCATCACCGACGTACCAAGACCGTTCCAGTCGCGCAGTTCCTGTTGAGCCTGTTTAAGCACCTCTGCCGGCAGCATTGCCGGACCAGAACTAAAATTGAAGATTTGAGCCATTTCCCCTCACCACGTTGCGTTGCTATTAACCCGCGGTCAATCGATTGCGACCACAGGTAATACATTATTCCTGTGGCTATCGGTTTTATCATTCAGTGACACACATCGCAATGAGTAAAACCGTTGAGGGCAAAAATGTGGCTTGCATCACACAAAAGAATCTCTCGGATTATTAGCCAAAAGCCGATGTTTTTACTGTCAGGTAACCCGTTTTGCCCGACTTGCCTTCGTCCATTCTGGATTTGCACAGCGCGGACATAATTGTTTTTCCCCCGCGTTCATATGAATGATTTCACTGCAACGGATGCATGCATAGTCCGCCGACTCCGGCACCACTTTGTAACGCTGAGTACAGTCACTGGGTAAAATAAGTAAGCCTGGTTTTACTTTGTCATTTTCAAAGAAATAGACGCTAATTTGGCCATTGGTTTCGAGAATAGCCAGACGCACCTGCCCCAGTTGTTCCACGCCACGCAACCGTAGTTCCATAAAGAACTCAAATTCCGTCATGTTGGAGTTATTGAGTTTCGACCAGGCCAGCTCGCCATCTTCAATAATGACAACCGGTTTACCTTCCAGCAAATCTTCCAGTTTTTCACTGTGCGCCATCAACCACATTACCAGGCGGTATAACAACGCCAGAGTAATAAAGACGATAAGCACCGGGACCATCGGCACATCTTCATAAAACGCCACATCCCCTGCCGCCGACCCCAGAGTCAGAATGATTAATACTTCAAATAGCGACATTTGCCGCACGCCGCGTCTCCCTGTCATTTTGAGGAACAAAAAGACCAACACAAAGGTATAGAGACTGCGTAGTGCAACTTCGCCAAGGAAATCAAAAGGCACTTTATCGAATGCCATACGGTGGAGATCGAACGCCTTCATTTTTATGCTCTTATCGTAGTTTATCCGCTAAAAGCATAGCTAACAGTTCATCAGCGTGGCGGCGGTGATAGCACCTTTGAGATAAAACCCGTATTATTGCGCGCTTTCCGTACGACTAAAGTGATTTTCATGACGCAAACATTTATCCCCGGCAAAGATGCCGCACTGGAAGATTCCATCGCTCGCTTCCAGCAAAAACTCTCCGACCTCGGTTTTCAGATTGAAGAGGCCTCCTGGCTGAATCCGGTACCTAACGTCTGGTCCGTGCACATTCGCGACAAAGAGTGCGCCCTGTGTTTTACCAACGGCAAAGGCGCAACCAAAAAAGCGGCGCTGGCTTCTGCCCTCGGTGAATATTTCGAGCGTCTGTCTACCAACTACTTTTTTGCGGACTTCTGGCTGGGCGAAACCATCGCCAACGGTCCGTTCGTGCATTATCCCAACGAAAAATGGTTCCCACTGACCGAAAATGACGATGTGCCAGAAGGGCTGCTCGATGACCGTCTGCGCGCGTTTTACGATCCGGAAAATGAACTGACCGGCAGTATGCTGATTGACCTGCAATCCGGTAACGAAGATCGTGGTATTTGCGGCCTGCCGTTTACGCGTCAGTCCGACAATCAGACCGTTTATATTCCGATGAATATCATTGGTAACCTGTACGTCTCTAACGGTATGTCCGCAGGTAATACCCGCAACGAAGCACGCGTTCAGGGGTTGTCCGAAGTTTTCGAACGCTACGTGAAAAACCGCATTATTGCTGAAAGCATCAGCCTGCCAGAGATCCCAGCAGACGTGCTGGCGCGTTATCCAGCAGTAGTTGAAGCGATCGAAACGCTGGAAGCGGAAGGTTTCCCGATCTTCGCATATGATGGTTCCCTTGGCGGCCAGTATCCGGTGATTTGCGTGGTACTGTTTAATCCTGCTAACGGCACCTGCTTTGCCTCATTCGGTGCGCATCCTGATTTTGGCGTTGCACTGGAACGTACCGTGACCGAGCTGCTGCAAGGTCGCGGTCTGAAAGACCTGGATGTATTTACTCCGCCAACCTTCGATGATGAAGAAGTCGCTGAACATACTAACCTCGAAACGCACTTTATCGACTCCAGCGGTTTGATCTCCTGGGACCTGTTCAAGCAGGATGCCGATTATCCGTTTGTGGACTGGAGCTTCTCCGGCACCACTGAAGAAGAGTTCGCCACGCTGATGGCTATCTTCAAAAAGGAAGATAAAGAAGTTTATATTGCCGATTACGAGCATCTGGGGGTCTACGCTTGCCGAATTATCGTGCCTGGCATGTCCGATATTTATCCGGCTGAAGATTTATGGCTGGCAAATAACGGTATGGGCAGCCATTTACGGGAAACAATTCTGTCACTGCCCGGTAGTGAGTGGGAAAAAGAAGATTATCTGAACCTCATTGAGCAACTGGATGAAGAAGGTTTTGATGACTTTACCCGCGTGCGTGAGCTGCTGGGTCTGGCGACCGGGCCAGATAATGGCTGGTATACCCTGCGTATCGGTGAGCTGAAAGCCATGCTGGCGCTGGCTGGCGGCGATATGGAACAGGCTCTGGTCTGGACCGAATGGACGATGGAATTTAATTCATCGGTGTTCAGCCCTGAACGCGCCAACTATTATCGCTGCCTGCAAACTTTATTGCTGCTTGCTCAGGAAGAAGATCGTCAACCGCTGCAATATCTGAATGCATTTATTCGTATGTACGGTGCAGATGCGGTTGAGGCAGCCAGCGCGGCAATGAGTGGCGAAGCCGCGTTTTATGGCCTGCAACCAGTAGATAGCGATCTGCACGCGTTTGCTGCACATCAGTCGTTGTTGAAGGCCTACGAAAAGCTGCAGCGCGCCAAAGCAGCATTCTGGGCAAAATAAAATCAAATAGCCTACGCAATGTAGGCTTAATGATTCGTCTGAGTTATATTACGGGGCGTTTTTTAATGCCCCGCTTTACATATATTTGCATTAATAAAATAATTGTAATTATAAGGTTAAATATCGGTAATTTGTATTTAATAAATACGATCGATATTGTTACTTTATTCGCCTGGTGCTCCCTTTTAATTAACTGTTTTAGCGGAGGATGCGGAAAAAATTCAACTCATTTGTTAATTTTTAAAATTTATTTTTATTTGGATAATCAAATAGTTACTCCGTATTTGCATAAAAACCATGCGAGTTACGGGCCTATAAGCCAGGCGAGATATGATCTATATCAATTTCTCATCTATAATGCTTTGTTAGTATCTCGTCGCCGACTTAATAAAGAGAGAGTTAGTGTGAAAGCTGACAACCCTTTTGATCTTTTACTTCCTGCTGCAATGGCCAAAGTGGCCGAAGAGGCAGGTGTCTATAAAGCAACGAAACATCCGCTTAAGACTTTCTATCTGGCGATTACCGCCGGTGTTTTCATCTCAATCGCATTCGTCTTCTATATCACAGCAACCACTGGCACAGGCACAATGCCCTTCGGCATGGCAAAACTGGTTGGCGGCATTTGCTTCTCTCTGGGGCTGATTCTTTGTGTTGTCTGCGGAGCCGATCTCTTTACTTCCACAGTGTTGATTGTTGTTGCCAAGGCGAGTGGGCGCATCACCTGGGGTCAGTTGGCGAAAAACTGGCTAAATGTCTATTTTGGCAACCTGGTCGGCGCACTGCTGTTTGTACTTTTAATGTGGCTTTCTGGCGAATATATGACCGCGAATGGTCAATGGGGACTAAACGTCCTACAAACCGCCGACCACAAAGTGCACCATACTTTTATTGAGGCCGTCTGTCTTGGTATCCTGGCAAACCTGATGGTATGTCTGGCAGTATGGATGAGTTATTCTGGCCGCAGCCTGATGGACAAAGCGTTTATCATGGTGCTGCCGGTCGCGATGTTTGTTGCCAGCGGTTTTGAGCACAGTATCGCAAACATGTTTATGATCCCGATGGGTATTGTAATCCGCGACTTCGCATCTCCGGAATTCTGGACCGCTGTCGGTTCTGCACCGGAAAATTTTTCTCACCTGACCGTGATGAACTTCATCACTGATAACCTGATTCCGGTTACGATCGGTAATATTATCGGCGGTGGTTTGTTGGTTGGGTTGACATACTGGGTCATTTACCTGCGTGAAAACGATCACCATTAATGGTTGTCGAAGTACGTAGTAAATAAAAAATCCACTTAAGAAGGTAGGTGTTACATGTCCGAGCTTAATGAAAAGTTAGCCACAGCCTGGGAAGGTTTTACCAAAGGTGACTGGCAGAATGAAGTAAACGTCCGTGACTTCATTCAGAAAAACTACACTCCGTACGAGGGTGACGAGTCCTTCCTGGCTGGCGCTACTGAAGCGACCACCACCCTGTGGGACAAAGTAATGGAAGGCGTTAAACTGGAAAACCGCACTCACGCGCCAGTTGACTTTGACACCGCTGTTGCTTCCACCATCACCTCTCACGACGCTGGCTACATCAACAAGCAGCTTGAGAAAATCGTTGGTCTGCAGACTGAAGCTCCGCTGAAACGTGCTCTTATCCCGTTCGGTGGTATCAAAATGATCGAAGGTTCCTGCAAAGCGTACAACCGCGAACTGGATCCGATGATCAAAAAAATCTTCACTGAATACCGTAAAACTCACAACCAGGGCGTGTTCGACGTTTACACTCCGGACATCCTGCGTTGCCGTAAATCTGGTGTTCTGACCGGTCTGCCAGATGCATATGGCCGTGGTCGTATCATCGGTGACTACCGTCGCGTTGCGCTGTACGGTATCGACTACCTGATGAAAGACAAACTGGCACAGTTCACCTCTCTGCAGGCTGATCTGGAAAACGGCGTAAACCTGGAACAGACTATCCGTCTGCGCGAAGAAATCGCTGAACAGCACCGCGCTCTGGGTCAGATGAAAGAAATGGCTGCGAAATACGGCTACGACATTTCTGGTCCGGCTACCAACGCTCAGGAAGCTATCCAGTGGACTTACTTCGGCTACCTGGCTGCTGTTAAGTCTCAGAACGGTGCTGCAATGTCCTTCGGTCGTACCTCCACCTTCCTGGATGTGTACATCGAACGTGACCTGAAAGCTGGCAAGATCACCGAACAAGAAGCGCAGGAAATGGTTGACCACCTGGTCATGAAACTGCGTATGGTTCGCTTCCTGCGTACTCCGGAGTACGATGAACTGTTCTCTGGCGACCCGATCTGGGCAACCGAATCTATCGGTGGTATGGGCCTCGACGGTCGTACCCTGGTTACCAAAAACAGCTTCCGTTTCCTGAACACCCTGTACACCATGGGTCCGTCTCCGGAACCGAACATGACCATTCTGTGGTCTGAAAAACTGCCGCTGAACTTCAAGAAATTCGCCGCTAAAGTGTCCATCGACACCTCTTCTCTGCAGTACGAGAACGATGATCTGATGCGTCCGGACTTCAACAACGATGACTACGCTATCGCTTGCTGCGTAAGCCCGATGATCGTTGGTAAACAAATGCAGTTCTTCGGTGCGCGTGCAAACCTGGCGAAAACCATGCTGTACGCAATCAACGGCGGCGTTGACGAAAAACTGAAAATGCAGGTTGGTCCGAAGTCTGAACCGATCAAAGGCGACCTCCTGAACTACGATGAAGTGATGGAGCGCATGGATCACTTCATGGACTGGCTGGCTAAACAGTACATCACTGCACTGAACATCATCCACTACATGCACGACAAGTACAGCTACGAAGCCTCTCTGATGGCGCTGCACGACCGTGACGTTATCCGCACCATGGCGTGTGGTATCGCTGGTCTGTCCGTTGCTGCTGACTCCCTGTCTGCAATCAAATATGCGAAAGTTAAACCGATTCGTGACGAAGACGGTCTGGCTATCGACTTCGAAATCGAAGGCGAATACCCGCAGTTTGGTAACAACGATCCGCGTGTAGATGACCTGGCTGTTGACCTGGTAGAACGTTTCATGAAGAAAATTCAGAAACTGCACACCTACCGTGACGCTATCCCGACTCAGTCTGTTCTGACCATCACTTCTAACGTTGTGTATGGTAAGAAAACCGGTAACACCCCAGACGGTCGTCGTGCTGGCGCGCCGTTCGGACCGGGTGCTAACCCGATGCACGGCCGTGACCAGAAAGGTGCTGTAGCTTCCCTGACTTCCGTTGCTAAACTGCCGTTCGCTTACGCTAAAGATGGTATCTCTTACACCTTCTCTATCGTTCCGAACGCACTGGGTAAAGACGACGAAGTTCGTAAGACCAACCTGGCTGGTCTGATGGATGGTTACTTCCACCACGAAGCGTCCATCGAAGGTGGTCAGCACCTGAACGTTAACGTGATGAACCGTGAAATGCTGCTCGACGCGATGGAAAACCCGGAAAAATATCCGCAGCTGACCATCCGTGTATCTGGCTACGCAGTACGTTTCAACTCGCTGACTAAAGAGCAGCAGCAGGACGTTATTACTCGTACCTTCACTCAATCTATGTAATTAGATTTGACTGAAATCGTACAGTAAAAAGCGTACAATAAAGGCTCCACGAAAGTGGGGCCTTTTTTAGCAAGAGAGCCTTTTTTGTCAGCTATCTATACTTTAAGGTAACTGCCAAAACAGACTCGACGTAGCCTTCGAGCTGCGCACCAACACGGCCTCAGATGGGCCACATCTGGAGAAACACCGCAATGTCAGTTATTGGTCGCATTCACTCCTTTGAATCCTGTGGAACCGTAGACGGCCCGGGTATTCGCTTTATCACCTTTTTCCAGGGCTGCCTGATGCGCTGCCTGTATTGCCATAACCGCGACACCTGGGACACGCATGGCGGCAAAGAAGTTACCGTTGAAGATTTAATGAAAGAGGTGGTGACCTATCGCCACTTTATGAATGCTTCAGGCGGTGGCGTTACCGCATCCGGCGGTGAAGCAATCCTGCAAGCTGAATTTGTTCGTGACTGGTTCCGCGCCTGCAAAAAAGAAGGCATTCATACCTGCCTGGACACCAACGGTTTTGTTCGTCGTTACGATCCAGTGATTGATGAACTGCTGGAAGTGACCGATCTGGTAATGCTCGATCTCAAACAGATGAACGACGAGATCCACCAGAATCTGGTCGGCGTTTCCAATCATCGTACGCTGGAGTTCGCCAAATATCTGGCGAACAAAAATGTGAAAGTCTGGATCCGCTACGTTGTTGTCCCAGGCTGGTCTGACGATGACGATTCAGCGCATCGCCTCGGTGAATTTACCCGTGATATGGGCAACGTTGAGAAAATCGAGCTTCTCCCCTATCACGAGCTGGGCAAACACAAATGGGTGGCGATGGGTGAAGAGTACAAACTCGATGGTGTGAAACCACCGAAGAAAGAGACCATGGAACGCGTGAAAGGTATTCTTGAGCAATATGGTCATAAAGTAATGTTCTAATTTCCCCGTAAAGCGGCAACTTTATTGAGTTGCCGCTTTGTTATTCCGCGCTTCATTCTGCAGAACTAACCACAATGATTAGTTCGTATTCGCTTTACGAGCCAATAGCGGGAATATCAACCCCAACCCCACCAGCACAAATGGTGTAGCGATATTCAGCGCTAGTTGGAAGGTCCACTCTGCAGTGAAGGCTTCCATTTTCGGGAAGATTCCCGTCAAACAGGCAAAAGCAGTAAAGGCAAAACACCAAATCCCGACAGTCATCGCCAGAGACTTATTACGAATAAAGACATATTCCGGCTTATATTTCTGCGCCAGGCGAACTACTGCAATAAACGCCACGAACACCCACAAATAACGCAGTGGCATCACTACTGAGTTCAAATTGAGCAGCCATTTGTAGAGATTATTCATGTCACCAATACCCAGTGTTGGCAGCATAATCAGAATCGCCACCAGCACCAGGGTCAGTAGATAACCATTAACCGGTGTACCTGAATCATTGGTCCGGCACAATCTGGCAGGAATATATTTACTATCCGCGTCACCTAATAACACTTTCAGAGGAGCATCGATGGAGAACACCAGAGCAGCGACCTGTCCCAGGGTATTTGCAATGGCGTAAATCACCATTAGGGTATTCCCCATGTTGTAATACTCGCCCAGCTTCTGAAAAGCGTAATACTGACCGTTAGTCATTAAGTCATCAGGAATATTACGCGAGTCAAACATCATCCCCATTGCGAGAGAGCCCAGAATGGCACAAACCGCAACCATCACCGCCAGGCATAGCATCCCTTTTGGAAATTCTTTTCCTGGGTTGCGCGTCTGATTAACGTAGGGAGAAATCTTCTCTGCACCACCAACCGCGAAAACCAGCATTGAAATAGTGGTAATGTAGGTAAAATCGATATGGGGAATGAACGTTTCCCAGGTAATGTTCGTGGTCGCAATATACACTTCAGTAATCGCAGGCGCGGTTACTGCCATCGCCACATACAGGAGCGACATGATAAACATCGCAATCCCTGCCACAGAACCGACGATTTTCAGCGATTTCATACCACGTGAAGCGATCCACATAAAGAAGACAAACAGCACCAGCGTTAACCCCTGTAACGCTACGACTGAATATTCTTTGATTAACGAACCGTCACCTTTCATCGCCCAGCCGAGCGCAATCAGAATGGCCTGTGGTTTTTGTGCCAAATAGGGTATATGCACCACCCAATAGGTCCACGCGGCAAGATAAGCCAATCCGGGGCCCATTGTGTGCTTAATCCAGGTACTGACTCCGCCTTTCCCATCTTTAAAAGTCGACCCCAACTGACCGACAATCAATGCATATGGTGTAAAATAGAGCGCAAATATAAACAGCCATGAAAAAACAACGACCAACCCCTGGTTGGCATAATTATTAACAACATTGCCAAATCCCCAAACCGTAATAAAAGACATCAGTGCAATGTTGTACCAGCGCAACTGTTTTTCCTGAACGTTCCCAGCCATAGTTCGATCCTTCGCTATTTTTTTAATAGATATCTGTAAAACGAGGGATTATGCGCGGCTAATAAGAAGTACGAAAATAGCAGAATGAAAAATTATAACCTGCTGCACAATTTATTTTTCCATAAATGAAATTTGGTAAAAGCAAGTTGTATAGAGGAAACAAAAAAAACAGAGTGCGATACAGCATGTTCACACTCTGCACTAATTCATTTACACATGAGCGACAGGTTTTGGTGTATGTCCGGCGTTACGCAGCAGCATCAACAAGTAGATAAATGACACACTGGCAATCATAATAAATAACAGTTTATCGGAAAAATTCTGCATCAGTATGGCGGTAAAAGACGGACCAAGCAGACTACCGACTGTATAACTCAACAGTAAAGCCTGATTCATCGCCACTAGTTGATGATGTTCAACCTTCTCACAAGCCCAGGCCATCGCTACTGGATACAGCGTAAACCCCGCAGCACCGAGAATAAACAATGAAGGCGCCATCGCAGCCTGGCTTAACATTGCAATACTACCAAGAATGACAACAAAAACCTGAACGCGCAGTACCAGTAGACGACCAAATTTATCCGCCAGACGCCCAATAGGCCACTGCCCAAGGATTCCTGCGCTGACCAGTACAGCCATCCAGAAACCGATGCTAGCGTTATTGATCCCCTGATGGTTAAGATACAATGGCATCAGACCATACAGAGAGCCCAGGACAATCCCGGAGATAATGCAGCCATTGACCCCAAGCCGTGCCTGGCGGAGTTTAAGCATTGATGTAATCGGCGTAGCCGGATGTTTTTCCGTTTGCTGATTCAGAATACGAGTAAACAACAACGGTAAGATGCCTGCCAGTATCAAACCCGTTGCCCACGGTAACACGGCCATCAGCTCAGTCGACACTTTGCTGACCAGCAACTGGCCCAGAAACGTCCCCACGTAATAGACCATCATATAAGCGGCAAGTAGTCGTCCACGATTACGTGAGGTCCCGCTGCACATCAGCGCACTTTCGACCACAACCCAAATCATAGCGCAACCAACGCCTGCAACGAAACGCCAGGCAAGCCAGCTCCAGAAACCAATCATCAGGCCAAGCCCGGCACAGCCCGCCGCAAAAATAAACGAGGCCATGTAATAGCTACGATTAAATCCAAAACGTTTAATGACATACCCTGTCAGTAAAGTCCCCACCAGATTGCCGGTAAAATAGGACGAACTGACGACGCCGACCTGCCATGTGGGCAAGTGCTCCTGGGCGAGCCATAGCGGCACGAGTGTATTTAACACTGCGATCGCTAAGGTCAACAAAAGCAGGCCAGACAGCAAAAGCATGACAGGCCGGGTATACGTGGACATGGATAAAAACCGTGAGGAAGTTCAAATTTTATGCGCATCATGCCACCGCTAAAAACATTGTCAATGGGGTAAAATACCCCCATAACGCAGCGGCTGTATTATCGATTGATATTACTCATTCATAACACTAATAATAAAAAGACAATTAATCTCATCTACTTGTTTTTATTGATCTAACACAAACATCATGCGCTTCGTTCAGTCGAAAAATTTCATGGTCACAGCAAACTAAGATTTCCCGTCTATGCTTTCAAGGCAACGCATCGCGCCTGAACGCTTTCAGGCGTATCACTGACTCTCGAAAGGAGAAGAGAATGACCAAACCGTATGTTCGTCTCGATAAAAATGATGCTGCTGTTTTGTTAGTTGATCACCAGGCTGGTTTGCTTTCCCTTGTGCGGGATATTGACCCCGACAAATTCAAAAATAACGTGCTGGCGCTGGGTGACTTAGCAAAATATTTCAATCTCCCCACCATTCTCACCACCAGTTTTGAAACCGGCCCTAACGGCCCATTAGTCCCCGAGCTGAAAGCACAGTTTCCGGATGCGCCTTATATTGCGCGTCCTGGAAATATTAACGCCTGGGATAACGAAGATTTTGTCAAAGCAGTTAAAGCGACAGGTAAAAAACAACTGATTATTGCAGGGGTGGTAACCGAGGTTTGCGTAGCATTCCCGGCGCTTTCGGCTATTGAAGAAGGGTTTGATGTCTTTGTGGTAACCGACGCTTCTGGAACCTTTAACGAGATTACCCGGCATTCAGCGTGGGATCGTATGTCACAAGCTGGCGCTCAATTGATGACATGGTTCGGCGTGGCTTGTGAGCTGCACCGCGACTGGCGTAACGATATTGAGGGGCTGGCGACGTTGTTCTCTAACCACATTCCTGATTATCGTAATTTGATGACCAGTTATGACACGTTAACGAAACAGAAATAAGAGAGAACCGGGGCCGAAACCCCGGTTATTACACCTTAACTGGCAACGGCCATGCCAACGGTCATATGCAAACCGTAGAATACCCCGCGGCCGATTAATTCCCCTGCAAGAAGCAGGATGAATGATACGGAAAGCAGAGGCACCGCAGGCTGAAAGCCTTTCACCTGCGGTGCAATCCACAAGCACAGTGCCACGGCCAAAAGCACAATCCGCCAGGACATCAGCGCACCGTAGTCAGGCACCAGTGCGGCAGCCTGTTGCACTGAACTATGAATGGTCGCCAGTTCTGCGCCCTGCATTACTGACATCACGCCACTCACCACCAGTGCCAACACGGAAATTGCAGGCAGCAGACGCATCGCCCATCCATCGACGCCTGCCAGGCTCAGCAACAGGTAACCCAGCAACGGTCCGCCCATAAACATGGTCAGGAAGAAGCCCATCGGCGTCCAGATGCTGTACCAGGTCGGTACGGTATCGATGCTGTTATAGACACGCACCATCATCCAGACAAAGACCACGCCGAGAACCATCGTCACCACCAGCCAAAGCGTGCGTAATGCCGGTGACAATTTTTTCAGCATCGCCAACAACCAGCCGATTCCGCCTACGGCAAAAAAGATCGAACCGCTGGCGATTTCGTTACTCAGAGCTGAAGCCCCTACCCGGTTAAGCGAGTTAAAGGCGCGCATTGGTGAGCCAAGATGGAGCATAGAGGCGATAAACCCAATGCCCATCAGAACCCATAAGCCAAACATGCAGGCGATAACACGCTGCTGGGCTTCTGCTCGCAGATCGCCTTTGAGCAGTGCCAAAGCCAGAACGATAAAACCGCCCACCACACATTGCCCGAAGACCGTGAAGATCATCAGCGGCCATTCATGCCATCCACTTCCCATCTCACACCTCCTTCGGGTTTGCCAGATAGCCAGTGGTATCCCCGGTTGGGCGGCTATTGGCGTTAGGTTTAATCACAATATTCGGTTTGGTGAAGTGCGCACGCGGCAACGGCGCAACAGCCGCCAGATCGCCGTGTTTTTTACGCAGCTCGTCAATAGGTCCGAAATCCAGCGCCCGTAGCGGGCAAGATTCGACGCAGATCGGTTTTTTACCTTCTGCGACGCGGTCATAGCAACCATCACATTTGGTCATATGACCTTTGGTTGCGTTGTACTGCGGTGCGCCATACGGGCAGGCCATATGGCAGTAACGACAGCCAATACACACATCTTCATCGACAACGACAAAACCATCTTCACGTTTATGCATTGCACCGCTTGGGCAGACTTTGGTACAAGCCGGATCTTCGCAGTGGTTGCATGAAATCGACAAATAGTAGGCAAATACGTTTTGATGCCAGACGCCGTTATCTTCCTGCCAGTCTCCACCAGCATATTCATAAATGCGGCGGAAACTAACTTCCGGCGTCAGATCTTTGTAGTCTTTACAGGCCAGCTCGCAGGTTTTGCAACCGGTGCAACGGCTGGAATCAATAAAAAATCCATACTGGGTTGTCATCGGTTACTCCTTACACCTTTTCAACCTGAACAAGGTTCGTATGTGATGGATTCCCCTTGGCAAGAGGAGACGGACGTTGAGTGGTCAGTACGTTAATACAACCGCCCTTATCGACACGTTTCGCATCCGGGTCATACCAGGCACCTTCGCCCAATGCGACCACGCCCGGCATCATTCGTGGCGTCACTTTCGCCTCAATATGGACTTCACCACGATCGTTAAAGATCCGCACCTTATCGCCGTTGCTGATACCACGTTTTTGCGCATCAAGTGGGTTGATCCACATTTCCTGACGGCAAGCTGCTTTCAGCACGTCTACGTTACCGTAAGTCGAGTGAACACGAGATTTGTAATGGAACCCCGTAAGCTGCAGCGGATACTGTTTGTTGAGCGGATCCTGATAACTTTCAAAGCCCGGTGTATAGATCGGCAGCGGATCGATCACATCGCCTTCCGGCAATTCCCAGGTGGCGGCAATGTCAGCCAGCGCCTGTGAATAGATCTCAATTTTGCCCGATGGCGTGGTCAGTGGATTTGCCTGCGGATCTTCACGGAAGGCTTTGTAAGCGACGTGATGCCCTTGCGGATCGCGCTTTTTAAAGATCCCTTGTTTGCGGAACTCTTCAAAGGTTGGCAGTTCCGGAATCGCTTCGCGCGACTGGGCATACAGGTGACGCATCCACTCTTCCTGGGTACGACCTTCAGTAAACTGCTGCTCGACGCCAAGACGTTTTGCCAGTTCGCTGGTCATCTCGTAGATAGTCTTACATTCAAAGCGCGGTTTAATCACCTGATCGTTAAAAATCACGTAAGACATATTCCCGCAGGATGCATCCAGCGCAAAGTCCATCTGTTCGGAGGCAGTGCAGTCCGGCAGCAGGATGTCAGCATATTTCGCCGATGAGGTCATGTGGCAGTCGATAACCACAATCAGCTCACACTTCTTATCATCCTGGAGGATTTCATGGGTACGGTTGATTTCCGAATGCTGGTTAATCAGGCAGTTACCGGCATAGTTCCAGATCATCTTGATCGGAACATCCAGCTTATCTTTCCCGCGCACACCGTCACGCAGTGCCGTCATTTCCGGGCCACGTTCAATGGCATCGGTCCACATAAACATGGAAATGCTGGTCTGAATCGGGTTTTCCAGGGTAGGCATCCGCACAAACGGTAAGCTGTATGAACCTTCTCGCGCACCGCTGTTACCACCGTTAATACCGACGTTCCCGGTGAGGATTGCCAGCATCGAAATGGCACGCGTGGCGATTTCACCGTTGGCATGGCGCTGCGGCCCCCACCCCTGGCTGATAAATGCCGGTTTGGTGCTACCGATTTCACGAGCAAGTTTGATGATTTTATCTGCCGGGATACCGGTAATTTGCGAGGCCCATTCCGGTGTTTTGGCAACACCGTCTGGCCCATCACCCAGAATATACGCTTTGTAGTGACCATTTTTCGGCGCGCTGGCAGGCAACGTTTTTTCGTCGTAGCCGACACAATATTTGTCGAGGAATTCCTGATCAACCAGGTTTTCGGTGATCATGACATACGCCAGACCGTTAACCAGTGCCGCATCTGTTCCCGGACGAATCGGGATCCATTCATCTTCGCGTCCGGCGCCCGTATCGGTATAGCGCGGATCGATAATGATCATACGTGCATTTGATTTTTGCCGCGCCTGCTCCAGGTAATAGGTCACCCCGCCGCCGCTCATACGCGTCTCGCCAGGGTTGTTACCAAACAGCACCACCAGTTTACTGTTTTCGATATCTGACGGACTGTTGCCATCGGCCCAGCCGCCATAGGTATAGTTCAAACCTTCGGCTATTTGCGCCGAGGAGTAGTCACCATAATGGTTCAGATAACCGCCGCAGCAGTTCATCAAACGCGCAACCAGAGTATTTCCCGGCGGCCAGGAACGGGTCATGGTGCCGCCCAGCGTACCGGTACCATAGTTCAGATAGATGGATTCGTTACCGTACTCTTTTATCAGGCGCTGCATATTCGTGGCGATGATATCGTAGGCTTCTTCCCAACTAATACGCTCAAACTTACCTTCACCGCGAGCACCTACTCGTTTCATCGGATATTTCAGGCGGTCGGGATTGTAAACGCGGCGACGCATAGAACGCCCACGCAGGCACGCGCGCACCTGGTGCAGTCCTTCGTAATTGTCATCCCCGGTATTATCCGTTTCGACATATTTGATTTCGCCGTCCACTACATGCATACGCAGTGGACAGCGGCTGCCACAGTTAACAGTACAGGCGCTCCATATCACCTTTTCGTCTGAATTTGCCGGAGCGACACTATTAGCAGCGTGCGCAATCCGGCTAAAGGGTAATGTTAACGCGCTGCTGGCCATCGCCAGGCCGCCGATCGCTGTCGTTTTTACCAAACCACGGCGACTCACCTCAGCAGCCAATACCGCATCAGGAATTTTCGTTTTCATAATGGCTCACTCAAGCTTGCTTACGATTGATTCCAGTAACAAACCGTCTTATGTAATTATTTTCATAGCGGCACGCTATATAGGTTTGTATACATCGAATAATTTGAAAATCAACGGGATAGGTAGATTTTCACTCGAAAGTAGTATTGCGCTTAAGTCAGCTGTAATTATTGTTTGGTATCAAAGGGAGATAAAAAAAGCGCCCGCAGGCGCTTTTTAGATTCAGAATAGTTGGATATTAGCCGATATATTCCAGTCCGTTCATATACGGGCGCAGAACTTCTGGTACTTCAATACGACCATCAGCCTGCTGATAGTTTTCCATTACCGCAACCAGCGTACGACCAACAGCCAGACCAGAACCGTTCAGGGTATGAACCAGACGGGTTTTCTTGTCAGACTTACTGCGGCAACGTGCCTGCATACGACGCGCCTGGAAATCCCAGACGTTGGAGCAGGAAGAGATCTCGCGGTAGGTATTCTGTGCCGGGATCCATACTTCCAGGTCGTAAGTTTTGCAAGCGCCAAAGCCCATGTCGCCAGTGCAAAGGATGATTTTGCGGTACGGCAGGCCCAGCAGTTGCAGGACTTTTTCCGCATGACCAGTCATCTCTTCAAGTGCCGCCATTGAATCTTCCGGACGCACGATCTGAACCATTTCAACTTTGTCGAACTGGTGCATACGAATCAGACCACGGGTATCACGACCATAAGAACCGGCTTCAGAACGGAAGCATGGGGTATGAGCGGTCATTTTGATCGGCAGATCATCTTCATCGATGATTTCACCGCGAACCAGGTTGGTCAGCGGAACTTCTGCAGTTGGGATCAGCGCGTAGTTACTGGTATCAGCTTCTTCTTCCAGCGGACGAGTATGGAACAGATCGCCAGCAAACTTCGGCAACTGACCCGTACCGTACAGCGTATCCTGGTTAACCAAGTACGGGACATAGTTTTCGCTATAGCCATGCTGCTCGGTGTGCAGGTCCAGCATAAACTGCGACAGTGCGCGGTGCATGCGAGCGATCTGCCCTTTCATCACCACAAAGCGCGAACCTGTCAGCTTAACCGCTGCCGCAAAGTCGAGGCCGGAGTGCATTTCACCCAGCGTCACGTGGTCACGAACTTCGAAGTCAAATTCACGCGGGGTACCCCAGCGGCTGACTTCAACGTTGTCATTTTCATCTTTACCAACCGGCACTTCATCTGCAGGCAGGTTAGGGATTGTCAGCGCGATATCGCGAATTTCAGCCTGTAAAGCATCCAGCTCGGCTTTTGCTGCATCCAGCTCTTCGCCCAGTTTGTTCACTTCCAGACGTAAAGGCTCGATATCTTCCCCGCGCGCTTTCGCCTGGCCGATGGATTTCGATCGAGAGTTACGCTCTGCTTGCAGGTTTTCCGTTTTGACCTGCAATACTTTACGACGCTCTTCAAGAGCGCCCAGCTTATCTACATCCAGCTTAAAGCCCCGGCGTGCCAGTTTTTCAGCGACTGCGTCTGGCTCATTACGCAGCAGATTGGGATCGAGCATGCTTATCCTGTGCTTATCGAATTAAATGGGAGATGTGGCCACAGCCTGCGACCACAGGGATACAGTAACAACATTACCGCAACGATAACATTAACGGTAGCGTTTTATGGGGCTATTTTGATCCTGTTCAGCCAGCCAGGCGAGCTTTTCGCCAATCTTGCCTTCAAGGCCTCTGTTTGTCGGGAAATAATAGCGCGTTTGTGCTATTTCCGGCGGGAAGTAAACCTCACCGGCAGCATAAGCGTTTGCTTCATCGTGGGCGTAACGATATTCCTGCCCGTAGCCCATTTCCTTCATCAGTTTGGTTGGCGCATTACGCAGGTGTACCGGCACGTCATAATCCGGACGTTCACGGACATCAGCTAACGCGGCTTTAAACGCGGTGTAGACAGCGTTACTTTTTGGCGCACAAGCGAGATAAACAATCGCCTGGGCAATGGCGCGTTCACCTTCTGCCGGACCTACGCGGGTAAAGCAATCCCAGGCAGCAATCGCCACCTGCATCGCCCGCGGATCGGCGTTACCGATATCTTCTGAAGCAATCGCCAGGCAGCGACGTGCGACATATAACGGATCACCGCCCGCAGTAATAATCCGCGCATACCAGTACAGCGCCGCATCAGGTGCGCTACCGCGTACCGATTTATGCAGCGCGGAAATCAGATCGTAAAAGCGATCACCTTTGTTATCAAAACGAGCGCTACGCTCACCAGCAATTTCGGTGAGTAACTCAGGCTTCAGGACACGTTTGCCGCTGTCATCGACTTCGGCCATATCCGCCATCATTTCCAGCGTATTTAACGCCCGGCGCGCGTCGCCATTCACCAGTTCAGCAATCGCGCGGCGTGTTTCATCTGGCAGAACAATATCCTGCCCACCGTAGCCGCGGGTTTTGTCTTCCATCGCCTGAGTCAGTACTTGCTCTATATCCTCGGTGGTCAGGGATTTGAGCAAATAGACACGAGCACGGGAAAGCAGCGCCGAATTAAGCTCAAACGACGGGTTTTCAGTGGTTGCACCAATAAACGTGATGGTGCCATCTTCAATGTGTGGCAGAAACGCATCCTGTTGGCTTTTATTAAAGCGATGCACTTCATCGACAAACAAAATGGTACGGCGACCGGCATTGCGGTTTTGCCGCGCGCGCTCTATCGCTTCGCGAATTTCTTTCACGCCAGAAGTGACAGCAGAAATACGTTCCACATCAGCATTTGCATAGCGGGCGATCACTTCGGCAAGGGTAGTTTTACCGGTACCTGGCGGCCCCCAGAGGATCATGGAATGCAGATGTCCGGCTTCGATAGCGCGCGGCAACGGCTTCCCCGCAGCCAGCAAATGTTGCTGGCCAATATACTGTGCTAAATTTTCTGGCCGCATACGTGCGGCCAGAGGTTGAAAAGTATTATCCGAAAAATCGAGCGACAGATTGCTCACTCAGGTGCCTCTACTTACGTTGATCATCTACCGTTACGCCTTGCGGCGGGGTGAAGGTAAATTTCGCTGCATCCACAGCACCGTTTTGCTGGGATTTCAGCTGATAACTGCTGCGTTGATCGTCCTGTTCCACCGCGCTGAATTGATGGATGGTGCCATCACGGCCCACGTTAATAGTGAACTGCTTCAGATTGCCATTGCTGGCTTTCGGCGTCAGGACAAAATCATCGCCGTTCTGTTTGATGTTGTACTGCTGCCAGTCGCTGGACTGGTTACGTGCGATCAGCATAAATGGCGTATTCCCGGTGGCATCTTTCAGCCAGGTCGCCGTAGCCTGTTCAACAAACGGGTTATAGAACCACAATGTTTTACCGTCGGAAACCAGAATGCTTTCATCAGGTTGCGTCATATGCCAGTTGAATAAGTTTGGACGTTTCACCCACAGATCGCCCTGACCTTCCTGCACCGCCGCGCCGCTACCGTCAGTTACTTTTTGCGTAAAGCTGGCGTGGAAGCTGCTGACTTTATCCAGACGGCTTTTCAGATCGCTTGCGGCATCAGCCCAAACACTGGACGCCACTAAACTTGAGAGTAATGCACAGGTGATGGCAATTTTTTTCATCATTGTTCCTCAAATTACGTCACTCCCGATCGGGAGTTCCCTCTACTCTCTATTCCAGGCTAATAATCAGCTTGAGGAAAGAAGAAAATACTGAATTTTCAGTTGATAGAGTGCCGGATGCGACGCTATCGCGTCTTATCCGGCCTACGATGCACTAATTAGTCAAACGGTGGCGGAGCCAGTACTTCACGATTACCGTTGTGACCCTGTTCGCTGACGATCCCTTGCGCTTCCATCTGTTCAACAATGCGTGCAGCACGGTTGTAACCGATGCGGAACTGACGCTGAACACCAGAAATAGACGCTTTGCGTTTTTCAGTGACAAACGCCACCGCCTGATCGAACAGCGGATCCAGTTCTTCAGCACCGTCGAAACCACCAGCTCCGCCTTCGCTTTCGCTATCGGAGGTGATGCCATCTACATACTGCGGACGACCACGCGCTTTCCAGTCCTGCACCACGGCATGAACTTCCTGATCGCGAACAAAAGCACCATGGACACGTACCGGCATGGTTGAGTTCGGCCCGGAGTAAAGCATATCCCCCATACCAAGCAGTGATTCCGCGCCAGCCTGATCAAGAATGGTACGTGAGTCGATCTTGCTGGATACGGTAAAGGCGATACGGGTTGGAATGTTCGCTTTAATCAGCCCCGTAATAACATCCACCGAAGGGCGCTGCGTTGCCAGCACGAGGTGAATACCTGCGGCACGGGCTTTTTGCGCCAGACGCGCAATCAACTCTTCCACTTTTTTACCTACCGTCATCATCAGGTCGGCAAATTCATCCACCAGCACTACAATGTACGGCTCTTTTTTCAGCACTGGATGCTGGGCATCCATACTGTCACCTGGCTTCCAGTACGGGTCTGGAATCGGACGCATCATTCGGTCCGCTTCAGCAATTTTTTCGTTATACCCCGCAAGATTACGCACTCCCAGTGCCGACATCAGCTTATAACGGCGTTCCATTTCATTTACGCACCAGCGCAGAGCGTTGGCAGCATCTTTCATGTCTGTTACGACTTCCGTTAACAGATGCGGGATGCCTTCATAAACCGAAAGCTCCAGCATTTTCGGGTCGATCATAATGAAACGAACATCTTCCGGCTGCGCTTTATAGAGCATGCTCAGGATCATGGCGTTTACACCCACCGACTTACCGGAACCAGTGGTCCCCGCAACCAGCAAGTGAGGCATTTTAGCCAGATCGGCTACGACCGGATCGCCTGCGATATCTTTACCCAAAACAATCGTCAGCGGCGATGGGTTATCACGGAACTTCGCGTTATCCAGCACTTCGCGCAGATAAACGGTTTGTCGTTTTTTGTTCGGCAACTCCAGACCTACGTAAGGTTTACCAGGAATGACTTCAACCACACGCACCGCCACGGTCGACAATGAACGGGCAAGGTCGCGTGACAGGTTAGAAATACGTGCGGCTTTTACGCCCGGCGCCAGGTTCAACTCAAAACGGGTGATTACAGGTCCTGGTGAATAATTGACCACATCAGCTTTAATGCGGAAATCGGCCAGCCGTGCTTCTACCAGACGCGCCATTTGCTCAAGCGCAAAGGTATCTACTGGCTCAACTTCGCTTGGCGGTGGTGTCAGCAAATCCAGCGAGGGTAGTGGCGTCGTTGGTTTATGCAACGGACGGCTATCACCGTTGCGCATTAACAACGGATGAAGCAGGGTATCCTGCGGCTGTGGTGCTACCGGTTGCTGCGGCTGCTGATATTGCGGCTGTGGCGCTACCGGTTGCTGCGGCTGCTGATATTGCGGCTGCGGCGCTACCGGTTGCTGCGGCTGCTGATATTGCGGCTGCGGCGCTACTGGCTGCTGCGGCTGCGGTGCCACCGGTTGTTGCGGCTGCTGATACTGCTGCTGCGGCGCTACCGGTTGCTGTGGTTCAACAATGGGCGTAAACAGTGGCTCGTGTGGGCCATCATCCACCAACGCTTTCATCGGTGAAAATTCAAAATCATTCAGCGAGAATGGATTTGCTCCCGCAGGTTGTTCACCGGAATAACGTTGCTGCTGAGTCTGGGCAAACTGACGAGCCAGTTCAGCCTCCGCCGCTGCATCTTCATCTTCAGAGTTAACTGGCGCATCATGCTGATACTGTTCACCATAGCGTTGCTGCTGTGCCTGGGCAAACTGACGTGCCAACTCATCTTGCTGCATCGCATCGATTTCATCATCGTTATACTGATCGCCAGAATCGTATTGATTGCGCTGCGCTTCGCGAGCTTTCTCTTCGGCGACTCGTTGTGAAGGTAGTTTAATGCCATACGATGCCAGTTCACGACGAGTCGGAACACGAATACGCTTTGGTCGTGGCAACTGCGGGCCTATCCCCTCTTTCACTTGTGGTCGAGGTCCACCGCTATTTGCCAGGCTAAAAACAGGTGCAGCAACCGTTGCTGCGGCCCCCGTCGCCAGAGTCGCTTTCTTCACGCCCGATGCCAGCGGCGAAACACCAGCCACGGCTTCTACCGGAGGGACTGCGGCAGCAGTCGGCGATGACTGAACAGATTTAGCTGACTGAACAGGTCTAACAGGCTCAGGTTCTTTAACTGGTTCAGGAATAGGCTGATACCAGGCGGCGAGCTGCTCACGTTCGCGCGCACGCTTCTCTTCAACTTCTTCAAAGTAGTAAAGCGGCGGACGCGCAGGTTTTGTTTCTTCAACAACCGGTTCAGGTTCTACAACAGGCGGCTGTTCAACCGGTTGCGGCTGTTGACGCAACGTCTCCTGAACGGCTGGCTGCTGGTAGGTTTGCTCAGGCTGGTATGTAGACTGCGCCGCAAAAGTGGATTGTGTCCCCTCGGCTTGCCACCCGTTATCAGCCACTGGTTGTTCAGGCACTGGCGCATAATATGGTTGTTGAACAGGTTGTTCCGCAGCAGGCGCATAATATGGCTGCTGTGACTGCACAGGTTGTTGCGGATAACCTTCCGGCGCTGGGGCAATGACCGAATCGCCCGTTTGCGGCCTTGGCGCAGGCTGCCATGCAACAGCAGGTTGAGCAGGTGGAACATCAACCGACGCAACAGGCGGCGTCTGAGTAACAGGTTCAACCGGAGCTGCCCAGCTTTGCGTCGCCGTGGTAGCAGCAGCTGCCGCAGCAACAGGTTCGGTAATTGGTGCACCGTTTAATAATGGATCGTATTCGTCATATTCTGGCTGCGTTGCACGGTTGCCCGAAAAGAGGACATCATCAGGATCAGCGGCTACGCCGCGCGCAGTGTAGGTAATGTCGTCTTCATCATCCATCCGCTTACCGGAGAACAATGCAGCGTCTGTTTGCCGCCCCATCGGATTGATGAATTTTTCCGCCAGGCGTTTACGACGCGCTAACGCGCCACGAAGAATACGAGCACGGCGCGATTCATGCTGTTTGCCGTTTTTTTCGTCTTCATACTCTTCGTCGTCTTCATACTCTTCTTCATCAACCCAGGTATCATCGCGACGAGTGCGGTTACTGGCGAAAGTGAGGATGTTTAAAATCCAGCCCCCCAGTTTTTCGGCAATGGTCACCCAGGACCAGCCGGTAAACAGCGTCAGGCCAGCCGCCCAAACACAGAGCAGCGCAATGGTCCCGCCACTGCTGTGCAACAGCGGCTGCAGCGTAGTGCTTAATAAACTACCGATTACACCACCGGAGGCAAAATACCAGATGTCGTCCGCGTTGATTGCCGCAAGGCCACAGGACGTAAGGATAAGCGCCAGCACGCCAATAATTCTTAGCGAAACGGCGAAATAGTCAACGTACTCATCGCTGGACTGATGACGCCAGGCAAACCAACAGCCGCCAACAATAATGACCGGGATGGTGTAAGCCATCACGCCAAAAATGAAGAACAGCGTATCTGCCAGCCACGCGCCAGGCGTCCCGCCTAAATTATGGATAGGCTCATGCCAGGCCGTTTGCGACCAGCTGGGGTCCGAAGGGTTAAAGCTTAATAAGGCTGCCATCAACCAGACGGCAAACAGGACAATAAGAATCAGCAACGCCTCCAGAAGTCGGCGCCCGCTGCTTAACTTTGTCAATGTGACTTCTTTGTCTTCAGTGTATTCCTGGCTCAAGAAAGGCTCTCCAGGTTACAGGCTTTTCCTGCCCGATGCTAAAACGGACAACAGCACCAGGTTACCCCAGTACTGTTGCTGTATGGATTAACAGGAGTGTAATCAAAATACGCCTATTTTGCACCTGTTCCGTGTTAGCGCGTCTTAATAACCAGACGATTACTCTGCTTGACTTCTTCCATAACAACGTATGTCCGTGTGTCATTGACGCCAGGCAGACGCAGCAGGGTTTCCCCTAGCAGCTTACGATAAGCTGACATATCCGGCACGCGTGTTTTCAACAGGTAGTCGAAATCACCGGATACTAAATGACACTCCTGAATTTCTTCAAGTTTTTGCACAGCAGTATTAAATTGTTCAAACACATCCGGAGCGCCACGATTCAGAGTAATCTCAACGAATACCAGAAGTGATGCATCCAGATAATGCGGGTTCAACAGCGCCGTATAGCCCTGAATAAACCCTTGTCTTTCCAGCCGACGCACACGCTCAAGGCACGGCGTTGGGGAAAGTCCCACACGTTTAGAAAGCTCGACGTTAGAAATACGCCCATCCTTTTGCAACTCATTAAGAATGTTACGATCGATACGGTCGAGATCTTTGCCAGGGCGCTTCTTGCTATCTACCATTATTATTGTCTCTCTGTATTCCTTCCCTACTCCTGTCTGACCCTGAAGACATCACTGTTCAGAGTCGCTACCTGTCACGATAGACCGAAATCATTAAGATTCACGGCTCGCAATGCCTGGGTCTACGGTGAGAAGACCGTTGCCTTAAGGCAGCTATCGACATCACGAATGGCGTCTGTCCACGCCATGCGTAGATTTCACTAGCACGGTAAACATGGTATTTACATGCATGATTATGCGCACATAACAATACTGTTTTTTTCTTCCTCGAATGTTTTCGCAAAACACCAGGTGATTGTCAAAGCAAAACATCGTTTTTTAGTACAACATGCCAGTTATTCATTAACAGTGACGTTTAATCATCATTTAATCGGCTTATAAACCGGAAAAATTAAGTAGCAGACGTGATAATGACGGGAGAATGACAGGAGAATTTGACACGATTATCGCTTTTGACGATTGCACATATCGTTAACAAAATCGTCATACTCTTTTTTTACGTCTGTAAATTCCCTACAATCCTGCCCATTGTCTGCCAACAACTATGGGGATCTCATGGGCACGACCAAACACAGTAAACTGCTTATCCTGGGCTCAGGCCCGGCGGGATATACCGCTGCTGTCTACGCGGCACGCGCCAACCTGCAACCGGTGCTGATTACCGGCATGGAAAAAGGCGGCCAGCTGACGACGACCACTGAAGTAGAAAACTGGCCAGGAGATCCAAATGATCTGACCGGCCCGTTGCTCATGGAACGCATGCATGAACATGCTACCAAGTTTGAAACTGAAATTATTTTTGACCACATCAATAAAGTGGATTTGCAGAATCGTCCGTTCCGCCTGACTGGCGATAACGGCGAATATACCTGCGATGCGCTGATTATTGCCACCGGGGCTTCTGCACGCTATCTCGGCCTGCCCTCTGAAGAAGCCTTTAAAGGCCGTGGGGTTTCTGCCTGTGCAACCTGCGATGGATTTTTCTATCGCAATCAGAAAGTGGCGGTCATCGGCGGTGGCAATACCGCAGTTGAAGAGGCGCTGTATCTGTCTAACATCGCTTCCGAAGTACATTTGATCCACCGCCGCGATGGTTTCCGTGCGGAAAAAATCCTCATTAAGCGTCTCATGGACAAAGTGGAGAACGGCAACATCATTCTGCACACCAACCGTACGCTGGAAGAAGTGATCGGCGATCAGATGGGCGTCACTGGCGTTCGTCTGCGCGATACGCAAAACAGCGATAATATCGAGTCTCTCGACGTTGCTGGTCTGTTTGTTGCTATCGGTCACAGTCCGAACACGGCTATTTTTGAAGGACAACTGGAACTGGAAAACGGCTACATCAAAGTGCAGTCGGGTATTCATGGTAATGCCACCCAGACCAGCATTCCGGGCGTCTTTGCCGCAGGTGACGTGATGGATCATATTTATCGCCAGGCCATTACTTCTGCCGGTACAGGCTGCATGGCAGCACTTGATGCGGAACGCTACCTCGACGGTTTAGCTGACGCAAAATAATTTTACAAATCAGTAACAAAAGTAAAGAAGGCGACACCATGCGACTATGGGTCGCCTTTATTTTTTCCCCGTTGTAACATTGCTCTGCAAATAATTCTGATAACTCACCTGCTAAGCGTGCAATGAATAAATCCCGTCAAAAAGAGTTAACCCGCTGGTTAAAACAGCAAAGCGTCATCTCCCAACGTTGGCTGAATATTTCTCGTCTGCTGGGCTTTGTGAGCGGCATATTAATAATTGCCCAAGCCTGGTTTATGGCGCGAATTCTGCAACATATGATTATGGAGAACATCCCCCGAGAAGCCTTGCTACTTCCCTTTACCTTGCTGGTGATGACCTTTGTGCTGCGTGCATGGGTGGTCTGGTTACGCGAACGGGTGGGCTATCACGCCGGGCAACATATTCGTTTTGCCATCCGCCGCCAGGTTCTTGACCGTTTGCAGCAGGCGGGGCCGGCCTGGATTCAGGGCAAACCTGCGGGGAGCTGGGCGACGCTGGTGCTTGAGCAAATTGACGATATGCATGATTACTATGCTCGCTACCTACCGCAAATGGCGCTGGCAGTCTCAGTGCCACTACTGATTGTCGTCGCAATTTTCCCTTCTAACTGGGCCGCGGCACTTATTTTACTCGGCACTGCACCGTTAATTCCGTTGTTTATGGCTTTAGTTGGGATGGGTGCTGCCGATGCTAACCGACGCAACTTTCTCGCGCTTGCTCGCTTAAGTGGGCATTTTCTCGATCGTCTGCGCGGCATGGAAACCCTGCGTATTTTTGGTCGTGGCGAGGCTGAAATTGAAAGTATCCGTTCGGCTTCGGAAGATTTTCGCCAACGGACCATGGAAGTATTACGCCTGGCGTTTTTATCCTCCGGTATTCTTGAATTCTTTACCTCGCTGTCGATTGCCCTGGTCGCGGTGTACTTTGGTTTCTCTTATCTTGGTGAGCTGGATTTCGGCCACTACAGCACGGGCGTGACGTTGGCTGCGGGCTTCCTTGCGTTGATCCTCGCCCCCGAGTTTTTCCAGCCGTTACGTGATCTCGGCACGTTTTATCATGCCAAAGCCCAGGCTGTTGGCGCGGCTGACAGCCTGAAAACATTTATGGAAACACCGCTCGCCCATCCACAGCGTGGTGACGTTGAGTTAACGTCTACCGAACCAGTGACCATTGAAGCCAAAGATCTGTTCATCACATCGCCTGAAGGTAAAACACTGGCTGGCCCGCTGAACTTTACACTACCTGCAGGCAAACGTGCGGTACTGGTGGGACGAAGCGGATCCGGGAAAAGTTCACTATTAAATGCGCTTTCCGGTTTTCTCTCTTATCAAGGCTCGCTGCAAATCAACGGCATTGAATTGCGGGATTTATCTCCGGAATCATGGCGAAAACATCTCTCATGGGTTGGCCAGAATCCGCAATTACCCGCGGCAACAGTACGAGACAATGTGCTGCTGGCACGACCGGATGCCAGCGAGCAAGAGTTACAAACGGCCCTGGATAACGCCTGGGTCAGTGAGTTTCTGCCGCTCCTGCCGCAAGGTATCGATACTCCCGTGGGCGATCAGGCAGCTCGCCTTTCCGTAGGTCAGGCACAACGTGTGGCCGTAGCGCGTGCATTACTTCATCCCTGCTCACTGTTATTACTGGATGAACCTGCAGCCAGCCTCGATGCACACAGCGAGCAGCGTGTGATGCAGGCGCTAAACGCAGCCTCGCAGCGCCAGACAACGCTGATGGTCACCCACCAATTAGAAGATCTCGCTGACTGGGACGTCATTTGGGTGATGCAGGATGGCCAAATTATCGAGCAAGGTTGTTACGCTGATTTAAGCGTGGCTAACGGTCCATTCGCCACGTTGCTGGCCCACCGTCAGGAGGAGATTTAAATGCACGCGTTACTTCCTTATCTGGCTCTATATAAGCGTCATAAGTGGATGTTAAGTCTTGGTATTGTGCTGGCAATTGTCACACTGCTCGCCAGTATCGGCTTGTTGACGCTTTCTGGTTGGTTCCTCTCCGCTTCGGCAGTGGCGGGAGTTGCAGGACTGTACAGCTTTAACTACATGCTACCTGCCGCAGGTGTACGTGGCGCGGCAATCACCCGCACCGCCGGGCGCTATTTTGAACGTCTGGTGAGTCACGATGCGACTTTCCGCGTGTTGCAGCATTTGCGCATTTACACCTTCAGCAAGCTGTTGCCTCTCTCCCCTGCCGGGCTGGCCCGCTATCGCCAGGGCGAATTGCTCAACCGCGTCGTCGCCGATGTTGATACGCTCGATCATCTTTACTTGCGCGTTATCTCACCGCTGGTAGGGGCTTTTGTGGTAATTATGGTGGTGACTGTCGGGTTAAGTTTTCTTGATTTCACCCTCGCCTTCACGCTGGGCGGCATTATGTTGCTGACGCTTTTCCTGATGCCGCCGCTGTTTTATCGAGCGGGGAAAAGCACCGGGCAAAACCTTACCCATCTTCGCGGTCAGTATCGCCAACAGTTAACCGCCTGGCTGCAAGGGCAAGCTGAACTGACCATTTTTGGTGCCAGCGATCGTTATCGTACGCAGTTAGAGAACACCGAAATTCAGTGGCTGGAAGCGCAACGTCGTCAGTCCGAACTGACTGCGCTCTCGCAGGCAATTATGCTGTTGATTGGCGCGCTGGCGGTGATTCTGATGCTATGGATGGCCTCCGGCGGCGTTGGCGGTAATAGCCAGCCGGGGGCGTTAATTGCGCTGTTTGTCTTCTGTGCATTGGCTGCATTCGAAGCCCTGGCTCCGGTGACAGGTGCATTTCAGCATCTGGGGCAAGTTATTGCTTCTGCCGTGCGTATCACTGACTTAACTGACCAAAAAACAGAAGTGACCTTTCCGGATACTCAGTCCGCCGTTCCTGAGCAGGTTTCCCTGACATTACGGGATGTTGTGTTCACTTATCCGGAACAATCCCAACAAGCACTTAAAGGGATTTCTCTTCAGGCAAACGCCGGAGAACATATTGCGATTCTCGGGCGAACCGGATGCGGAAAATCAACGTTGTTACAACTTCTAACCCGTGCATGGGACCCGCAACAGGGTGAGATTTTGCTCAACGGCAGCCCGATCTCTGACCTGAATGAATCGACATTGCGCCAGACCATCAGCGTTGTGCCGCAGCGAGTGCATCTGTTTAGCGCCACACTGCGCGATAATCTGTTACTCGCCGCACCTGGCGCTACTGATGAGACTCTTGCTGAAATTCTCCGTCGCGTCGGTCTGGAGAAACTACTCGAAGACACAGGGCTCAACAGTTGGTTGGGAGAAGGCGGACGTCAGCTTTCCGGCGGCGAACTGCGTCGTCTGGCTATCGCCCGTGCGCTATTGCACGATGCGCCGTTAGTATTGCTGGATGAACCAACCGAAGGCTTAGATGCCACGACTGAAAGTCAGATCCTCGAATTACTGACTGAAATGATGCGTGAGAAAACGCTATTGATGGTTACACATCGGCTGCGTGGACTTTCACATTTTCAGCAAATAATAGTGATGGACAACGGGCAAATTATTGAACAAGGTACCCATGCAGAACTGCTTGCCAGACAGGGGCGTTATTACCAGTTTAAGCAGGGTTTGTAAGCTATTATTGAACGATCCGACTTGCGTAGTGGAGTTTTGCAGTCATGCGCCTGGTTCAGCTTTCTCGCCATTCAATAGCCTTCCCTTCCCCGGAAGGCGCATTACGTGAGCCTAACGGTCTGCTGGCACTGGGAGGCGATCTTAGCCCTGCGCGGCTGCTCATGGCTTATCAGCGCGGTATTTTCCCGTGGTTTTCTCCGGGCGATCCTATTCTCTGGTGGTCGCCTGATCCTCGTGCGGTTTTATGGCCAGAATCACTGCACATCAGCCGCAGCATGAAACGTTTTCATAAGCGCTCTCCCTATCGCGTCACGCTGAATTACGCGTTTGGTCAGGTCATTGAAGGCTGCGCCAGCGATCGCGAAGAAGGGACCTGGATAACGCGTGACGTCGTCGAAGCCTACCATCGTCTTCACGAGTTGGGCCATGCCCATTCCATAGAAGTGTGGCGTGAAGGCGAAATTGTCGGCGGCATGTACGGCGTAGCGCAGGGAACACTGTTTTGTGGCGAGTCGATGTTCAGCCGCATGGAGAATGCCTCGAAAACGGCGCTCCTGGTTTTTTGTGACGAATTTATCCGCCACGGCGGCAAGCTTATCGACTGCCAGGTATTAAATGACCATACGGCCTCGCTTGGTGCCTGCGAAATTCCTCGCCGGGATTACCTCAATTATCTCAATCAACTGCGCCCCGAACGGTTACCAAATAATTTCTGGGTACCACGGCGATTGTTTTCACCACAAGAATGAATGTTTTCGGCACATTTCTCCCCAGAGTGTTATAATTGCGGTCGCAGAGTTGGTTATGCTCATTACTCCGCTGCCGATAAGGAATTTTTCGCGTCAGGTAACGCCCACCGTTTATCTCACCGCTCCCTTATACGTTGCGCTTATAGTGCGGCTTAGCCGTGTGTTTTCGGAGTTATGTGCCAAACCTGTTTGTTGCGAATTAGCGCACAAATCTTTACTTATTTACAGAACTTCGGCATTATCTTGCCGGTTCAAATTACGGTAGTGATACCCCAGAGGATTAGATGGCCAAAGAAGACAATATTGAAATGCAAGGTACCGTTCTTGAAACGTTGCCTAATACCATGTTCCGCGTAGAGTTAGAAAACGGTCACGTGGTTACTGCACACATCTCCGGTAAAATGCGCAAAAACTACATCCGCATCCTGACGGGCGACAAAGTGACTGTTGAACTGACCCCGTACGACCTGAGCAAAGGCCGCATTGTCTTCCGTAGTCGCTGATTGCTTTACCGCCTGATGGGCGAAGAGAAAGAACGAGTAAAAGGTCGGTTTAACCGGCCTTTTTTGCGTCTGGAGTTACGGGGAATAAATACTGGAGGATGGTGTGTTAAGTTTGAAAACTGCCTGTACGGCAGTGAACGAATCCTCCGAGGCCAATGTAGGTTCTGTATCTTTCTAAGCTGCCTGTACGGCAGTGAACTGTTCAGCTATCAAGGGCGTATTTGCATAGCTTTTCTAAACTGCCTGTACGGCAGTGAACAAGTGGCCCAACTTTACTACGACACAATAAAGTTTCTAAGCTGCCTGTACGGCAGTGAACGACCAACGGCCTGCGTATTCGTCTCAAGCAATTTTCTAAGCTGCCTGTACGGCAGTGAACTGGAATAATAGCAGACTATCCGATTGATTTACTGTTAAAACTTACAAAGTCGCAGATTTAAACCCTTTTTCCAGACATCAAAAAAGCAATAAACAAAATCAATGAGTTACATTTCAACCTAAAAAAAGGGTCTATTTGGTACTTCTTCAATCTCATATTTTATGCATAGATTTTGATAAACAATTGACCAGAACACATACGGTCAAAATCTCCGGGCGCGAACAGTATGTTCATTGCGTAACCAAACGAATCAATCCATATAAATTCTTCTTGACCGTTTTACTCCAACTCCCTATAGTAGCGCCCCGTTGCCACCCATGAGGTCAGGCAGCAAAACAATTTGGTGAGGTGTCCGAGTGGCTGAAGGAGCACGCCTGGAAAGTGTGTATACGGCAACGTATCCGGGGTTCGAATCCCCGCCTCACCGCCAT
>NZ_VATN01000026.1:0-2914 GCF_005781105.1 Escherichia sp. E2586
TCAGGGAGAACTCATCTCGGGGCAAGTTTCGTGCTTAGATGCTTTCAGCACTTATCTCTTCCGCATTTAGCTACCGGGCAGTGCCATTGGCATGACAACCCGAACACCAGTGATGCGTCCACTCCGGTCCTCTCGTACTAGGAGCAGCCCCCCTCAGTTCTCCAGCGCCCACGGCAGATAGGGACCGAACTGTCTCACGACGTTCTAAACCCAGCTCGCGTACCACTTTAAATGGCGAACAGCCATACCCTTGGGACCTACTTCAGCCCCAGGATGTGATGAGCCGACATCGAGGTGCCAAACACCGCCGTCGATATGAACTCTTGGGCGGTATCAGCCTGTTATCCCCGGAGTACCTTTTATCCGTTGAGCGATGGCCCTTCCATTCAGAACCACCGGATCACTATGACCTGCTTTCGCACCTGCTCGCGCCGTCACGCTCGCAGTCAAGCTGGCTTATGCCATTGCACTAACCTCCTGATGTCCGACCAGGATTAGCCAACCTTCGTGCTCCTCCGTTACTCTTTAGGAGGAGACCGCCCCAGTCAAACTACCCACCAGACACTGTCCGCAACCCGGATCACGGGTCTACGTTAGAACATCAAACATTAAAGGGTGGTATTTCAAGGTCGGCTCCATGCAGACTGGCGTCCACACTTCAAAGCCTCCCACCTATCCTACACATCAAGGCTCAATGTTCAGTGTCAAGCTATAGTAAAGGTTCACGGGGTCTTTCCGTCTTGCCGCGGGTACACTGCATCTTCACAGCGAGTTCAATTTCACTGAGTCTCGGGTGGAGACAGCCTGGCCATCATTACGCCATTCGTGCAGGTCGGAACTTACCCGACAAGGAATTTCGCTACCTTAGGACCGTTATAGTTACGGCCGCCGTTTACCGGGGCTTCGATCAAGAGCTTCGCGTTGCCGCTAACCCCATCAATTAACCTTCCGGCACCGGGCAGGCGTCACACCGTATACGTCCACTTTCGTGTTTGCACAGTGCTGTGTTTTTAATAAACAGTTGCAGCCAGCTGGTATCTTCGACTGATTTCAGCTCCATCCGCGAGGGACTTCACCTACGTATCAGCGTGCCTTCTCCCGAAGTTACGGCACCATTTTGCCTAGTTCCTTCACCCGAGTTCTCTCAAGCGCCTTGGTATTCTCTACCTGACCACCTGTGTCGGTTTGGGGTACGATTTGATGTTACCTGATGCTTAGAGGCTTTTCCTGGAAGCAGGGCATTTGTCGCTTCAGCACCGTAGTGCCTCGTCATCACGCCTCAGCCTTGATTTTCCGGATTTGCCTGGAAAACCAGCCTACACGCTTAAACCGGGACAACCGTCGCCCGGCCAACATAGCCTTCTCCGTCCCCCCTTCGCAGTAACACCAAGTACAGGAATATTAACCTGTTTCCCATCGACTACGCCTTTCGGCCTCGCCTTAGGGGTCGACTCACCCTGCCCCGATTAACGTTGGACAGGAACCCTTGGTCTTCCGGCGAGCGGGCTTTTCACCCGCTTTATCGTTACTTATGTCAGCATTCGCACTTCTGATACCTCCAGCATACCTCACAGTACACCTTCACAGGCTTACAGAACGCTCCCCTACCCAACAACACATAGTGTCGCTGCCGCAGCTTCGGTGCATGGTTTAGCCCCGTTACATCTTCCGCGCAGGCCGACTCGACCAGTGAGCTATTACGCTTTCTTTAAATGATGGCTGCTTCTAAGCCAACATCCTGGCTGTCTGGGCCTTCCCACATCGTTTCCCACTTAACCATGACTTTGGGACCTTAGCTGGCGGTCTGGGTTGTTTCCCTCTTCACGACGGACGTTAGCACCCGCCGTGTGTCTCCCGTGATAACATTCTCCGGTATTCGCAGTTTGCATCGGGTTGGTAAGTCGGGATGACCCCCTTGCCGAAACAGTGCTCTACCCCCGGAGATGAATTCACGAGGCGCTACCTAAATAGCTTTCGGGGAGAACCAGCTATCTCCCGGTTTGATTGGCCTTTCACCCCCAGCCACAAGTCATCCGCTAATTTTTCAACATTAGTCGGTTCGGTCCTCCAGTTAGTGTTACCCAACCTTCAACCTGCCCATGGCTAGATCACCGGGTTTCGGGTCTATACCCTGCAACTTAACGCCCAGTTAAGACTCGGTTTCCCTTCGGCTCCCCTATTCGGTTAACCTTGCTACAGAATATAAGTCGCTGACCCATTATACAAAAGGTACGCAGTCACCCCATAAAGAGGCTCCCACTGCTTGTACGTACACGGTTTCAGGTTCTTTTTCACTCCCCTCGCCGGGGTTCTTTTCGCCTTTCCCTCACGGTACTGGTTCACTATCGGTCAGTCAGGAGTATTTAGCCTTGGAGGATGGTCCCCCCATATTCAGACAGGATACCACGTGTCCCGCCCTACTCATCGAGCTCACAGCATGTGCATTTTTGTGTACGGGGCTGTCACCCTGTATCGCACGCCTTTCCAGACGCTTCCACTAACACACACACTGATTCAGGCTCTGGGCTGCTCCCCGTTCGCTCGCCGCTACTGGGGGAATCTCGGTTGATTTCTTTTCCTCGGGGTACTTAGATGTTTCAGTTCCCCCGGTTCGCCTCATTAACCTATGGATTCAGTTAATGATAGTGTGACGAATCACACTGGGTTTCCCCATTCGGAAATCGCCGGTTATAACGGTTCATATCACCTTACCGACGCTTATCGCAGATTAGCACGTCCTTCATCGCCTCTGACTGCCAGGGCATCCACCGTGTACGCTTAGTCGCTTAACCTCACAACCCGAAGATGTTTCTTTCGATTCATCATCGTGTTGCGAAAATTTGAGAGACTCACGAACAACTTTCGTTGTTCAGTGTTTCAATTTTCAGCTTGATCCAGATTTTTAAAGAGCAAA
>NZ_VATN01000027.1:0-30856 GCF_005781105.1 Escherichia sp. E2586
TGAAGGCGGCCGTACCGTTGGCGCGGGCGTTGTAGCAAAAGTTCTGAGCTAATTGCCGATAACATTTGACGCAATGCGCACTAAAAGGGCATCATTTGATGCCCTTTTTGCACGCTTTCGTACCAGAACCTGGCTCATCAGTGATTTTCTTTGTCATAATCATTGCTGAGACAGGCTCTGTTGAGGGCGTATAATCCGAAAAGCTAATACGCGTTTCGATTTGGTTTGCCTCGCGATCGCGGGGTGAAAATGTTTGTAGAATACTTCTGACAGGTTGGTTTATGAGTGCGAATACCGAAGCTCAAGGAAGCGGGCGCGGCCTGGAAGCGATGAAGTGGGTCGTTGTGGTGGCATTGCTCCTGGTGGCAATTGTCGGCAACTACCTTTATCGCGACATTATGCTGCCGCTGCGTGCGCTGGCCGTAGTAATTCTGATTGCTGCAGCGGGTGGTGTCGCGCTGTTAACGACAAAAGGTAAAGCAACCGTTGCTTTTGCCCGTGAAGCGCGTACCGAAGTCCGTAAGGTCATTTGGCCGACTCGCCAGGAAACATTGCACACCACGCTGATTGTGGCTGCGGTTACCGCAGTAATGTCACTGATCCTGTGGGGACTGGATGGTATTCTGGTTCGCCTGGTATCCTTTATCACTGGCCTGAGGTTCTGAGATGTCTGAAGCTCCTAAAAAGCGCTGGTACGTCGTTCAGGCGTTTTCCGGTTTTGAAGGCCGCGTAGCAACATCGCTGCGTGAGCATATCAAATTACACAACATGGAAGATTTATTTGGTGAAGTCATGGTACCAACCGAAGAAGTGGTTGAAATCCGTGGCGGTCAGCGTCGCAAAAGCGAACGCAAATTCTTCCCTGGTTACGTCCTCGTTCAGATGGTGATGAACGACGCTAGCTGGCACCTGGTGCGCAGCGTACCGCGTGTGATGGGCTTCATCGGCGGTACTTCCGATCGTCCTGCGCCAATCAGCGATAAAGAAGTCGATGCGATTATGAACCGCCTGCAGCAGGTTGGTGATAAGCCGCGTCCGAAAACGCTGTTTGAACCGGGTGAAATGGTCCGTGTTAATGATGGTCCGTTCGCTGACTTTAACGGTGTTGTTGAAGAAGTGGATTACGAGAAATCTCGTCTGAAAGTGTCTGTTTCTATCTTCGGTCGTGCGACCCCGGTAGAACTTGACTTCAGCCAGGTTGAAAAAGCCTAACCCAGCGATCAAAAAAGCGGCGATTTAATCGTTGCACAAGGCGCGAGATTGGAATACAATTTCGCGCCTTTTGTTTTTATGGGCCTTGCCCGTAAAACGATTTTTTATATCACGGGGAGCCTCTCAGAGGCGTTATTACCCAACTTGAGGAATTTATAATGGCTAAGAAAGTACAAGCCTATGTCAAGCTGCAGGTTGCAGCTGGTATGGCTAACCCGAGTCCGCCAGTAGGTCCGGCTCTGGGTCAGCAGGGCGTAAACATCATGGAATTCTGCAAAGCGTTCAACGCAAAAACTGATTCCATCGAAAAAGGTCTGCCGATTCCGGTAGTAATCACCGTTTACGCTGACCGTTCTTTCACTTTCGTTACCAAGACTCCGCCGGCAGCAGTTCTGCTGAAAAAAGCGGCTGGTATCAAGTCTGGTTCCGGTAAGCCGAACAAAGACAAAGTGGGTAAAATTTCCCGCGCTCAGCTGCAGGAAATCGCGCAGACCAAAGCTGCCGACATGACTGGTGCCGACATTGAAGCGATGACTCGCTCCATCGAAGGTACTGCACGTTCCATGGGCCTGGTAGTGGAGGACTAAGAAATGGCTAAACTGACCAAGCGCATGCGTGTTATCCGCGAGAAAGTTGATGCGACCAAACAATACGACATCAACGAAGCTATCGCTCTGCTGAAAGAGCTGGCGACTGCTAAATTCGTAGAAAGCGTGGACGTTGCTGTTAACCTCGGCATCGACGCTCGTAAATCTGACCAGAACGTACGTGGTGCAACTGTACTGCCGCACGGTACTGGCCGTTCCGTTCGCGTAGCCGTATTTACCCAGGGTGCAAACGCTGAAGCTGCTAAAGCTGCAGGCGCTGAACTGGTAGGTATGGAAGATCTGGCTGACCAGATCAAGAAAGGCGAAATGAACTTTGACGTTGTTATTGCTTCTCCGGATGCAATGCGCGTTGTTGGCCAGCTGGGCCAGGTTCTGGGTCCGCGCGGCCTGATGCCAAACCCGAAAGTGGGTACTGTAACGCCGAACGTTGCTGAAGCGGTTAAAAACGCTAAAGCTGGCCAGGTTCGTTACCGTAACGACAAAAACGGCATCATCCACACCACCATCGGTAAAGTGGACTTTGACGCTGACAAACTGAAAGAAAACCTGGAAGCTCTGCTGGTTGCGCTGAAAAAAGCAAAACCGACTCAGGCGAAAGGCGTGTACATCAAGAAAGTTAGCATCTCCACCACCATGGGTGCAGGTGTTGCAGTTGACCAGGCTGGCCTGAGCGCTTCTGTAAACTAATGCCTTTACGTGGGCGGTGATTTTGTCTACAATCTTACCCCCACGTATAATGCTTAATGCAGACGTATATCCGAGATATTCGGGTTGTGGCAAGGCGGCAACTGAGTGAGTCGCCAGGAGCATAGCTAACTATGTGACTGGTGCGAACGAAGGAAGCCAACGCCGCCACAAGCTGAATAGCGACGGATAGAAAAGATTTGTTCGTTGGAGCCTGGCCTATCCAGGCCTCCGTCGAAGACCGCAGGAGTTTCGCAAGAAACTTAATCCCCTGCGTAGACGGTGACAGAACGCTAAGATTATTCTTTTATATTCTGGCTTGTTTCTGCTCACCGTAATTAAGACGCTCTCTCCGTTTGGAGGAGTGAAGTGAGTTCCAGAGATTTTCTCTGGCAAACATCCAGGAGCAAAGCTAATGGCTTTAAATCTTCAAGACAAACAAGCGATTGTTGCTGAAGTCAGCGAAGTAGCCAAAGGCGCGCTGTCTGCAGTAGTTGCGGATTCCCGTGGCGTAACTGTAGATAAAATGACTGAACTGCGTAAAGCAGGTCGCGAAGCTGGCGTATACATGCGTGTTGTTCGTAACACCCTGCTGCGCCGTGCTGTTGAAGGTACTCCGTTCGAGTGCCTGAAAGACGCGTTTGTTGGTCCGACCCTGATTGCATACTCTATGGAACACCCGGGCGCTGCTGCTCGTCTGTTCAAAGAGTTCGCGAAAGCGAATGCAAAATTTGAGGTCAAAGCCGCTGCCTTTGAAGGTGAGCTGATCCCGGCGTCTCAGATCGACCGCCTGGCAACTCTGCCGACCTACGAAGAAGCAATTGCACGCCTGATGGCAACCATGAAAGAAGCTTCGGCTGGCAAACTGGTTCGTACTCTGGCTGCTGTACGCGATGCGAAAGAAGCTGCTTAATCGCAGTTATCTTTTTAACGCATTCGCTTACGTATAAACTTATTCTGATATTCAGGAACAATTTAAATGTCTATCACTAAAGATCAAATCATTGAAGCAGTTGCAGCTATGTCTGTAATGGACGTTGTAGAACTGATCTCTGCAATGGAAGAAAAATTCGGTGTTTCCGCTGCTGCTGCTGTAGCTGTAGCTGCTGGCCCGGTTGAAGCTGCTGAAGAAAAAACTGAATTCGACGTAATTCTGAAAGCTGCTGGCGCTAACAAAGTTGCTGTTATCAAAGCAGTACGTGGCGCAACTGGCCTGGGTCTGAAAGAAGCTAAAGACCTGGTAGAATCTGCACCGGCTGCTCTGAAAGAAGGCGTGAGCAAAGACGACGCAGAAGCACTGAAAAAATCCCTGGAAGAAGCTGGCGCTGAAGTTGAAGTTAAATAAGCCAACCCTTCCGGTTGCAGCCTGAGAAATCAGGCTGATGGCTGGTGACTTTTTGGTCACCAGCCTTTTTGCGCTGTAAGGCGCCAGTAGCGTTTCACACTGTTTGACTACTGCTGTGCCTTTCAATGCTTGTTTCTATCGACGACTTAATATACTGCGACAGGACGCCCGTTCTGTGTAAATCGCAATGAAATGGTTTAAGCGTGATAGCAACAGGCATTGCGGAAAGTGTTCCATTTTCCGGTCAACAAAATAGTGTTGCACAAACTGTCCGCTCAATGGACAGATGGGTCGACTTGTCAGCGAGCTGAGGAACCCTATGGTTTACTCCTATACCGAGAAAAAACGTATTCGTAAGGATTTTGGTAAACGTCCACAAGTTCTGGATGTACCTTATCTCCTTTCTATCCAGCTTGACTCGTTTCAGAAATTTATCGAGCAAGATCCTGAAGGGCAGTATGGTCTGGAAGCTGCTTTCCGTTCCGTATTCCCGATTCAGAGCTACAGCGGTAATTCCGAGCTGCAATACGTCAGCTACCGCCTTGGCGAACCGGTGTTTGACGTCCAGGAATGTCAAATCCGTGGCGTGACCTATTCCGCACCGCTGCGCGTTAAACTGCGTCTGGTGATCTATGAGCGCGAAGCGCCGGAAGGCACCGTAAAAGACATTAAAGAACAAGAAGTCTACATGGGCGAAATTCCGCTCATGACAGACAACGGTACCTTTGTTATCAACGGTACTGAGCGTGTTATCGTTTCCCAGCTGCACCGTAGTCCGGGCGTCTTCTTTGACTCCGACAAAGGTAAAACCCACTCTTCGGGTAAAGTGCTGTATAACGCGCGCATCATCCCTTACCGTGGTTCCTGGCTGGACTTCGAATTCGATCCGAAGGACAACCTGTTCGTACGTATCGACCGTCGCCGTAAACTGCCTGCGACCATCATTCTGCGCGCCCTGAACTACACCACAGAGCAGATCCTCGACCTGTTCTTTGAAAAAGTTATCTTTGAAATCCGTGATAACAAGCTGCAGATGGAACTGGTGCCGGAACGCCTGCGTGGTGAAACCGCATCTTTTGACATCGAAGCTAACGGTAAAGTGTACGTAGAAAAAGGCCGCCGTATTACTGCGCGCCATATTCGCCAGCTGGAAAAAGACGACGTCAAACTGATCGAAGTCCCGGTTGAGTACATCGCAGGTAAAGTGGTTGCTAAAGACTATATTGATGAGTCTACCGGCGAGCTGATCTGCGCAGCGAACATGGAGCTGAGCCTGGATCTGCTGGCTAAGCTGAGCCAGTCTGGTCACAAGCGTATCGAAACGCTGTTCACCAACGATCTGGATCACGGCCCATATATCTCTGAAACCTTACGTGTCGACCCAACTAACGACCGTCTGAGCGCACTGGTAGAAATCTACCGCATGATGCGTCCTGGCGAGCCGCCGACTCGTGAAGCTGCTGAAAGCCTGTTTGAGAACCTGTTCTTCTCCGAAGACCGTTATGACCTGTCTGCGGTTGGTCGTATGAAGTTCAACCGTTCTCTGCTGCGCGAAGAAATCGAAGGTTCCGGTATCCTGAGCAAAGACGACATCATTGATGTTATGAAAAAGCTCATCGATATCCGTAACGGTAAAGGCGAAGTCGATGATATCGACCACCTCGGCAACCGTCGTATCCGTTCCGTTGGCGAAATGGCGGAAAACCAGTTCCGCGTTGGCCTGGTACGTGTAGAGCGTGCGGTGAAAGAGCGTCTGTCTCTGGGCGATCTGGATACCCTGATGCCTCAGGATATGATCAACGCCAAGCCGATTTCTGCAGCAGTGAAAGAGTTCTTCGGTTCCAGCCAGCTGTCTCAGTTTATGGACCAGAACAACCCGCTGTCTGAGATTACGCACAAACGTCGTATCTCCGCACTCGGCCCAGGCGGTCTGACCCGTGAACGTGCAGGCTTCGAAGTTCGAGACGTACACCCGACTCACTACGGTCGCGTATGTCCAATCGAAACCCCTGAAGGTCCGAACATCGGTCTGATCAACTCTCTGTCCGTGTACGCACAGACTAACGAATACGGCTTCCTTGAGACTCCGTATCGTAAAGTGACCGACGGTGTGGTAACTGACGAAATTCACTACCTGTCTGCTATCGAAGAAGGCAACTACGTTATCGCCCAGGCGAACTCCAACCTGGATGAAGAAGGCCACTTCGTAGAAGACCTGGTAACTTGCCGTAGTAAAGGCGAATCCAGCTTGTTCAGTCGCGACCAGGTTGACTACATGGACGTATCCACCCAGCAGGTGGTATCCGTCGGTGCGTCCCTGATCCCGTTCCTGGAACACGATGACGCCAACCGTGCATTGATGGGTGCGAACATGCAACGTCAGGCCGTTCCAACTCTGCGCGCTGATAAGCCGCTGGTTGGTACGGGTATGGAACGTGCTGTTGCCGTTGACTCCGGTGTAACGGCTGTTGCTAAACGTGGTGGTGTCGTTCAGTACGTGGATGCTTCCCGTATCGTTATCAAAGTTAACGAAGACGAGATGTATCCGGGCGAAGCAGGTATCGACATCTACAACCTGACCAAATATACCCGTTCTAACCAGAACACCTGTATCAACCAGATGCCGTGTGTGTCTCTGGGTGAACCGGTAGAACGTGGCGACGTGCTGGCAGACGGTCCGTCCACCGACCTCGGTGAACTGGCGCTTGGTCAGAACATGCGCGTAGCGTTCATGCCGTGGAATGGTTACAACTTCGAAGACTCCATCCTCGTATCCGAGCGTGTTGTTCAGGAAGACCGTTTCACCACCATCCACATTCAGGAACTGGCGTGTGTGTCCCGTGACACCAAGCTGGGGCCGGAAGAGATCACCGCTGACATCCCGAACGTGGGTGAAGCTGCGCTCTCCAAACTGGATGAATCCGGTATCGTTTACATTGGTGCGGAAGTGACCGGTGGCGACATTCTGGTTGGTAAGGTAACGCCGAAAGGTGAAACTCAGCTGACCCCAGAAGAAAAACTGCTGCGTGCGATCTTCGGTGAGAAAGCGTCTGACGTTAAAGACTCTTCTCTGCGCGTACCAAACGGTGTATCCGGTACGGTTATCGACGTTCAGGTCTTTACTCGCGATGGCGTAGAAAAAGACAAACGTGCGCTGGAAATCGAAGAAATGCAGCTCAAACAGGCGAAGAAAGACCTGTCTGAAGAACTGCAGATCCTCGAAGCGGGTCTGTTCAGCCGTATCCGTGCTGTGCTGGTAGCCGGTGGTGTTGAAGCTGAGAAGCTCGACAAACTGCCGCGCGATCGCTGGTTGGAGCTGGGCCTGACCGACGAAGAGAAACAAAATCAGCTGGAACAGCTGGCTGAGCAGTATGACGAACTGAAACACGAGTTCGAGAAGAAACTCGAAGCGAAACGCCGCAAAATCACCCAGGGCGACGATCTGGCACCGGGCGTGCTGAAGATTGTTAAGGTATATCTGGCGGTTAAACGCCGTATCCAGCCTGGTGACAAGATGGCAGGTCGTCACGGTAACAAGGGTGTAATTTCTAAGATCAACCCGATCGAAGATATGCCTTACGATGAAAACGGCACGCCGGTAGACATCGTACTGAACCCGCTGGGCGTACCGTCTCGTATGAACATCGGTCAGATCCTCGAAACCCACCTGGGTATGGCTGCGAAAGGTATCGGCGACAAGATCAACGCCATGCTGAAACAGCAGCAAGAAGTCGCGAAACTGCGCGAATTCATCCAGCGTGCGTACGATCTGGGCGCTGACGTTCGTCAGAAAGTTGACCTGAGTACCTTCAGCGATGAAGAAGTTATGCGTCTGGCTGAAAACCTGCGCAAAGGTATGCCAATCGCAACGCCGGTGTTCGACGGTGCGAAAGAAGCAGAAATTAAAGAACTGCTGAAACTTGGCGACCTGCCGACTTCTGGTCAGATCCGCCTGTACGACGGTCGCACTGGTGAACAGTTCGAACGTCCGGTAACCGTCGGTTACATGTACATGCTGAAACTGAACCACCTGGTCGACGACAAGATGCACGCGCGTTCCACCGGTTCTTACAGCCTGGTTACTCAGCAGCCGCTGGGTGGTAAGGCTCAGTTCGGTGGTCAGCGTTTCGGGGAGATGGAAGTGTGGGCGCTGGAAGCATACGGCGCAGCATACACCCTGCAGGAAATGCTCACCGTTAAGTCTGATGACGTGAACGGTCGTACTAAGATGTATAAAAACATCGTGGACGGCAACCATCAGATGGAGCCGGGCATGCCAGAATCCTTCAACGTATTGTTGAAAGAGATTCGTTCGCTGGGTATCAACATCGAACTGGAAGACGAGTAATTCTCGCTCAAACAGGTCACTGCTGTCGGGATAAAACCCGGCAGCGGATTGTGCTAACTCCGACGGGAGCAAATCCGTGAAAGATTTATTAAAGTTTCTGAAAGCGCAGACTAAAACCGAAGAGTTTGATGCGATCAAAATTGCTCTGGCTTCGCCAGACATGATCCGTTCATGGTCTTTCGGTGAAGTTAAAAAGCCGGAAACCATCAACTACCGTACGTTCAAACCAGAACGTGACGGCCTTTTCTGCGCCCGTATCTTTGGGCCGGTAAAAGATTACGAGTGCCTGTGCGGTAAGTACAAGCGCCTGAAACACCGTGGCGTCATCTGTGAGAAGTGCGGCGTTGAAGTGACCCAGACTAAAGTACGCCGTGAGCGTATGGGCCACATCGAACTGGCTTCCCCGACTGCGCACATCTGGTTCCTGAAATCGCTGCCGTCCCGTATCGGCCTGCTGCTCGATATGCCGCTGCGCGATATCGAACGCGTACTGTACTTCGAATCCTATGTGGTTATCGAAGGCGGTATGACCAACCTGGAGCGCCAGCAGATCCTGACTGAAGAGCAGTATCTGGACGCACTGGAAGAGTTCGGTGACGAATTCGACGCGAAAATGGGTGCGGAAGCAATCCAGGCTCTGCTGAAGAGCATGGATCTGGAGCAAGAGTGCGAACAGCTGCGTGAAGAGCTGAACGAAACCAACTCCGAAACCAAGCGTAAAAAGCTGACCAAGCGTATCAAACTGCTGGAAGCGTTCGTTCAGTCTGGTAACAAACCAGAGTGGATGATCCTGACCGTTCTGCCGGTACTGCCGCCAGATCTGCGTCCGCTGGTTCCGCTGGATGGTGGTCGTTTCGCGACTTCTGACCTGAACGATCTGTATCGTCGCGTCATTAACCGTAACAACCGTCTGAAACGTCTGCTGGATCTGGCTGCGCCGGACATCATCGTACGTAACGAAAAACGTATGCTGCAGGAAGCGGTAGACGCCCTGCTGGATAACGGTCGTCGCGGTCGTGCGATCACCGGTTCTAACAAGCGTCCTCTGAAATCTTTGGCCGACATGATCAAAGGTAAACAGGGTCGTTTCCGTCAGAACCTGCTCGGTAAGCGTGTTGACTACTCCGGTCGTTCTGTAATCACCGTAGGTCCATACCTGCGTCTGCATCAGTGCGGTCTGCCGAAGAAAATGGCGCTGGAGCTGTTCAAACCGTTCATCTACGGCAAGCTGGAACTGCGTGGTCTTGCTACCACCATCAAAGCTGCGAAGAAAATGGTTGAGCGCGAAGAAGCTGTCGTTTGGGATATCCTGGACGAAGTTATCCGCGAACACCCGGTACTGCTGAACCGTGCACCGACTCTGCACCGTCTGGGTATCCAGGCATTTGAACCGGTACTGATCGAAGGTAAAGCTATCCAGCTGCACCCGCTGGTTTGTGCGGCATATAACGCCGACTTCGATGGTGACCAGATGGCTGTTCACGTACCGCTGACGCTGGAAGCCCAGCTGGAAGCGCGTGCGCTGATGATGTCTACCAACAACATCCTGTCCCCGGCGAACGGCGAACCAATCATCGTTCCGTCTCAGGACGTTGTACTGGGTCTGTACTACATGACCCGTGACTGTGTTAACGCCAAAGGCGAAGGCATGGTGCTGACTGGTCCGAAAGAAGCAGAACGTCTGTATCGCTCTGGTCTGGCTTCTCTGCATGCGCGCGTTAAAGTGCGTATCACCGAGTATGAAAAAGATGCTAACGGTGAATTAGTTGCGAAAACCAGCCTGATAGACACGACAGTTGGCCGTGCCATTCTGTGGATGATTGTACCGAAAGGTCTGCCTTACTCCATCGTCAACCAGGCGCTGGGTAAAAAAGCAATCTCCAAAATGCTGAACACCTGCTACCGCATTCTCGGTCTGAAACCGACCGTTATTTTTGCGGACCAGATCATGTACACCGGCTTTGCATATGCAGCGCGTTCTGGTGCATCTGTTGGTATCGATGACATGGTCATCCCGGAGAAGAAACACGAAATCATCTCCGAGGCAGAAGCAGAAGTTGCTGAAATTCAGGAGCAGTTCCAGTCTGGTCTGGTAACTGCGGGCGAACGCTACAACAAAGTTATCGATATCTGGGCTGCGGCGAACGATCGTGTATCCAAAGCGATGATGGATAACCTGCAAACTGAAACCGTTATTAACCGTGACGGTCAGGAAGAGAAGCAGGTTTCCTTCAACAGCATCTACATGATGGCCGACTCCGGTGCGCGTGGTTCTGCGGCACAGATTCGTCAGCTTGCTGGTATGCGTGGTCTGATGGCGAAGCCGGATGGCTCCATCATCGAAACGCCAATCACCGCGAACTTCCGTGAAGGTCTGAACGTACTCCAGTACTTCATCTCCACCCACGGTGCTCGTAAAGGTCTGGCGGATACCGCACTGAAAACTGCGAACTCCGGTTACCTGACTCGTCGTCTGGTTGACGTGGCGCAGGACCTGGTGGTTACCGAAGACGATTGTGGTACCCATGAAGGTATCATGATGACTCCGGTTATCGAAGGTGGTGACGTTAAAGAGCCGCTGCGCGATCGCGTACTGGGTCGTGTAACTGCTGAAGACGTTCTGAAGCCGGGTACTGCTGATATCCTCGTTCCGCGCAACACGCTGCTGCACGAACAGTGGTGTGACCTGCTGGAAGAGAACTCTGTCGACGCGGTAAAAGTACGTTCTGTTGTATCTTGTGACACCGACTTTGGTGTATGTGCGCACTGCTACGGTCGTGACCTGGCGCGTGGCCACATCATCAACAAAGGTGAAGCAATCGGTGTTATCGCGGCACAGTCCATCGGTGAACCGGGTACACAGCTGACCATGCGTACGTTCCACATCGGTGGTGCGGCATCTCGTGCGGCTGCTGAATCCAGCATCCAGGTGAAAAACAAAGGTAGCATCAAGCTCAGCAACGTGAAGTCGGTTGTGAACTCCAGCGGTAAACTGGTGATCACTTCCCGTAACACCGAACTGAAACTGATCGACGAATTCGGTCGTACCAAAGAAAGCTACAAAGTACCTTACGGTGCTGTACTGGCGAAAGGCGATGGCGAACAGGTTGCTGGCGGCGAAACCGTTGCAAACTGGGACCCGCACACCATGCCGGTTATCACCGAAGTAAGCGGTTATGTACGCTTTACTGACATGATTGACGGCCAGACCATTACTCGTCAGACCGACGAATTGACCGGTCTGTCTTCGCTGGTGGTTCTGGATTCCGCAGAACGTACCGCAGGTGGTAAAGATCTGCGTCCGGCACTGAAAATCGTTGATGCTCAGGGCAACGACGTTCTGATCCCGGGTACCGATATGCCTGCGCAGTACTTCCTGCCGGGTAAAGCGATTGTTCAGCTGGAAGATGGCGTACAGATCAGCTCTGGTGACACCCTGGCGCGTATTCCGCAGGAATCCGGCGGTACCAAGGACATCACCGGTGGTCTGCCGCGCGTTGCGGACCTGTTCGAAGCACGTCGTCCGAAAGAGCCGGCAATCCTGGCTGAAATCAGCGGTATCGTTTCCTTCGGTAAAGAAACCAAAGGTAAACGTCGTCTGGTTATCACCCCGGTAGACGGTAGCGATCCGTACGAAGAGATGATTCCGAAATGGCGTCAGCTCAACGTGTTCGAAGGTGAACGTGTAGAACGTGGTGACGTAATTTCCGACGGTCCGGAAGCGCCGCACGACATTCTGCGTCTGCGTGGTGTTCATGCTGTTACTCGTTACATCGTTAACGAAGTACAGGACGTATACCGTCTGCAGGGCGTTAAGATTAACGATAAACACATCGAAGTTATCGTTCGTCAGATGCTGCGTAAAGCTACCATCGTTAACGCGGGCAGCTCCGACTTCCTGGAAGGCGAACAGGTTGAATACTCTCGCGTCAAGATCGCAAACCGCGAACTGGAAGCGAACGGCAAAGTGGGGGCAACTTATTCCCGCGATCTGCTGGGTATCACCAAAGCGTCTCTGGCAACCGAGTCCTTCATCTCCGCGGCATCGTTCCAGGAGACGACTCGCGTGCTGACCGAAGCAGCCGTTGCGGGCAAACGCGACGAACTGCGCGGCCTGAAAGAGAACGTTATTGTGGGTCGTCTGATCCCGGCAGGTACCGGTTACGCGTACCACCAGGATCGTATGCGTCGCCGTGCTGCGGGTGAAGCTCCGGCTGCACCGCAGGTGACTGCAGAAGACGCATCTGCCAGCCTGGCAGAACTGCTGAACGCAGGTCTGGGCGGTTCTGATAACGAGTAATCGTTAATCCGCAAATAACGTAAAAACCCGCTTCGGCGGGTTTTTTTATGGGTGTAGTTCAGGGAAAGAGCATTTGTCAGAATATTTAATGAATTTCTGGATACCCATAATCAATGTAGAGATGTCTAATATCCTGAAACTGACTGAACTAATTAAGTCAAACTCGGCAAGGATTCGATACTATTCCTGTGTAACTTTCTTAAGGAACGAGAATGAAACAGGAAGTGGAGAAGTGGCGACCTTTTGGACATCCGGATGGTGATATTCGTGATTTATCGTTTCTTGATGCTCATCAGGCTGTCTACGTTCAGCATCATGAGGGCAAAGAGCCTTTAGAGTATCGCTTTTGGGTTACCTACTCTCTTCACTGCTTCACAAAAGATTATGAACATCAGACGAACGAAGAAAAACAATCGTTAATGTACCACGCGCCTAAAGAATCTCGTCCCTTCTGCCAGCACCGTTATAACTTAGCGCGCATACACTTAAAAAGAACCATTTTGGCGCTGCCAGAAAGCAATGTTATTCATGCCGGGTATGGTAGCTATGCCGTGATTGAGGTGGATTTAAACGGAGGAAACAAGGCATTTTACTTTGTTGCGTTCAGGGCTTTCAGGGAAAAGAAAAAACTCCGTTTGCATGTAACTAGCGCTTACCCCATTTCTGAAAAACAGAAAGGTAAATCAGTGAAATTTTTCACCATTGCCTACAATTTATTGAGAAATAAGCAGCTTCCTCAGCCCTCAAAATAACAAAACCCACCTTAAGGTGGGTTTCGCCAGAGATAATTCTCTGGTATTCAGAACGCCATTACCGGACTTTGCCTTGACCTTGCGAGAATCGCAGGTTGCGGGATGTCTGAATTTCTTCAGTCTGCTGCATCCTGGAAGATGAGAACATGTGTTCTTATTTTCGTCTCTATCATAGTTGAGTATTTACTCTCTTACAATCAGATCTCTTTCATTGCTCAACAGGTGGTGGTTTCAGATGCATTACGGAATTTTTAAGAAAGGCAGGGCGAAACGAGGAAGAAGCTTTTCGCCCTGGACAACATTCCTGCTGACGGCACTACCATAAAAAAACACAACGCTTTCAACAACCTTGCGTTTTTCATCTTCCGTAGCGGCTCGGAATAAATTTACGTTGTTACATTCTGTCTCATGGCCTTTGCGAGGCGCGTCCCAGATAACTGTCCCAGTCCTTCCATACTGGCTGCAAACCCTGAGCAGTTAACGCGGCAGCAACCGCTTCCGGTCTGCGATCGTCGTGTGGTGAGAACTGTTCCAGCTCGGGGTGATTGTCGGCATAGCCACCTGGCTGCGTTTTGGAGAAGGCGCTGACGTTATTGATTGCCAGCGGAATAACGCGATCGCGAAACCACGGTGATTCCCGCGTGGAGAGTGACAGTTCAATCTCCGGTGCAAGCAGCCGGAAGGCGCAGATAGTTTGCACTAACTGGCGTTCATCCATAATCGACGCAGGCTCAATGCCGCCAGTACATGGACGCAGGCGCGGGAAAGAGACAGAGTAGCGGCTTTGCCAGTAATGCTGTTGCAGCCATAGCAAATGTTCGGCAACCATATAGCAGTCAACGCGCCAGCTGTCGGAAAGGCCAATTAGCGCGCCGAGGCCTATCTTATCAATCCCCGCACGCCCCAGCCGATCCGGCGTTTCCAGCCGCCAGAAGAAGTCCTGTTTTTTGCCTTTCAGATGATGGCGGGCATATGTCGCCTCGTGATACGTCTCCTGATAAACCATCACCCCATCGAGACCAAGCTGTTTTAGCTCGGCGTATTCCGTCTCCGCCAGCGGTTGCACTTCCATCTGTAGTGAAGAGAACTGTTCACGCAGGGCAGGGAGATGACGACGAAAGTAATCCATCCCCACTTTCGCCTGATGTTCACCAGTGACTAATAGCAGATGTTCAAAGCCCATCTCCCGTATAGCGGCGCTTTCCCTGGCAATATCCGCTTCATCCAGCGTTTTGCGCTTGATGCGATTGCTCATGGAAAATCCGCAGTACGTGCAGTCGTTAGCGCAAAGATTGGAAAGATAAAGCGGGACGTAGAAACTAACTGTGTTGCCAAATCGCTGACGGGTCAGGCGCTGCGCCCGTTGGGCCAGTGGTTCCAGATAGCCACTGGCGGCTGGCGATAACAGCGCCATCATATCGTCGCGGGTGAGTTGCGAGGCATTTAGTGCCCGCTCTACGTCAGCAGCCGTTTTGCCGTTGATACGCAGGCGGATGTCATCCCAGTCCAGTTGTCGCCAGCGATCGCTGAAGGTTTTCATGCCGATGCCTCCAGAAATCCGGTCAGCGGGCTGGTGGCATGGGCAAAATGACTGCGGCTGCCCGGTCCGGACTGACGTGCCAGCAGGCCTGCTTCTACTGCCAGACGAAATGCCTTCGCCATGTTGATGGGATCGTCCGCGACGGCAATCGCCGTATTCACTAACACCGCATCAGCCCCCATTTCCAGCGCCTGCGCGGCATGGCTGGGAACGCCGATGCCAGCATCGACAACCACCGGAACTGTGGCCTGCTGGATAATAATCTCCAGCATGGCGCGGGTCTCCAGTCCCTGATTCGAGCCAATCGGTGCGCCGAGCGGCATCACCGCTGCACAGCCGACTTCTTCCAGACGTTTACACAATACCGGATCGGCCCCGCAGTAAGGCAGCACGACAAATCCCTGTTGTACCAGTGTTTCGGCAGCTTTTAATGTTTCGATGGGATCGGGCAACAGCCAGCGGGCGTCAGGGTGAATCTCTAATTTTAGCCAGTTTGTGCCTAACGCCTCACGCGCCAGATGGGCGGCGAAAATGGCTTCTTCCGCGGTTTTCGCCCCGGATGTATTCGGCAGCAGGGTCACACCCGCCGCGATAAGCGGTTCGAGGATAGCGTCGTTGTGTTGGCGTAAGTCGACGCGTTTCATCGCCAGCGTCACCAGCTGGCTGCCGGAAGCACGAATAGACTCCACCATCAGTTGTGAGGAGGCGAATTTCCCGGTACCGGTAAACAGATGTGAATCAAACGTTTTGTCCGCAATACGTAACATCTCACCCCCCTGCAATAACCTGAAAAAGCAGGATCTGGTCGCCATCCTGCACGATATGTTGCGCCCATTGTTCCCGCGGGACGATTTGCTGATTAATCGCCAGAGCCGCGCCCGATTGTCGTTGGTCGAGTTGCTCCAGTAGTTCGTGAACAGTTTGTCCGGCGGCGCACTGCATCGGTTGATCGTTAAACAGGATCTGCATTGCTTCCTCCGCATACCGGGCAACCACTGGCGCGGCGCAACGCCAGGCTGCGCCACTGGCTCGACTTACCGTCGAACAGTCGGAGTTCTCCCGCAGGCGTCTCTATACCGCTTAATAACTTAATTGCTTCCAGTGCCTGCAACGTGCCCATAACCCCGACCACCGGGCCAACCACGCCCGCCGTGCGGCAGTTGCGTTCTGGCTCCTGGTTATCTGGCCACAGACAGCGGTAACACCCCTGCTCCCAGGGCGGCGTCAGTACCATCAACTGACCGCCAAATCCGACCGCGCTGGCGGTGATAAGCGGCGTGTTGAGTGCCACGCAGGCGGTATTAATCTCCTGGCGAGTCGCCATATTGTCGGTACAGTCGAGCACCACATCGGCCCGTGCTACCGCATCTTTTAACGCCTCACCCGTTAACCGTTGTTGTAGTGCTGTCAGTTGAATATCGGGATTCAACTGCGTCAGTCGCTGTTGGCTGACATGTGATTTCGGGCGATCGATATCTTCAGTGGTAAAGAGGATTTGTCGTTGCAGGTTGCTTAAATGCACATGGTCGTCATCTGCCAGTATCAGCGTCCCGACGCCAGCTCCCGCCAGGTACAGCGCAGCAGGTGTACCCAGCCCGCCCAGACCAATAATCAGCACCTGGCTGTCGAGCAGTTTTTGCTGCCCTTCAAGAGCGATATCGTCGAGCAGGATTTGGCGGCTATAACGCATAAAATCACGGTCATTCATCGCCAACTCCTGCAATTTCCAGCAACTGTGCCGTTGCCAAACGCCAGTCTGCGGCTTGAGTAATGGCGCTGACGACGGCGATACTGCCGACACCCGTTGCTATCACCGCAGGCGCGCGCGCCAGACTGATACCGCCAATCGCCACGGTGGGATAATCCGCCAGACGCTCAATGTGCCGTGCCAGTTGTTCCAGCCCCTGCGGTGCAGAAGGCATCTGTTTGGTTTGCGTCGGGAACACATGTCCCAGCGCGATATAAGAAGGATGTGCTGCCAGCGCGACGTCGATCTCCATATCATCATGGGTCGAAACGCCCAGCCGCAGGCCTGCCGCGCGGATGGCGCTGAGATCGGTGGCTTGCAAATCTTCCTGCCCCAAATGGACGCCATACGCCTGATGTTTAATCGCCAGCCGCCAGTAATCGTTGATAAACAATCGTGCGTTATAGCGACGGCCCAGCGCAATTGCCGCCACGACATCGGCTTCCACCTCTTCATCGCGCAGATCTTTGATGCGTAGCTGGAGAGTACGTACGCCTGCATCCAACAGACGTTCGATCCACTGTACGCTGTCCACCACCGGGTACAGTCCTAAACGAAAAGGTACAGGAGGAAAATCAGGCTGATACATCACGCTTCCTCCTTACGCAGGTAGATTTCTCCGCCTCTGGCGCGGAAGTTCTCCGACATATCCGCCATTCCCACTTCAATAGTTTGCGCGGCGGCGTAATCGCGCACTTCCTGGCTGATTTTCATTGAGCAGAATTTCGGTCCACACATGGAGCAAAAATGGGCGACTTTGCCGGACTCTTGCGGCAGGGTTTCATCGTGATAAGCGCGGGCGGTAAACGGGTCGAGGGCCAGATTAAACTGGTCTTCCCAGCGAAATTCGAAGCGGGCTTTCGACATGGCGTTATCGCGAATTTGCGCGCCCGGATGCCCTTTCGCCAGGTCGGCGGCGTGGGCGGCAATCTTATAGGTGATAAGCCCCTGCTTAACATCTTCTTTATTAGGCAGACCCAGATGCTCTTTTGGCGTTACGTAACAGAGCATCGCGCAGCCAAACCAGCCAATCATCGCCGCACCAATCCCCGACGTGAAGTGGTCATAGCCCGGTGCAATATCGGTAGTTAGCGGCCCCAGAGTGTAAAATGGTGCTTCGTGGCAGTGCTCTAACTCCTCGGTCATATTGCGGCGAATCATCTGCATCGGCACATGCCCGGGGCCTTCAATCATCACCTGCACGTCATATTCCCAGGCGATTTTGGTCAGTTCGCCCAGCGTATGCAGCTCGGCAAACTGCGCTTCATCGTTGGCGTCTTGAATAGAACCGGGGCGCAGGCCGTCGCCCAGCGACAGCGAAACGTCATAAGCGGCACAGATTTCACAAATTTCGCGGAAGTGTTGATAGAGGAAATTTTCCTGATGATGGGAGAGGCACCATTTCGCCATAATCGAACCGCCGCGAGAGACGATACCGGTCAGGCGTTTCGCGGTCATCGGTACATAGCGCAGCAGTACGCCCGCATGGATAGTGAAGTAATCCACACCTTGCTCGGCCTGTTCCAGCAGCGTGTCGCGGAACGCTTCCCAGGTAAGATCTTCGGCGATCCCGTTAACCTTCTCCAGCGCCTGGTAGATCGGCACTGTACCGATCGGCACCGGGCTGTTACGTAAAATCCACTCGCGGGTTTCGTGAATATAGCGACCGGTGGAGAGATCCATCACCGTATCCGCTCCCCAGCGCGTGGACCATACCAGCTTTTCCACTTCTTCTTCGATGGAAGAGGTGACCGCTGAGTTGCCGATATTGGCGTTAACTTTTACCAGGAAGTTGCGACCAATAATCATCGGCTCCGATTCCGGATGATTAATGTTGGCCGGGATAATCGCACGTCCGGCAGCAACTTCATCACGGACAAATTCCGCAGTGATATTTTCCGGCAGACGTGCGCCAAAGCTCATTCCCGGATGCTGGTGGCGCAAAACTTCGCTACGGATGCGCTCGCGGCCCATATTTTCGCGAATGGCGATGAACTCCATCTCCGGTGTGATGATGCCCTGGCGGGCGTAGTGCAGTTGTGTGACGCGGCGTCCTGCTTTGGCGCGTTTTGGCGTTAATACGCCGCTAAAACGCAGCTCGTCGAGACCATCATCTGCCAGCCGCGCTTTAGTGTAATCGGAACTGCGCACGGTAAGTTCTTCGGTATCACCACGCGCATCGATCCACGGCTGGCGTAGTTTTGCCAGCCCTTGCTGAACGTTAATCGCGATCTGCGGATCGCCATACGGACCGGAGGTGTCGTAGACCGGAATCGCTTCGTTTTCTTCGTACTGTGGCTGTTCTTTGCTGCCGCCAATTAGCGTCGGGCTAAGCTGGATCTCACGCATCGGCACGCGAACGCCGGGGTGTGTGCCAGTGATGTAAATGCGTTTTGAGTTGGGAAAGGCGGTGCCTTCCAGGGTGTCGATAAAATGATGGGCCTGGGCGCGTTGTTCGCGACGGGTCAGTTTTGTTGCAGACATAGCTCATTCCAAAAAGTTAAGGACGTGGCTTGTCAGACGACGGATGAAGCAAGAGACGATCGCCGCAAAGGCGATGCGATAGCAGATTAACTCTTGTTCCCTTCGCAGGTATTAGCCTGATCAGGTTCCGCGGATCCCGAATAAACGGTCTCAGCCAGTTAAGGCACTCCGACAAGAAATTAGCCCCGCAAACGGGGCGTTGAATGTAAATTACGCGTTAACAGCGCAGAACTCAAGCAAGATGTTTGACGCGAGCGGCGTCAAGTACCAGCAGAATCAGCTTATCTTCCAGTACGAAGCGTGCTTCCAGCGCCTCGCCGATGTCAGATAAAACCTGTTGAAACTCAAGGTAATTATCATGATCGATGGCGGTTTCCAGGCTGGAATCATAGTAATCCATAATCTGTTGCGTGTTGGCTTCCAGCTGCGGCCAAATCTTCGCGGCATGAGCGAGTTGCCCGTTGCCTTCCAGTTTATGAAGAATGCGTTCATAAATACTGAAATGTCCGGCAGACAGATAGTCGACCAGACTCTGGCAAAAATCATCAAGGGCTTTTTCATTCAGCCTCATGTACGATTCTTTGCCAGGCTTAATGCCAACCAGATTGTAGTAAGCCACGAGCAGATGCTTACGTACATGTAGCCAGCGATCAACCAGTTTGTTACTTCCTCTGACGTGCTCCGTCAGGTTATCGAGCTGGTTAAGCATGATTGACTCCGCAAGTTTGTCTTCAAAAACTGCTCAGTGAGAAATGTAAAAACCATGTTAAACATGCCAGTGATGCAAAGGTAGTGCAAGAGCTATGGATCGTATAATTGAAAAATTAGATCACGGCTGGTGGGTAGTCAGTCATGGACAAAAATTATGGTTGCCGAAGGGAGAATTACCATACGGCGAAGCGGCAAATTTCGATCTTGTGGGTCAGCGCGCACTACAAATCGGCGAATGGCAGGGAGAACCTGTTTGGCTAGTGCAACAGCAGCGCCGTCACGATATGGGCTCGGTGCGCCAGGTCATTGATCTGGATGTCGGGCTGTTTCAATTAGCCGGACGTGGTGTGCAACTGGCGGAGTTTTATCGCTCGCATAAATACTGCGGTTACTGCGGGCATGACATGTATCCGAGCAAAACCGAATGGGCGATGCTATGCAGCCACTGCCGTGAGCGTTACTACCCACAAATCGCTCCCTGCATTATCGTTGCCATCCGTCGCGATGATTCAATCCTACTTGCTCAGCATACCCGGCATCGTAACGGTGTCCATACGGTACTCGCCGGATTCGTCGAAGTGGGCGAAACCCTCGAACAGGCAGTCGCGCGGGAAGTGATGGAAGAGAGTGGCATCAAAGTCAAAAACTTGCGGTACGTGACTTCCCAGCCGTGGCCGTTTCCTCAGTCTTTAATGACCGCGTTTATGGCGGAATATGACAGCGGCGACATCGTGATCGACCCGAAAGAATTGCTCGAGGCGAATTGGTATCGCTATGACGATTTGCCGTTACTTCCACCGCCCGGCACCGTAGCGCGCCGTCTGATAGAAGATACGGTGGCGATGTGTCGGGCAGAGTATGAGTGATGATACACTGACCGCCTGACGCACTAAGGAACAGCCAAAATGACCGAACTTAAAAACGATCGTTATCTGCGGGCGCTGCTGCGCCAGCCCGTTGATGTCACTCCAGTATGGATGATGCGCCAGGCGGGCCGCTATCTACCGGAATACAAAGCCACGCGCGCCCAGGCGGGCGATTTTATGTCGCTGTGCAAAAACGCCGAGCTGGCGTGCGAAGTGACTTTGCAGCCGCTGCGTCGCTACCCGCTGGATGCGGCGATCCTCTTTTCCGATATCCTCACCGTGCCGGACGCGATGGGGTTAGGGCTCTATTTTGAAGCCGGGGAAGGTCCGCGTTTTACCACACCAGTCACCTGCAAAGCTGACGTCGATAAACTGCCAATTCCGGACCCGGAAGATGAGCTGGGTTACGTGATGAACGCGGTGCGTACCATTCGTCGCGAACTGAAAGGCGAAGTGCCGCTGATTGGTTTTTCCGGCAGCCCGTGGACGCTGGCGACCTACATGGTCGAAGGCGGCAGCAGCAAAGCGTTCACCGTGATTAAAAAAATGATGTATGCCGATCCGCAGGCGCTGCACGCGCTACTCGATAAACTGGCGAAAAGCGTCACTCTGTACCTGAATGCGCAGATTAAAGCCGGTGCTCAGGCAGTGATGATTTTCGACACCTGGGGCGGCGTGCTAACCGGGCGCGATTATCAACAGTTCTCACTCTATTACATGCATAAAATTGTTGATGGTTTACTGCGTGAAAATGACGGTCGCCGCGTACCGGTCACGCTGTTTACCAAAGGCGGCGGACAGTGGCTGGAAGCCATGGCAGAAACCGGTTGCGATGCGCTGGGCCTCGACTGGACAACGGACATCGCCGATGCACGCCGCCGCGTGGGTGATAAAGTCGCGCTGCAGGGCAATATGGATCCGTCGATGCTGTATGCGCCGCCTGCCCGCATTGAAGAAGAAGTGGCGACAATCCTTGCCGGTTTCGGTCACGGTGAAGGCCACGTCTTTAACCTCGGCCACGGTATCCATCAGGATGTGCCGCCAGAACATGCTGGCGTATTTGTGGAGGCAGTGCATCGCCTGTCTGCGCCTTATCATCAGTAAGGAGTGGTTATGGATCTCGCGTCATTACGCGCTCAACAACTTGAACTAGCTTCTTCTGTGATCCGCGAGGATCGACTCGATAAAGATCCACCGGATCTGATCGCCGGAGCCGATGTCGGGTTTGAGCAGGGCGGAGAAGTGACGCGAGCGGCGATGGTGCTGCTGAAATACCCCTCGCTTGAGCTGGTGGAGTATAAAGTGGCCCGCATCGCTACTACCATGCCTTACATTCCAGGTTTTCTTTCCTTTCGCGAATATCCTGCGCTGCTGGCAGCGTGGGAGATGCTGTCGCAAAAGCCGGATTTAGTGTTTGTCGATGGTCACGGGATCTCGCATCCGCGCCGTCTTGGCGTCGCCAGCCATTTTGGCTTATTGGTGGATGTGCCGACCATTGGCGTGGCGAAAAAGCGGCTCTGCGGTAAATTCGAACCACTCTCCAGCGAACCGGGTGCACTGGCCCCGCTGATGGATAAAGGCGAGCAGCTGGCCTGGGTCTGGCGCAGCAAAGCGCGCTGTAACCCTCTGTTTATTTCTACCGGCCATCGGGTCAGTGTGGATAGCGCGCTGGCGTGGGTACAACGCTGCATGAAAGGCTATCGTCTGCCGGAGCCAACGCGCTGGGCGGACGCGGTGGCCTCGGAACGTCCGGCGTTCGTGCGCTATACAGCAAATCAGCCCTAATTCAGGTAAACTGCGGATAATTTCCGTATTTGAGAACTCAACATGTTACAAAACCCAATTCATCTGCGTCTGGAGCGCCTGGAAAGCTGGCAGCATGTCACTTTCATGGCTTGTCTGTGCGAACGCATGTACCCCAATTACGCCATGTTCTGCCAGCAAACCGGTTTTGGCGATGGGCAAATTTATCGCCGCATTCTCGATCTCATCTGGGAAACGCTGACCGTCAAAGACGCAAAAGTAAATTTCGACAGCCAACTGGAGAAATTTGAAGAAGCGATCCCGTCAGCCGACGATTTCGATCTGTACGGTGTTTATCCGGCAATCGATGCCTGCGTGGCGTTAAGTGAACTGGTCCATTCGCGTTTGAGCGGTGAAACGCTCGAACACGCGGTGGAAGTGAGTAAGACCTCCATCACGACCGTTGCGATGCTGGAAATGACTCAGGCTGGTCGCGAAATGAGCGATGAAGAGCTCAAAGAAAACCCAGCTGTAGAGCAAGAATGGGACATTCAGTGGGAAATATTCCGACTTTTAGCTGAGTGCGAAGAACGCGATATCGAGCTGATAAAAGGCCTTAGGGCAGACCTGCGTGAGACGGGCGAGAGCAATATTGGTATAATTTTTCAGCAATAAGACCAGAAAACGTGAATTAACGCCTGATTTGTCGTACCTGGAGTCTTCCCTTTCGCCCCCCGTCTGGTCTACATTTGGGGGGCGAAAAAAAGTGGCTATCGGTGCGCGTATGCAGGAGAGTGCTATTCTGGCATTTCCGTCGCACTCGATGCTTAGCAAGCGATAAACACATTGTAAGGATAACTTATGAACAAGACTCAACTGATTGATGTAATTGCAGAGAAAGCAGAACTGTCCAAAACCCAGGCTAAAGCTGCTCTGGAGTCCACTCTGGCTGCAATTACTGAGTCTCTGAAAGAAGGCGATGCTGTACAACTGGTTGGTTTCGGTACCTTCAAAGTGAACCACCGCGCTGAGCGTACTGGCCGCAACCCGCAGACCGGTAAAGAAATCAAAATCGCCGCTGCGAACGTACCGGCATTTGTTTCTGGCAAGGCACTGAAAGACGCAGTTAAGTAAGATTGCGTGGCAGTGAACAGTTTTAACGAAGGGGTGGTTTCACCCCTTTTGTCTTTCTGGCGTCGCTCATTGATGCTGGCAGGCGCGCTGTTTCTTACTGCTTGTAGCCATAACTCCTCACTTCCTCCCTTTACCGCCAGTGGATTTGCTGAAGATCAGGGCGCGGTACGCATCTGGCGAAAAGACAGCGGCGATAATGTCCATCTGCTTGCCGTATTTAGCCCGTGGCGCAATGGCGATACCACGACGCGAGAGTATCGCTGGCAGGGCGATAACCTCACGCTTATCAATATCAATGTTTACAGCGAACCGCCGGTGAACATTCGCGCTCGTTTTGACGATCGCGGCGATCTGAGCTTTATGCAACGTGAATCCGACGGGGAAAAGCAGCAGCTTTCTAACGACCAAATTGATTTATATCGTTATCGTGCTGACCAAATCCGCCAGATTAGCGATGCCTTACGTCAGGGGAGAGTCGTGCTGCGTCAGGGGCGCTGGCATGCGATGGAACAGACCGTGACCACCTGCGAAGGGCAAACCATTAAACCTGATTTAGATTCGCAGGCGATAGCGCATATCGAGCGCCGCCAGAGCCGCTCTTCTGTTGATGTCAGCGTGGCATGGCTGGAAGCGCCCGAAGGTTCGCAATTACTGTTGGTGGCAAACTCTGATTTCTGTCGCTGGCAACCCAACGAGAAAACGTTCTGATTTACCAGTGGCCCATTCCCATATGACCGCCACCACCACCGCAGCCGCCGTAACCCATGCCCATTCCGGTACCGCGCGGAATACCCGCTTCAGCCATCGCAATATCCCGTTTCACCCGTAACTCATCTAACGACTGACGCAAAGCCTCCATCTCTTTGGCGACCGCGTTAATTTTGCTGCTATCCGGTGGATTAGCGGCTAACAGGGCATTGTATTCATAACGCTTCGTCACCAGTTGCTGTTGCAGTGCGCTGCTTTGAGCGTAAAAGTCATTATGGATTTTCTGCCACGCTGTCTGTTGTTCGCTGGTCAAAGGCGCGGCATTTTGCTGCCACATACCGTGTCCGCCGTGAGCAAATGCAGATGTCGATCCCATCGTCATTGCTGAAATCGCCATCATCACCAGGGCAATTTTCGTGTTCCGTTTCATGGTTAATCCTCCAGTGGTTGTCTTACTTTGGGTATTGCATCTTTCGTGCCAACAACGAAACGCTGATATGACGGGCAATCTGGCGTGATAAGCGAGTAAAAATGACTCGCCTGCTGTGGGTAGCGAGTCATTTTTACTCATTGAAACTTAAGTCTTTGTGTTACAGCGCAGGGTAAGCGCTGCTAAAAGATGGCATGATTTCTGCTGTCAAAAAGGGATGAACAGGCAAAGAAGAAGATACGTTTTATGCGACGTTCTAAAGACACCTTAGCCAAATGGTTAAGCGCGATCCTCCCCGTGGTCATTGTTGGGCTGGTGGGATTGTTTGCGGTAACTGTGATTCGTGATTATGGGCGGGCAAGCGAGGCTGACCGTCAGGCATTACTGGAAAAAGGTAATGTGCTCATTCGTGCTCTGGAGTCAGGAAGCCGCGTAGGGATGGGGATGCGAATGCACCATGTGCAGCAACAGGCGCTTCTGGAAGAGATGGCTGGCCAGCCTGGGGTGTTGTGGTTTGCGGTCACCGATGCACAGGGCATCATTATTCTTCATAGTGACCCCGAAATGGTTGGGCGTGCACTCTATTCGCCGGATGAAATGCAGCAGTTAAAGCCAGAGGAAAACTCCCGTTGGAGACTGCTTGAGGATGCAGAAAAAACGCCTGCGCTTGAGGTCTATCGTTTGTTCCAGCCAATGTCATCGCCCTGGCGGCATGGTATGCACAATATGCCGCGCTGTAACGGCAAAGCTGTGCCACAGGCAGAAGCACAACAGGCTATTTTCATCGCCGTTGACGCCAGCGATTTGGTTGCAACCCAGAGTGGGGAAAAGCGCAATACCCTGATTATCCTCTTCGCTCTGGCGACGGTAATGCTGGCAAGCGTGTTGTCATTCTTCTGGTATCGCCGGTATCTGCGCTCGCGCCAGCTTCTACAAGATGAAATGAAGCGCAAAGAGAAGCTGGTGGCACTGGGGCATCTGGCGGCAGGCGTTGCCCACGAAATCCGTAACCCACTTTCCTCGATTAAAGGGCTGGCGAAATACTTTGCCGAACGCGCGCCAGCAGGGGGAGAAGCGCATCAACTGGCGCAGGTGATGGCGAAAGAAGCCGACCGTTTAAACCGCGTGGTAAGCGAGCTGCTGGAACTGGTTAAACCAACGCATCTGGCTTTGCAGGCGGTGGATCTCAACACTCTGATTAACCACTCATTACAGCTGGTAAGCCAGGATGCAAACAGCCGGGAGATCCAGTTACGCTTTACCGCCAACGACATGTTGCCGGAAATTCAGGCTGATCCGGACAGGTTGACTCAGGTCCTGTTGAATCTCTATCTCAATGCTATTCAGGCGATTGGTCAGCATGGCGTGATTAGCGTGACGGCCAGCGAAAGCGGCGCAGGCGTGAAAATTAGCGTTACTGATAGCGGTAAGGGAATTGCGGCGGATCAGCTTGAAGCTATCTTCACCCCGTACTTCACCACCAAAGCCGAAGGCACCGGGCTGGGGCTGGCGGTCGTGCATAATATTGTTGAACAACACGGTGGTACAATTCAGGTCGCAAGCCAGGAGGGAAAAGGCGCAACGTTCACCCTCTGGCTTCCGGTCAATATTACGCGTAAGGACCCACAAGGATGACGCACGATAATATCGATATTCTGGTGGTGGATGATGACATTAGCCACTGCACTATTTTGCAGGCATTGCTGCGCGGCTGGGGCTATAACGTCGCGCTGGCGAACAGCGGGCGACAGGCGCTGGAGCAGGTGCGGGAACAGGTTTTTGATCTTGTGCTTTGCGATGTGCGAATGGCAGAGATGGACGGCATCGCCACGCTGAAAGAGATCAAAGCGTTAAATCCGGCGATTCCGGTACTGATTATGACCGCTTACTCCAGCGTCGAGACGGCGGTAGAGGCGTTGAAAACCGGGGCGCTGGATTATCTCATCAAACCGCTGGATTTCGATAACCTGCAGGCGACGCTGGAAAAGGCGCTCGCGCATACGCACAGTGTCGATGCTGAAATACCTGCGGTGTCCGCCAGCCAGTTCGGGATGGTTGGTAAAAGCGCAGCGATGCAACACCTGCTCGGTGAAATTGCCCTCGTCGCGCCATCGGAAGCCACGGTGCTGATCCACGGCGATTCCGGTACCGGTAAAGAGCTGGTCGCCAGGGCGATTCACGCCAGTAGCGCACGTAGCGAAAAACCGCTGGTAACGCTCAACTGTGCGGCACTCAACGAATCCTTGCTGGAATCTGAATTGTTCGGTCACGAAAAAGGGGCGTTTACTGGAGCCGATAAACGCCGGGAAGGGCGCTTTGTTGAGGCGGACGGCGGCACGTTGTTTCTCGATGAAATTGGCGATATCTCGCCGATGATGCAGGTGCGTCTGCTGCGTGCGATTCAGGAGCGCGAAGTTCAGCGTGTCGGTAGCAACCAGACTATCTCGGTTGATGTCCGGCTGATTGCCGCGACCCATCGCGATCTTGCCGCAGAGGTGAATGCCGGGCGTTTTCGCCAGGATCTCTACTATCGCCTGAACGTGGTGGCGATTGAAGTGCCGTCGCTGCGGCAACGGCGGGAGGATATTCCTCTGCTGGCTGGCCATTTTCTTCAGCGCTTTGCCGAACGCAATCGCAAGGCGGTAAAAGGCTTTACGCCACAGGCGATGGATTTGCTGATCCACTACGACTGGCCGGGAAATATTCGTGAACTGGAAAACGCGGTGGAACGGGCGGTGGTGCTGCTGACCGGGGAATATATTTCCGAACGCGAGCTGCCGCTGGCGATTGCCGGTACGCCGATCCCGCTGGGGCAAAGTCAGGATATTCAGCCGTTGGTGGAAGTGGAAAAAGAGGTGATTCTGGCGGCGCTGGAGAAAACGGGCGGCAACAAAACCGAAGCCGCCCGTCAGTTAGGGATCACGCGTAAAACGCTATTGGCAAAACTGTCGCGTTAGTTCTGCTCGCGTTCGATAGCGCGCCAGCCGATATCTTTCCGGCAGAAGCAGTCGTCCCAGTGGATATCGGTCATTAAGGCATAAGCGCGTTTCTGCGCTTCTGCCACGGTATGACCCAGCGCGGTGACGCACAGTACGCGCCCGCCGCTGGTTACCACCTGCTCGTCATCCGCCAGTTTTGTGCCCGCGTGGAACACTTTGCCGCCTGCCACTTCTTCAAGCGGCAGGCCGTGGATCACATCGCCGGTGCGGTAATCGCCCGGATATCCACCCGCAGCCATCACCACGCCGAGAGAAGCGCGTTCATCCCACTCGGATGTTTTCTCGTCCAGCTTACCTTCACAGGCCGCCAGGCAGAGCTCAACCAGATCGGACTTCATGCGCAGCATAATCGGCTGGGTTTCCGGATCGCCAAAGCGGCAGTTAAATTCAATAACCTTCGGATTGCCCTGTTTGTCGATCATCAGGCCCGCATAGAGAAAACCGGTGTAGGTGTTGCCTTCCGCCGCCATGCCTTTCACGGTTGGCCAGATGATGCGTTCCATGGTGCGCTGATGAACGTCATCAGTCACCACCGGCGCAGGAGAGTAAGCGCCCATCCCGCCAGTGTTTGGCCCGGTATCTTTATCGCCTACGCGTTTGTGATCCTGGCTGGTGGCCATCGGCAGCACATGCTCGCCGTCCACCATCACGATAAAGCTCGCTTCTTCGCCGTCGAGGAACTCTTCGATAACAATGCGATGACCCGCGTCGCCAAAAGCGTTGCCCGCCAGCATATCGTGAACAGCCGCTTCCGCTTCTTCCAGCGTCATCGCCACGATAACGCCTTTCCCGGCAGCCAGACCGTCCGCTTTAATGACGATTGGCGCGCCTTTCTCACGCAGATACGCCAGCGCAGGTTCTACCTCGGTGAAGTTCTGGTATTCCGCCGTAGGGATTTTATGGCGGGCCAGGAAATCTTTGGTAAACGCTTTTGAGCCTTCCAGTTGGGCCGCACCTGCGGTTGGGCCGAAGATTTTCAGCCCGGCGGCGCGGAAGGTATCGACCACGCCTTTAACCAGCGGCGCTTCCGGGCCGACGATGGTTAGATCTACCTTTTCGTTTTGTGCGAAATCCAGCAGCGCCGGGATATCGGTTACGCCGATAGCGACGTTTTGCAGCGCGGGTTCCAGCGCCGTTCCCGCATTACCCGGTGCGACAAATACGGTCTCAACCAGCGGCGACTGGGCTGCTTTCCAGGCCAGCGCGTGCTCACGCCCGCCATTACCAATGACTAATACTTTCATCTGTCGCTCCATTAATGGCGGAAGTGGCGCATATCGGTGAAGAGCATCGCAATACCGTGCTCGTCGGCAGCGGCAATCACTTCGTCATCACGGATAGAACCGCCAGGCTGGATTACACAGGTCACGCCCGCAGCGGCTGCGGCATCAATACCGTCGCGGAACGGGAAGAACGCGTCAGAAGCCATCGAGGAACCTTTCACTTCCAGGCCTTCATCGGCGGCTTTAATACCGGCGATTTTCGCGGAGTACACGCGGCTCATCTGGCCCGCGCCAATTCCGATGGTCATATTGTTTTTGGCATAGACGATAGCGTTGGATTTCACGAACTTCGCTACTTTCCAGCAGAACAGCGCATCACGCAGTTCCTGTTCGGTCGGCTGGCGTTTGGTGACAACGCGCAGTTCTTCCGCGCCGACCATCCCCAGGTCACGATCCTGAACCAGCAAACCGCCGTTCACGCGTTTGAAATCAAGACCCGGAACACGCTCGCCCCACTGACCGCAGGTCAGGACGCGAACGTTCTGTTTGGCGGCGGTGATTTTCAGGGCTTCTTCGCTGGCGGACGGCGCAATGATCACTTCAACAAACTGACGAGAAATGATGGCCTGTGCGGTTTCCGCATCCAGCTCGCGGTTAAAGGCAATGATGCCGCCGAATGCGGAGGTCGGGTCGGTTTTGTACGCGCGATCGTAAGCATCAAGAAGGGAATTTCCAATAGCCACGCCGCAAGGGTTGGCGTGCTTCACAATCACACATGCCGGCTCGGCGAACTCTTTCACGCACTCCAGCGCCGCATCGGTATCGGCGATGTTGTTATAAGAGAGGGCTTTACCCTGAACCTGAGTTGCGGTGGCAACGGAGGCTTCTTTCACATTCTCTTCTATATAGAAGGCAGCCTGCTGGTGGCTGTTCTCGCCGTAGCGCATATCCTGCTTCTTAATGAAGTTCAGGTTCAGCGTGCGCGGGAAGCGACCGGCGGCTTCTTTGCTTTCACCGTGGTAAGCCGGAACCATGCTGCCGAAATAGTTGGCAATCATGCTGTCGTAGGCGGCGGTGTGTTCGAAGGCTTTGATAGCGAGGTCGAAACGGGTTGCAAGCAGAAGCGATCCTTCGTTGGCATCCATCTCTTTAATAATGGCGTGGTAGTCGCTGCTCTTCACCACGATTGCAACATCTTTATGGTTCTTGGCAGCGGAGCGCACCATCGTTGGGCCACCGATATCGATGTTCTCAACCGCATCTTCCAGCGAGCAACCTTCACGGGCCACGGTCTGGGCGAACGGATAGAGGTTAACAACCACCATATCGATAGGCTGAATCTGATGTTCTTCCATAATGGCATCGTCCTGGCCGCGACGGCCCAGAATGCCACCGTGTACTTTTGGATGCAGGGTCTTCACGCGTCCATCCATCATCTCCGGGAAACCGGTGTAATCGGAAACTTCGGTTACCGGCAGACCTTTTTCTGCTAACAGACGGGCAGTGCCCCCTGTAGACAGCAGCTCCACACCGCGTGCGGAAAGTGCCTGGGCGAATTCGACGATACCGGCTTTGTCAGAAACACTGAGCAGAGCGCGGCGGACTGGACGACGTTGTTGCATGGTAAATCCCCTGGATTTGACTATTACAGAGAGCGTTAGCTGAATTTTTCGCGAAAAACTCAGCTAACGCCCCTAACGGGGCATCCTTATTTTTCGCCCACATTGTAACGAAAACGTTTGCGCAACGCTCGCGAATTTTTCTCTTTCAATGGCGATCACTATTTTGACTGTGCTTACCGTGTGAGAAATGCAGAAATTATGCTGATGATTGTGGATAACTCTGTGCGTAAAAAGGTATAAAGCGGGGTTTTGCTGGGGAATGCAGCAGTCAGTCATTTTTTTGCAATTTTTCTATTGCGGCCTACGGAGAACTCCCTATAATGCGCCTCCATCGACACGGCGGATGTGAATCACTTCACACAAACAGCCGGTTCGGTTGAAGAGAAAAATCCTGAAATTC
>NZ_VATN01000028.1:0-1810 GCF_005781105.1 Escherichia sp. E2586
TTTTCATCAGACAATCTGTGTGAGCACTGCAAAGAACAGTTCTTTAAGGTAAGGAGGTGATCCAACCGCAGGTTCCCCTACGGTTACCTTGTTACGACTTCACCCCAGTCATGAATCACAAAGTGGTAAGCGCCCTCCCGAAGGTTAAGCTACCTACTTCTTTTGCAACCCACTCCCATGGTGTGACGGGCGGTGTGTACAAGGCCCGGGAACGTATTCACCGTGGCATTCTGATCCACGATTACTAGCGATTCCGACTTCATGGAGTCGAGTTGCAGACTCCAATCCGGACTACGACGCACTTTATGAGGTCCGCTTGCTCTCGCGAGGTCGCTTCTCTTTGTATGCGCCATTGTAGCACGTGTGTAGCCCTGGTCGTAAGGGCCATGATGACTTGACGTCATCCCCACCTTCCTCCAGTTTATCACTGGCAGTCTCCTTTGAGTTCCCGGCCGGACCGCTGGCAACAAAGGATAAGGGTTGCGCTCGTTGCGGGACTTAACCCAACATTTCACAACACGAGCTGACGACAGCCATGCAGCACCTGTCTCACAGTTCCCGAAGGCACCAATCCATCTCTGGAAAGTTCTGTGGATGTCAAGACCAGGTAAGGTTCTTCGCGTTGCATCGAATTAAACCACATGCTCCACCGCTTGTGCGGGCCCCCGTCAATTCATTTGAGTTTTAACCTTGCGGCCGTACTCCCCAGGCGGTCGACTTAACGCGTTAGCTCCGGAAGCCACGCCTCAAGGGCACAACCTCCAAGTCGACATCGTTTACGGCGTGGACTACCAGGGTATCTAATCCTGTTTGCTCCCCACGCTTTCGCACCTGAGCGTCAGTCTTCGTCCAGGGGGCCGCCTTCGCCACCGGTATTCCTCCAGATCTCTACGCATTTCACCGCTACACCTGGAATTCTACCCCCCTCTACGAGACTCAAGCTTGCCAGTATCAGATGCAGTTCCCAGGTTGAGCCCGGGGATTTCACATCTGACTTAACAAACCGCCTGCGTGCGCTTTACGCCCAGTAATTCCGATTAACGCTTGCACCCTCCGTATTACCGCGGCTGCTGGCACGGAGTTAGCCGGTGCTTCTTCTGCGGGTAACGTCAATGAGCAAAGGTATTAACTTTACTCCCTTCCTCCCCGCTGAAAGTACTTTACAACCCGAAGGCCTTCTTCATACACGCGGCATGGCTGCATCAGGCTTGCGCCCATTGTGCAATATTCCCCACTGCTGCCTCCCGTAGGAGTCTGGACCGTGTCTCAGTTCCAGTGTGGCTGGTCATCCTCTCAGACCAGCTAGGGATCGTCGCCTAGGTGAGCCGTTACCCCACCTACTAGCTAATCCCATCTGGGCACATCCGATGGCAAGAGGCCCGAAGGTCCCCCTCTTTGGTCTTGCGACGTTATGCGGTATTAGCTACCGTTTCCAGTAGTTATCCCCCTCCATCAGGCAGTTTCCCAGACATTACTCACCCGTCCGCCACTCGTCAGCAAAGCAGCAAGCTGCTTCCTGTTACCGTTCGACTTGCATGTGTTAGGCCTGCCGCCAGCGTTCAATCTGAGCCATGATCAAACTCTTCAATTTAAAAGTTTGATGCTCAAAGAATTAAACTTCGTAATGAATTACGTGTTCACTCTTGAGACTTGGTATTCATTTATCGTCTTGCGACGTTAAGAATCCGTATCTTCGAGTGCCCACACAGATTGTCTGATAAATTGTTAAAGAGCAGTGCCGCTTCGCTTTTTCTCAGCGGCGCGGGGTGTGCATAATACGCTTTCCCGCTACAGAGTCAAGCATTTTTTT
>NZ_VATN01000029.1:0-85564 GCF_005781105.1 Escherichia sp. E2586
GATGATGGGGGCTGAAAACATTAAACACAGGAGGAAACATGAGCGCATTTTCTTTTAACACCACTTATCAGCCAACCGGTGATCAGCAGAAAGACGCAATCGCACAAATCGGGATCATGCAGAATCGTACCGTTCAGGCAAATCTTGCATATCAGAGCTGCCGGGATTCTGGTGCACTCTTTAAGGTGCTCCACCAGGTCAATAATGAGCTGCATGACTTACTGGATAGCCTGGAGAATCATACTCCTCTTGTCAGAAAAAAGGCTGATGAGTTGATCGCGCTGTTACTGCTTTTCACCCGGCAGGTTGGTCAGTCCCGAACTGACCTGATTTGATGGTCCTTCCCCTCGGAATTGTTGTCTTTTTGTTAACGATAACCGAGGAGGGATGATATTAAGCGAAAAAATTTTTATTAATTTTATGCCTTCATAAAGGAGTTACTGTTATGCGATTAGCTTCCCGTTTTGGTCGATATAATTCTATTCGCCGTGAGCGCCCGTTAACGGATGACGAATTAATGCAGTTTGTTCCATCTGTCTTTTCTGGTGATAAACATGAATCCCGGAGTGAGCGTTATACATATATCCCAACCATCAATATCATCAATAAATTACGTGATGAAGGTTTCCAGCCGTTCTTTGCCTGTCAGAGTCGGGTTCGTGATTTGGGTCGCCGCGAATACAGTAAACATATGTTACGTCTTCGCAGGGAAGGGCATATTAACGGGAAAGAAGTTCCTGAAATTACCCTGCTTAATTCACATGATGGTTCATCCAGTTATCAGATGATCCCCGGAATTTTTCGTTTTGTCTGCACAAATGGCCTGGTGTGCGGGAATAATTTTGGCGAAATCCGCGTTCCACATAAAGGTGATATTGTCGGGCAGGTTATTGAGGGAGCGTATGAAGTGCCCGGTGTCTTTGATAAAGTCACTGAAAATATGGAGACAATGAAAGAGATACATCTTAACAGTGACGAGCAACATTTATTTGGCAGAGCTGCATTGATGGTCAGGTATGAAGATGAAAATAAAACGCCAGTGACGCCTGAACAAATAATTACTCCCCGCCGTTGGGAGGATAAACAGAACGATCTCTGGACGACCTGGCAGCGGGTTCAGGAGAATATGATAAAAGGTGGATTATCGGGGCGAAGTGCCTCCGGTAAAAATACCAGGACAAGAGCCATTACAGGCATTGACGGTGATATCCGAATCAACAAAGCATTATGGATGATTGCCGAACAGTTCAGGGAGTGGAAGTCATGATAATATAAGTAAAGTCCCGAAAAATTTTTCGGGACTTTACTTATATTATCATCCTGCGGCATTGCTATGTCGTCTGATATGCCTCAATTTCATCAACTGGCTTTTCGGTAGTCTGTAAATATTGTGCCCGCGAAAAATGGTCTGGCAGGAGGCTGCGCAGTTACCGGATATATATAAGATGGGTTCCCGCTTTGCGGGGCTTCGGCCAGTCAGCATTATCACTCATATGATATTTTTGTGTGTGGCCTTCCATGCCGCTGTCGCGGCATAACCAGTATTTGATAATGTATACAATATTAATTGTTCTGCACACTGTTAATTTGGGGAAGTGATTTCTTCGTGGTCGGAACCTGGATGCCTTTACTGCTCTTTATCCCGGTATAGATCCGGTAAACGTCTGATGCATAGGCAAGACGCCTCCGGTTCTGGCGTTCACTCTTTTTGAATCCGGCATTGTATGCACCAACGGCTTCCCAGGATACGCCCCATTTTTTAAATGCTATTGCCAGATAATAGGCACCTGTATAAATGTTCATGCAGGGATCTGTTGTCAGATGTTCTGGCTTAATTCCGTAGCGGGCCAGTTCGTTAAAATGCTGGGAGTCTACTTGCATCAATCCGCTGCCATATCCCGTTACCGGATTAATACCAATGGCATTAACCCGGTAACGGGATTCTTTCCATGATATCGCTCTCAGTAAATCCGGGTCTATTTTGTAATCCCGGCCTGCAAGATCAAAACAATCGGCGGCTTCGCAGATCCCACTTATAAACATCAGGCAGATTGCTAACATCCACTTTTTCATTTTTTCACCTCTGGTGACATTATCCGGAAATAATTTAACCTACTCCACAATAAGGCTCAACTAGTTGGTGGTTCTCACCACCAAAAGCACCACACCCCACGCAAAAACAAGTTTTTGCTGATTTATCTTTAATATCATTGAGTTGTATTTGTGGATTTATATTGTTTAAATCTGATTTATTTAAAGCAGCGTCGTTAACGCAGCTACAGCAACGCGCCGACACCGCTTTGTAGGGGTGGTACTGACTATTTTTATAAAAAACATTATTTTATATTAGGGGTGCTGCTAGCGGCGCGGTGTGTTTTTTTATAGGATACCGTCAGGGGCGCTGCTAGCGGTGCGTCCCTGTTTGCACTATGAATTCTAGTGTTTCGAAATTAACTTTGTTTTATGTTTAAAAAAGGTAATATCTAATGGCTAAGGTGAATCTGTATATCAGCAATGATGCTTATGAAAAAATAAATGCGATTATTGAAAAACGTCGACAGGAGGGGGCGAGAGAAAAAGATGTCAGTTTTTCAGCAACGGCTTCAATGCTTCTTGAACTGGGTCTTCGTGTATATGAGGCTCAGATGGAGCGCAAAGAGTCTGCATTTAATCAGGCAGAGTTTAATAAACTTCTTCTTGAATGTGTTGTAAAAACGCAGTCAACAGTGGCAAAGATTTTAGGTATTGAGTCTCTTAGCCCTCATGTTTCCGGAAACCCGAAGTTTGAATATGCCAATATGGTTGAAGATATCAGAGAGAAGGTGTCGGTTGAGATGGAAAGGTTCTTTCCAAAAAATGATGATGAATAAAGGGAAATAAATTTTGACTTTGTTCAAATATCAGAGTTTTTTATGGTTCGAACTGATGACAATAATCAGAATAATTAGTATATTGATTACGTGGTTAATGCCACGTTAAAAATTGAAACTGAAAATCGCCGATGCAGGGAGCAGCCACTCCCTGCATCGACTGTCCATAGAATCCTTAACGGAGGTTCCTATGTGTGCGATGGATCGTAGAGAAAGAGCACTCATCAGTCAATTGCATTTCCCTCATAGTCTTGGAGAGGCTATTTCGTTTTTAAAATATCCTGTATGTATCCGCTTCGAAGATGGTTCTTTTATTAAGGAAAATAACTGCTTTGAAAAACTTATCAGATCGTCCTTTAATTCATGTGATGAATGGTTTGATAGTTTAACGTTGGAATGTAAATTACAGTTATCCAGAGCAGAGATTGAATCATGCTCTTCTATTTATGGTGTAAATTGTAATAATGACATATTACTTAATAATACGTTATGGAGTGTGATCATAGAAAGTGTTATAACACCATGCGGCTATTTCTTCATCTGGAGGTTTATTTGGGTAGCAAATGATAATCTGTCATCGTTTGTTGTGTCTAAATACTCCAATGAATTAATTGTACCCTCTGATGAATATGTAGGCATTGAGCCATATCTGATAGGGTTTAGCCATCATTATTCATCAGCAAAGATGAACATCACTGTGTCTAAATCAAAGAAGAAAACCATGAAATTATTTAAACGATATGGATTTAGTTCTAGAGATCTCTGGTTGGATGAAATGATTAGAACGGAAAAGATACTTCCTTTATATGCTAAAGTAAAAGAAATATTGGGAAGATAAGCTGTTAACTTTTTGTTACTTTGCGGGAACCATTGGTTCCCGTTTTTGTTAATATAATTTACTCTATTTTTGTTTTCATTAAAGATGATTTATATGATTATATTTTATTATCTCAAGTAATTATGCGGAGGGAACGTGAGCAGAGGGAGAACCAGAGCCGCACCAGGTAACAAAGTCTTATTAATACTGGATGAGACAACTAATCAGAAACTTTTAGCAGCCAGGGATCGTAGCGGAAGAACAAAAACTAATGAGGTGTTCATTAGACTAAAAGATCATCTCAATCGTTTTCCCGACTTTTATAATGCATCTTTAGTAAAGGAGGAAGCTGAAGACATAGACGATATATAAAGAGTTTTATTTTTTACTATCAATATTAAACAGAGGAATCATATGGACGCCGTTTTAAGTGTTCAGGGTGCTTCTGCGCCCGTCAAAAAGAAGTCGTTTTTTTCTAAATTCACTCGTCTGAATATGCTTCGCCTGGCTCGCGCTGTGATCCCGGCTGCTGTTCTGATGATGTTCTTCCCGCAGCTGGCGATGGCCGCTGGCAGCAGTGGGCAGGACCTGATGCAGAGTGGTAACTCCACGGTTAAGGCGACCTTCGGTAAGGACTCCAGTGTTGTTAAATGGGTCATTCTGGCTGAAGTTCTGGTCGGTGCGGTCATGTACATGATGACCAAAAACGTCAAGTTCCTGGCCGGTTTTGCCATCGTATCTGTATTTGTTAATGTGGGTATGACCGTTGTTGGTCTCTGACAGGAAATAAAACGATGTCGGGAGACGAGAATAAACTTAAAAAGTATCGTTTCCCGGAAACATTGACCAACCAGAGCCGCTGGTTCGGCCTACCGCTGGATGAACTCATCCCCGCAGTAATCTGTATTGGGTGGGGAATGATGACATCAAAATATCTGTTCGGTATTGGTGCAGCGGTTCTGGTTTATTTCGGGATTAAGAAACTGAAAAAAGGGCGGGGCAGTTCCTGGTTACGTGACCTGATTTACTGGTATATGCCAACAGCCCTGCTGCGCGGTATTTTTCATAATGTTCCCGATTCGTGTTTCCGGCAGTGGATTAAATAGAACTGATACCAGGATTGTTATATGGAGCACGGTGCCCGTTTAAGTACCAGTCGTGTAATGGCCATCGCCTTTATATTTATGTCATTGCTTATTGTTCTCAGCCTCTCTGTGAATGTCATTCAGGGGGTGAATAATTACCGTCTTCAGAATGAGCAACGCACTGCTGTGACGCCAATGGCATTTAATGCCCCCTTTGCCGTGTCGCAGAACAGTGCCGATGCCTCTTATTTACAGCAGATGGCGTTGTCATTTATTGCCCTTCGCCTGAATGTTTCATCAGAAACTGTCGATGCCTCACATCAGGCGCTTCTGCAATATATCCGCCCGGGCGCACAGAACCAGATGAAAGTTATTCTGGCTGAAGAAGCGAAGCGTATTAAAAACGATAACGTGAACTCAGCCTTTTTCCAGACCAGTGTTCGTGTCTGGCCTCAGTATGGCCGTGTGGAAATTCGTGGTGTGCTTAAAACCTGGATTGGTGATTCAAAACCTTTCACTGATATCAAACATTACATCCTTATTCTGAAGCGGGAAAACGGGGTGACCTGGCTGGATAATTTCGGGGAAACAGACGATGAGAAAAAATAATACAGCAATAATATTCGGCGGCCTGTTTTTTTCCTGCAGCGTGATGGCCGGAGCCGGTACACTGGCCCCCACCGTGGTGCCAATGGTGAATGGTGGGCAGGCCAGTATTGCCATCAGCAATACCAGCCCGAATCTGTTTACTGTTCCCGGTGACCGGATTATCGCCGTGAACAGTCTGGATGGTGCCCTGACCAATAATGAGCAGACCGCCTCCGGCGGTGTGGTGGTGGCCACCGTCAACAAAAAGCCCTTTACGTTCATTCTGGAAACAGAACGTGGTCTTAACCTATCCATCCAGGCCGTTCCCCGTGAAGGCGCGGGGCGTACCATTCAGCTGGTCAGTGACCTGCGCGGAACCGGAGAAGAAGCCGGTGCATGGGAAACATCCACGCCTTACGAATCCCTGCTTGTGACCATCAGCCAGGCCGTTCGTGGCGGAAAATTACCCGCAGGCTGGTATCAGGTCCCGGTGACAAAGGAAACCCTGCAGGCCCCGGCGGGGCTGTCTTCAGTGGCGGATGCCGTATGGACGGGGAATCACCTGAAGATGGTCCGCTTTGCCGTGGAAAATAAAACGCTGTCTGCCCTGAATATCCGGGAAAGTGACTTCTGGCAGCCGGGAACCCGTGCCGTGATGTTCAGCCAGCCTGCCAGCCAGTTACTGGCAGGTACGCGCATGGATGTGTATGTCATCCGTGACGGGGAGGGCAACTGATGGCCAGTATCAACACTATTGTGAAACGCAAACAGTACCTGTGGCTGGGGATTGTGGTTATTGGTGCAGCCTCCGCGATTGGTGGTGCGCTGTATCTGTCTGATGTGGACATGTCCGGTAACGGTGAAACCGTGGCTGAACAGGAGCCTGTGCCGGATATGACCGGTGTGGTGGATACGACCTTTGATGACAAGGTGCGTCAGCATGCCACCACAGAGATGCAGGTGACGGCAGCGCAGATGCAGAAGCAGTATGAGGAAATCCGTCGTGAGCTGGATGTTCTGAACAAACAGCGCGGTGATGACCAGCGTCGTATTGAAAAGCTGGGACAGGACAATGCCGCCCTGGCAGAGCAGGTGAAAGCCCTGGGTGCAAATCCTGTCACCGCAACCGGAGAACCAGTACCGCAGATGCCAGCCTCACCGCCCGGCCCGGAAGGCGAACCACAGCCAGGAAACACACCCGTATCCTTCCCGCCGCAGGGCAGCGTTGCTGTTCCACCGCCGACGGCGTTTTATCCCGGGAATGGTGTCACGCCACCACCACAGGTGACGTACCAGTCTGTGCCGGTGCCTAACCGGATACAGCGTAAGGTGTTTACCCGTAATGAGGGAAAACAGGGACCATCACTGCCGTACATTCCGTCAGGAAGTTTTGCGAAAGCCATGCTGATTGAAGGGGCGGATGCCAATGCCTCTGTCACCGGTAATGAATCCACGGTGCCGATGCAGCTGCGTATCACCGGCCTGGTGGAAATGCCGAACAGCAAGACGTATGACGCAACGGGATGTTTTGTGGGTCTGGAAGCCTGGGGGGATGTGTCCAGTGAGCGTGCCATTGTACGCACCCGCAATATCAGTTGCCTGAAGGACGGCAAAACTATTGATATGCCGATTAAGGGGCATGTCAGCTTCCGGGGTAAAAACGGTATCAAGGGTGAAGTGGTAATGCGTAACGGCAAAATCCTCGGCTGGGCATGGGGCGCGGGATTTGTTGATGGTATCGGTCAGGGAATGGAGCGCGCCTCTCAGCCGGCGGTTGGGCTGGGGGCTACTGCCGCTTACGGGGCAGGCGATGTCCTGAAAATGGGTATCGGTGGAGGCGCATCGAAAGCCGCACAGACGCTCAGTGACTACTACATCAAACGTGCCGAGCAGTATCACCCGGTGATACCGATTGGTGCGGGCAACGAAGTGACCGTGGTGTTCCAGGACGGCTTCCAGCTGAAAACCGTGGAAGAGATGGCGCTGGAACGCACGCAGAGCAGAGCGGAAGAAGACAATCCGGAAAGTCCGGTTCCTGTTCCGCCATCAGCTGAAAGTCATCTTAACGGCTTTAATACTGACCAGATGCTGAAGCAGCTGGGCAACCTGAATCCGCAGCAGTTTATGTCCGGCAGCCTGGGAGGGGGCAACGATGGCAAATAATATGTCACTCCGTCAGATATGCCATGCCACCCGGTATGTTGTTGTCCGGGGCCTGTGTTGGTTGTTCTGGTGTCTGAAATACGCCGTCATTCTGCCGCTGGCCACAATGGCTCTGCTGGCGTTACTGGTTTTATGGAAGGACAACACCACACCGGGAAAATTGCTGGTTCAGGAGATCGAGTATGTAAGGGACAGAACGCCAGCCGGGCTATATCCGGTCCGATACTGCTCGAACAGTTTTGGTTCCGATTTAGCGATGCCTCCGTCTGTAACGTGCGGTTTTCGCCGGGGGGATGCTGCAGAATATGTCAGGGAGACTGATCGGTCTCTGATGCAACTGGTCACCGCATTATGGGCAACGCTGGCCCTGATGTATGTCTCGCTGGCGGTGATCTCCGGAAAATATCCTGTGCGACCCGGAAAAATGAAATGTGTCCGGGTGGCAACTGCAGATGAACATCTGAAGGAAGTTCTTACGGAAGATACTTCCCTGTCGGAAAAAATCAGGAAATGCCATGTTTATTTCCCTGATGACAGGACAAACAGAAACAACGGAGATAAAAATGAACATGCGTAATATTAATATTATTACTGCACGCTCTGTACCGGATAAAAGCGTATCAGATGATTTTATGAATGCTGTTCTTGGTAACTGCACCACAAGAATCGTACTTCCTGCACAGAAGGAATTCGGTTCTGAATCATTGCCGCACAATTTTAATATGGCAGCTGTCGGTGTGATGAAGAAGGGTATGTCGATGAGCTTATTTTCTTCTCCGGGAAATACAGTAGTCTTCGGACAACCCTGTGCAGGGAAAACAAATCTGACAGCAGAGTTAATTTCTGCTGTTGTGGGGAATAATAAAAAAGGAGAAGGGTAATGAAAAAGATTTCTTTATTTATTCCTCTGCTGGGGACGTTATTACTTTCTGGCTGTGCCGGAACTAATACGGAATTTGAGTGTAACGCCACCACATCAGATACCTGTATGACGATGGAGCAGGCTAATGAGAAAGCCAAAAAACTGGAGCAGACCTCAGAGGCAAAGCCGGTTGCGGCATCACTGCCGCGCCTGGCTGAAGGGAACTTCCGGACAATGCCGGTGCAGACCGTCACCGCGATCACTCCGTCCGGTAGCAGACCTGCGGTGACGGCACTTCCTGAGCAGAAACTGCTGGCACCACGCCCGCTGTTTACCGCTGCCCGGGAAGTGAAAACGGTCGTTCCGGTCAGTTCAGTTGCGCCGGTAACACCTCCCCGCCCGCTAAGAACGGGTGAGCAGACGGCAGCATTATGGATAGCGCCTTATATTGATAATCAGGATGTTTATCATCAGCCATCCAGTGTGTTTTTTGTTATTAAACCGTCTGCGTGGGGAAAACCACGTATTAATTAACTGGCCCTGAAGTTGTATATCAGCCGGCAATGCCGGCGGGCTTTCTGTATTCAAAATCTGCCTGTAAAACGAGTGCCCTGTGCGTGAAAAGGGATGGGCGGTAGCGTGTCAGAACATGTCGGGAGGAATATTCCGTGAGTGATGAAGCCGATGAAGCATATTCAGTAACAGAACAACTGACCATGACAGGAATAAACCGGATACGCCAGAAAATAAATGCTCATGGTATTCCTGTTTATCTCTGTGAAGCATGCGGAAATCCTATTCCGGAAGCCCGGCGGAAAATATTTCCCGGTGTGACGTTATGTGTTGAATGTCAGGCGTATCAGGAAAGGCAGAGGAAACACTATGCATAAATCAGAAACTGAAAAAATAGATTCTATTCTGGATGAACATCAACGGATACATCGCAGACATAACCGAATAGATAACATCCTGGCGTTTTGTGCGTGTATTGCATGGATTCCCTGTATTATTGCTGCGTTCGGCGTTGATGGTATATATCTGAAAATCCTGTTTGCGGTCCTTGCCTGCTGTGGTGCGGTATGCTTTTTTATTTTCTTCTTCACCCTCCTGCCGGAATCACTCATGGTCCTCAGCCGTCAGAGTCTGCTTCAGCTTATGCGTCTGACTGAAGACGTACCGGATGCGAGACAGGAACTGCTTAACCGTCTGCTGTCCGGTAAAAAACTGACTGGTCGGGATGAAAAGGATATCCGGCGTCTCTGGCAGGAGAAAGTGGATGCAATGCAGGAGTCTGCCACCCGTCAGCGTGAACAGGATACCATCCGGAAGTTTGCTGAAGAGAGTAAATCTGAATGAAAATCTGCTGTGTTTTATAACCTCATAAGTTAACTGAAGGAATATTCAATGATTAATATTTAACTGGAGGTAATAAAGAATGCATACCTTTATCTTTCTTGTGCTGATGAAAAATGTTGGCGGTGGTGGTATCTGGAATATTACACCCATGCCAAATACGGATGTATGTGTACAGATCCTTCGGAGAATAGAAGCGCGTGGAGGCAGGGGCTTAGGAAATACAGGGGAGTGTATTGAAGTTAAAACAAATGAACCTTTGAACAACGTGATGGAAACACTGAATGGTGGTGGGCAATGAGTGCTTACTGCTTCGAAGGAAAATGAAATGAAGTCGATATATTTAAAATCTGTTCTGGCTTTTATATTTGTTGGCGTTATGGCTATGTTGATATGTGGTCTTTTTTACAATGATTACCTTGAGCAACAACCTGCAACACCAGAACAACTGACAGAGATTACACAGGATACCCCCTGTGCAGCAGAAGCATTTAAGGAAGCTATTAAGTCTGACACATCTGATTATCAGCCTGAACCTTTAAGTCTTGGTAAGGCAAAAGAGCTTGCATCAGCGTGTAGAGAAAGAAACGAAATGGCAGAGGTGAAACGGGTAAGAGAAAACGAGCGCAATAAGATACGCGAAAAACAACTTCAGGCATTAAATGATGCTCATTCAGTAAAGGAACGTTAATCCTGATTTCCTGTTAAAAGCCTCCATCTCTTATTTGTGCTGTGGTTTTTAGAATGGCACTGCGTGATATATCCACGGCCCACAGACTGATATTTTCCTTTTTTAAACGCACTAAGGAATACTCATATGAGTAATAACCCACTTGAGGCCGTCACTCAGGCGGTTAATTCACTGCTGACTGCGCTTAAATTACCGGATGAATCCTCTCAGGCTAATCAGATCCTCGGTGAGATGAGCTTCCCGCAGTTCAGCCGTCTGCTGCCGTACCGTGATTACAACCAGGAGTCCGGCCTGTTCATGAATGACACCACGATGGGCTTTATGCTGGAAGCCATTCCCATCAATGGTGCGAATGAGTCCATTGTGGAGGCGCTCGATCATATGCTGCGCACCAAACTGCCGCGCGGTATTCCGTTGTGTATCCATCTGATGTCCAGTCAGCTGGTTGGTGACAGGATTGAATACGGGCTGCGTGAGTTCTCCTGGTCAGGTGAACAGGCTGAACGGTTTAACGCCATTACCCGTGCCTATTATATGAAAGCGGCAGCGACACAGTTCCCGCTGCCGGAGGGGATGAATCTGCCCCTGACCCTGCGCCATTACCGGGTGTTTATCTCGTACTGTTCTCCCTCGAAGAAAAAAAGCCGGGCCGACATTCTGGAAATGGAAAACCTGGTGAAAATCATCCGGGCGTCGTTACAGGGGGCCAGTATCACCACACAGACGGTGGATGCACAGGCCTTTATCGATATTGTCGGGGAGATGATTAACCATAATCCGGACTCCCTGTACCCGAAAAGACGTCAGCTGGACCCGTATTCTGATCTGAATTATCAGTGTGTGGAGGACAGTTTTGATCTGAAAGTCCGGGCTGATTACCTGACGCTGGGCCTGCGTGAGAACGGCAGGAACAGCACGGCCCGCATCCTGAATTTCCATCTGGCCCGTAACCCGGAAATCGCCTTCCTGTGGAACATGGCCGACAACTACAGCAACCTGCTGAACCCGGAACTGTCCATCTCCTGTCCGTTCATCCTGACGCTGACTCTGGTGGTGGAAGACCAGGTGAAAACCCACAGCGAAGCCAACCTGAAGTACATGGACCTGGAGAAAAAGTCGAAGACCTCCTATGCCAAATGGTTTCCGTCCGTGGAGAAAGAGGCGAAGGAGTGGGGGGAACTGCGTCAGCGGCTGGGCTCCGGTCAGTCCTCTGTCGTGTCCTACTTCCTCAACATCACAGCCTTCTGCAAGGACAATAATGAAACGGCACTGGAAGTAGAGCAGGACATCCTGAACAGCTTCCGTAAAAACGGTTTTGAGCTGATTTCACCGCGCTTTAACCACATGCGCAATTTCCTGACCTGTCTGCCCTTTATGGCCGGGAAAGGGTTGTTTAAACAACTGAAAGAGGCCGGAGTGGTTCAGCGCGCAGAGAGCTTTAATGTTGCCAACCTGATGCCGTTAGTGGCGGATAATCCCCTGACACCGGCAGGTCTGCTGGCACCCACCTACCGTAACCAGCTGGCGTTTATCGATATTTTCTTCCGGGGGATGAATAACACCAACTACAACATGGCGGTCTGTGGCACCTCCGGGGCCGGTAAAACCGGGCTGATACAGCCACTTATCCGCAGCGTGCTGGACTCCGGGGGCTTTGCCGTGGTGTTCGATATGGGGGATGGCTACAAGTCCCTGTGTGAGAACATGGGGGGCGTATATCTGGACGGTGAAACCCTGCGCTTTAACCCGTTTGCGAACATCACCGATATTGACCAGTCAGCGGAGCGTGTCCGCGACCAGTTGTCGGTGATGGCCAGCCCCAACGGTAACCTGGATGAAGTGCATGAAGGTCTGCTGCTGCAGGCCGTCAGGGCCTCCTGGCTGGCCAAAAAGAACCAGGCGCGTATTGATGATGTGGTGGATTTCCTGAAAAACGCCCGTGATAACGACCAGTATGCCGAGTCACCGACCATCCGCAGCCGTCTGGACGAAATGATTGTGCTGCTTGACCAGTACACTGCCAACGGCACTTACGGCCAGTATTTTAACTCTGATGAGCCGTCCCTGCGGGATGACGCAAAAATGGTGGTGCTGGAGCTGGGCGGACTGGAAGACCGTCCGTCACTGTTGGTTGCGGTGATGTTCTCCCTGATTATCTACATCGAGAACAGGATGTACCGCACGCCGCGTAACCTCAAGAAACTGAACGTTATTGATGAAGGCTGGCGTCTGCTGGACTTCAAAAATCACAAGGTCGGTGAATTTATTGAGAAAGGTTACCGTACCGCCCGCCGTCATACCGGTGCCTATATCACCATCACACAGAACATCGTCGACTTTGACTCTGACAAAGCCTCCAGTGCGGCCCGTGCAGCATGGGGTAACTCCTCCTACAAAATTATCCTCAAACAGAGTGCGAAGGAGTTCGCGAAATACAACCAGCTGTATCCGGACCAGTTCCAGCCACTGCAGCGCGACATGATTGGTAAGTTCGGTGCGGCCAAAGACCAGTGGTTCAGTTCCTTCCTGTTGCAGGTGGAAAACCATTCCTCCTGGCACCGCCTGTTTGTGGACCCGTTAAGCCGTGCCATGTACAGCTCTGACGGCCCGGATTTTGAGTTTGTGCAGCAGAAACGTAAAGAGGGGCTGAGTATTCATGAGGCAGTGTGGCAGCTGGCGTGGAAGAAGTCTGGGCCGGAGATGGCTTCGCTGGAAGCCTGGCTGGAAGAACATGAGAAATACAGGAGTGTTGCATGACCACAACGCAAAAAACGACTGATGTTACAGCCCGTCGACGCAGCCACTGGTGGTGGACGGTACCGGGATGCCTGGCAATGGTGTTACTGAATGCGGCCGTCAGTTACGGCATTGTCAGACTGAACGCACCGGTGACTGTCGCCTTCAACATGAAACAGACCGTGGATGCGTTTTTTGACAGCGCCAGTCAGAAACAACTGTCAGAAGCACAGTCAAAAGCCCTTTCAGCGCGTTTTAACACGGCACTGGAAGCCAGCCTGCAGGCATGGCAGCAGAAGCACCACGCGGTCATTCTGGTGTCGCCTGCTGTGGTACAGGGGGCACCGGATATCACCCGGGAAATCCAGCAGGATATTGCCCGGCGGATGAGGGCAGAGCCATGAGATGCCGGGGGCTGATTGCCCTGCTGATATGGGGGCAGAGTGTGGCCGCCGCCGATCTTGGCACCTGGGGCGATTTGTGGCCGGTGCAGGAGCCGGACATGCTGACGGTGATCATGCAGCGCCTGACGGCACTGGAGCAGTCCGGTGAGATGGGCCGGAAAATGGATGCCTTTAAGGAGCGGGTGATCCGCAACAGCCTGCGGCCCCCTGCCGTGCCCGGTATCGGACGCACGGAAAAATACAGCAGCCGGTTGTTTGACCCGTCCGTCAGACTGGCTGCGGATATCCGGGATAACGAAGGGCGGGTGTTTGCCCGTCAGGGAGAAGTGATGAATCCGCTGCAGTATGTCCCTTTTAACCAGACGCTGTATTTCATCAATGGCGATGATCCGGCGCAGGTGGCCTGGATGAAACGCCAGACGCCGCCCACACTGGAGAGCAAAATTATCCTGGTGCAGGGCAGTATCCCGGAGATGCAGAAAGCACTGGACAGCCGTGTTTACTTTGACCAGAACGGTGTGCTTTGCCAGCGCCTCGGCATCGATCAGGTCCCGGCACGGGTGAGCGCCGTTCCCGGCGATCGCTTCCTGAAGGTGGAATTTATTCCGGCAGAGGAGGGCAGAAAATGAAGCGAAGCCTGTGGCTGCTGATGTTATTCCTTCTCGCCGGTCATGTCCCTGCGGCGTCAGCGGAGTCTGCCTGTGAGGGGCGTTTTGTAAACCCGATCACGGATATCTGCTGGAGCTGTATTTTCCCGCTCTCGCTGGGCAGTATCAAAGTCAGTCAGGGTAAGGTCCCCGACACGGCGAACCCGTCGATGCCCATTCAGATTTGTCCGGCACCGCCGCCGCTGTTCAGGCGTATCGGGCTGGCCATTGGTTACTGGGAGCCGATGGCGCTGACGGACGTCACCCGGTCACCGGGATGTATGGTTAATCTGGGCTTCAGCCTGCCGGCTTTTGGTAAAACGGCACAGGGAACAGCGAAAAAGGATGAGAAGCAGGTGAACGGGGCGTTCTATCACGTTCACTGGTACAAATACCCGCTGACGTACTGGCTTAACATCATCACATCGCTGGGCTGTCTGGAAGGTGGTGACCTGGATATCGCTTATCTTTCTGAAATTGACCCCACCTGGACGGACAGCAGCCTGACCACCATTCTCAATCCGGAAGCTGTCATCTTTGCCAATCCGATAGCACAGGGGGCCTGTGCAGCAGATGCCATTGCCAGTGCCTTTAACATGCCCATTGATGCCCTGTTCTGGTGTGCCGGTTCGCAGGGAAGTATGTACCCGTTTAATGGCTGGGTGAGTAATGAGTCCAGTCCGTTGCAGTCCTCCCTGCTGGTCAGTGAACGCATGGCGTTCAAGCTGCACCGTCAGGGCATGATTATGGAAACCATCGGGAAAAATAACGCCGTCTGTAATGAATATCCGTCCCCAATCCTGCCCAAAGAACGCTGGCGTTATCAGATGGTGAATATGTATCCGGACAGCGGACAGTGCCACCCGTTCGGGCGCAGCGTGACCCGCTGGGAAACCGGGAAAAATCCACCCAACACAAAGAAAAACTTCGGCTACCTGATGTGGCGTAAACGCAACTGTGTATTTCTGTGAATGTAAAAAGGATGCTGAAGGAGGACTTAGAAGCAAATAAAAATATTAAGTAAATTAATTAAATTAAGAAACGATGTCAGTGTCATTTGAGTGCTTATATGTAAGTAACATGAAATCAATCGTTAATATATCAATGCCAAGAAGGTGAAAATAATGCAGGAATTAATGCAAAATATTGCAATATGGATGATGGAAAAACAATATGGTGAGACCACCAATGGTAGCATTCTGGTATATGGGCTGGTTTTTCTCTCTGTAATATCAGATGCTTTTTACTACTTGTTTTTTAAGTTTAGAGACGAAACGCCTGTTAAGGGATTCGGGAGTTCTGTTATCTTTGTGGGGATAGGCTATGTGTTATCTGGAATTGTGATAAAGAGATATATAAGTATTTATGGTGGAACTTATGAAATGACACCGGTTCAGTATATGAATTGTATTCTCCCACAGATTATATTGCCTGTTCTGGCTATTCTTTTGATATCCTTCTTGTTTTACACAACTCTGAAAATGTCTGAATAAACAGTCATGTATTGACGACCGGGGGTGTCAGGTATTCTTAATAATGCATTGCTGTGAAAAAGTTTGGGGCAGTGGTGGAAACATGTGAGCAGCTATTATCCTGAAAAACATATTTATCAGAAACTGCCTGTAAATCAAGTTAATCAATGAGAGGAATATCCATGAAAATTGATATAATAAAAAAATAAATATACTTGTAAATTTATAAGTGTATGTTGTGTGCTTATCCACCTGATAAATGGAACGTTAAAATGGATTCCTTTTAATCTGGTAATGGTACCTGCGATATTGTTTTATTTTGCTCCTGATAGTGTTCTCGGTGAAATTATTTATGAATGGCAAAAAACAGATGTGTCAGGGAAAATATTTATTGTTCGAATGTATCTGGAGCTTACCTTTGTATGTGCGTTTGTTATGGTGTTTTTAAAATATTTATGCTCTGATGCATTTATGCCAGGTAAGTGTGTAAATAAAAATAAAGGAGGGTGTAATGAGTAATAATATGAAATATGGCTCAAGAATGCTGGACATGGGCATTCTGCTGGAAATGGAATCATTTTTGAAAACACATGGTAGTGTGTCCCGGTGCATTATGGAGTGTCGACAGCTTGCCAGTGAAGTCAGTCATTCGCAACAATTACTGGATAAGCTGTCATATATTGACGACTGGCTGTGCCGGTTTTCCTCAATAATGTATCACAGTTTTGATAAAGAGCAGATTCAGTGGCGGGAGAAGGTGGGCAGGGATTATCCCAGAGAAAAGGTTTATATTTTCAGTCCCGATAATGTCTCCGTCCATAATAATGATATTAAAGGCTCTGCCAATAATAAATCAGGAATAACTGTGTCGGTTACAGCCAGTAAAATATGTGCAAATCAGAAAGAGTTTGATGCTTTTTTAAAACTGGCAGAAAAACTGAGAGAAAACCCTACGGGTAATTAAATTGTAACAATGCCATCAGGATATATCATGAACTGGAAAATATTTGCGCTTTTTTCCCTGACTGCAGGACTGTTTATTTCTGCCCATGCTTCGGAAAACGTGAATACGCCCGAAAACCGCCAGTTCCTGAAGCAGCAGGAAAATTTAAGCAGACAACTGCGTGAAAAACCTGACCATCAGCTGAAAGCCTGGTCGGAGCAACAGGTGCAGGAAAACCCGCTTCCGCGTTCAGATAACCATTTTCTGGATGAACTGGTTCGTAAACAGCAGGCTTCGCAGGACGGGAAACCCCGGCAGGGTGCCCTGTATTTTGTGTCGTTTTCCATTCCCGAAGAGGGGCTGAAACGGATGCTGGGCGAAACCCGGCACTACGGTATTCCGGCCACACTGCGGGGCATGGTGAACAATGATCTGAAGACCACCGCTGACGCTGTGTTGTTCCTGGTGAAAGACGGCGCAACTGATGGTGTTCAGATCGACCCGACGCTGTTTTTACAGTACGGCATTCGCAGCGTACCGGCACTGGTGGTGTTCTGCAGTCAGGGATATGACATCATCCGGGGAAACCTGCGGGTCGGCCAGGCGCTGGAGAAAGTAGCCGCCACGGGGGACTGCCGACAGGTAGCCCGGGCGTTGCTGAATAACACCGGAGATAAACAAAAATGACTTTACCTGCCGGGTATTATCGGATTGATCCGGAGATCCGTGCACTGGTGGCCGCGATGAACATTCACGGCTTCCGTACATATGCTTCCTGTCAGGGACATGGTTTCCCTGTTACAAAGCTGCCTCCTTATATTGCTTTTGCCTGTCCGGTAAAAATGGCTGCCCTTCTTGAGCAGCGACTACGGCAGGATGCTGAATCAGCAATACCACGTCTGGCATGGGGATGGTCGGTGACGGGGGCTTTTAACAGTGAGTTTCAGCTCTGTTTCAGGCTTCAGCCCGATGTCCCTCATTACTGGTATAACCGGTATTGTCGTCACTCGTTATATGCCGATTTCAGAACACTGAAATCGTTACTAAAGTCGTTATCTGAGTAGTAACCCCGGTACGTCAAGAAGCCCCATGTACCATAATCCGGCAGCAATAATAATAGCCGTAACACACAACCCTACAAACCACTGGTAAAAGCGATCGCTGCGCCGTTTTTTTCCAAAAGGATCTGTTGAGCTGCAATTCCCGCATGTTGTGGCTGTTCGACTTAATGCTTTACCACAATCAACACAGTTCTGAAGTTGAGATGACATCACTTCATTCTCCAGTATGGTTCAGGTTATGAAAGAAAAGATAAATACCTTTTTCAGGTCTCTGAATTTTAATTATTCCGTAAATCCATGCAATCTTTGTGCAATTGTTTTTTTCCTGAGCTTTTCTGTGCTTGCTGACAGCAACAGTGATTACCGGGCCGGTTCTGATTTTGCTCACCAGATCAAAGGGCAGGGAAGCAGCAGTATTCAGGGCTTTAATCCACAGGAGAGTATCCCCGGCTATAACGCGAATCCGGACGAGACAAAATATTACGGTGGCGTAACTGCCGGTGGTGATGGCGGCCTGAAAAATGACGGCACCACGGAATGGGCGACCGGTGAAACCGGAAAAACCATCACGGAGTCATTCATGAACAAGCCGAAAGACATTCTTTCACCGGATGCACCGTTTATCCAGACCGGCAGGGATGTGGTGAACCGGGCTGACAGCATTGTGGGAAACACCGGACAGCAGTGCAGTGCGCAGGAGATTAGCCGGAGTGAATACACGAATTACACCTGTGAGCGGGATTTACAGGTGGAGCAGTACTGCACACGAACTGCCCGTATGGAGCTGCAGGGGAGTACCACATGGGAAACCCGGACGCTGGAATATGACATGAGTCAGTTACCTTCCCGTGAAGTGAATGGTCAGCATGTTGTCTCCATTACCTCTCCCGTTACCGGTGAAATTGTCAGTGCTCATTACAGCTGGAAACGAATATATATACAAAAAAGTGACAACATGGTGATTACCGTGCTGGGCAGCCGTCTGAACTGGAACTCGAAAACATCCGTGGATGCCTCATTTACGCCAGTGCAGAAAACGCTGACTGCCGGTGTGGCCTTTACCTCATCTCATCCCACCCGGGCAGGAAGTATAAGATTTAAGCGTCATACGGCAATGAAGCTGCGTCTGGTTGTCAGGGTAAAAAAAGCCTCGTACACCCCGTATGTTGTCTGGTCTGAAAGCTGCCCGTTCAGCAAGGAGATGGGGAAACTGACAAAAACAGAATGTACGGAGGCTGGCGGGAACAGGACGATAGTGAAAGACGGTCAGTCATACAGCATGTACCAGAGCTGCTGGGCATACCGGGACACGTATGTCACACAGTCAGCAGATAAGGGAACCTGTCAGACGTACACCGACAATCCAGCCTGTACCCTGGTGTCACACCAGTGTGCCTTTTACTCCGAAGAAGGTGCCTGTCTGCATGAATATGCCACGTACTCCTGCGAGTCAAAAACATCCGGAAAGGTCATGATTTGTGGTGGTGACGTATTCTGTCTCGATGGCGAATGCGATAAGGCTCAGAGCGGGCAGAGTAATGATTTTGCCGAAGCTGTTTCTCAACTGGCAGCACTGGCCGCTGCAGGTAAGGATGTTGCGGCGCTGAACGGGGTGGATGTCCGGGCTTTCACCGGTCAGGCGAAATTTTGTAAGAAGGCTGCAGCCGGATACAGCAACTGCTGTAAGGACAGCGGCTGGGGACAGGATATCGGGCTGGCCAAATGCAGCAGTGATGAAAAAGCCCTGGCTAAAGCAAAATCAGACAAACTGACCGTCAGCGTCGGAGAATTCTGTTCGAAGAAAGTGCTGGGAGTCTGTCTGGAGAAAAAACGCAGCTACTGTCAGTTTGATTCTAAACTGGCGCAGATAGTCCAGCAGCAGGGGCGCAACGGTCAGTTGCGTATCAGTTTTGGCAGTGCGAAGCATCCTGACTGCCGGGGAATTACGGTTGATGAGCTGCAGAAAATTCAGTTCGACAGACTGGATTTCACTAACTTTTACGAAGACCTGATGAATAACCAGAAGATCCCGGACAGTGACGTTCTGACGCAGAAAGTGAAAGAACAGATTGCTGACCAGCTGAAACAGGCAGGACAGTAAGGTATGGAAAATAACCGGGGAAAATGATGAAGGTCATATTCACTTCTAATCGTCTTGTTGATTTTCTTATCCGGCTTTTGATTACAGCGATTGTCATTTCCCCGGTAATTACCTGGTCGTGGAATACGGTAAAAGAAACCACTGCAGGTGAGATACTTGCTGCTGCTTTCGTTATTTTTTACTCCGGTGTGCTCCTGTTTATTCTGTATTTTGGTTTTTCTGCTCTGACTGACCTGCAGAAACCTGATGAAAGAAAAAATGATAAAAGGAATGAAGATGAATAAAGCATTACTGCCACTGTTACTCTGCTGCTTTATTTTTCCGGCGTCAGGGAAAGATGCAGGCTGGCAGTGGTATAACGAGAAAATAAATCAGAAGGAAAAAGAAAATCAACCCGTACCTGCAGCCCCCCGTCAGGAACCGGATATTATGCAGAAACTGGCCGCGCTGCAGACGGCAACAAAGCGGGCGCTGTACGAAGCCATTCTGTATCCCGGCGTGGATAATTTTGTGAAATATTTCCGTCTGCAGAATTACTGGACTCAGCAGGCCGGGCTTTTCACCATGAGCGCTAAAAAAGCCATGCTGGCGCATCCCGAACTGGACTATAACCTGCAGTACAGCCATTACAACGGCACGGTCCGGAACCAGCTGGCGGCAGACCAGGCGCAGCAGCGACAGGCCATTGCGAAACTGGCTGAACACTACGGCATCATGTTTTTTTACCGGGGTCAGGACCCCATCGACGGGCAGCTGGCGCAGGTCATTAATGGCTTCAGGGATACGTATGGTCTGAGTGTTATTCCCGTTTCCGTGGATGGCGTGATTAATCCGCTATTGCCGGATTCCCGGACTGACCGGGGGCAGGCGCAGCGCCTCGGCGTGAAATATTTCCCGGCAATGATGCTGGTTGACCCGAAACAGGGCAGTGTTCGTCCGTTATCATACGGCTTTATTTCGCAGGACGACCTGGCAAAACAGTTCCTGAACGTTTCTGAAGATTTTAAACCGAACTTCTGAATTACGGATAATTCCCGTTCGTCAGTAAATTTCATTAATTCTGAACCTGGAAATAATTCACCATTTATTCCGGTAATCCCTTATTTAATTCTCTGTATGACAGGAGAGTTTTACTGTGCATAAATATAAATTCTCTTTACCCCAGCTTGATATTACGGGAATGTGGGTATTTTCCCTGGGTGTCTGGTTTCATATCGTCGCCCGTCTTGTTCACAGCAAACCCTGGATGGCTTTTTTTCTGGCGGAGCTTATTGCGGCCATTCTCGTGCTGTTCGGTGCATACCAGGTGCTGGATGCATGGATTGCCCGTGTCAGCCGGGAAGAGCGTGAGGCGCTGGAAGCCAGACAACAGGCCATGATGGCAGAGCAGCAGGAGGGCGAACATGTCTCTCACTAAATTACTGCCGGTCATTCTGTTGATGATGGCCACAGGTGTGCAGGCCTCCACCCGGGATGAAATAGAGCGACTCTGGAATCCGCAGGGTATGGCGGCGCAGCCTGCACAACCAGCAGCAGGTACGTCAGCCAGAACAGAAAAACCGGCTCCCCGCTGGTTCCGCCTCAGCAACGGCAGGCAGGTTAACCTGGCCGACTGGAAGGTGGTGCTGTTTATGCAGGGACATTGCCCTTACTGTCACCAGTTTGACCCGGTGCTGAAACAGCTGGCACAACAGTACGGTTTTTCCGTTTTTCCCTACACCCTGGATGGTCAGGGGGATTCGGCTTTTCCGGAGGCATTACCGGCACCACCTGACGTAATGCAGACCTTCTTCCCGAATATCCCGGTGGCCACACCGACCACCTTCCTGGTCAACGTCAACACGCTTGAAGCATTACCGCTTTTACAGGGGGCAACGGATGCCGCTGGTTTTATGGCGCGGATGGATACCGTTCTGCAGATGTACGGAGGGAAAAAAGGTGCGAAATAAGCAGGTGATGTTACTCATTGCCGGAATATCCGGCATCGCGACAGGAATAATCGTCAGCCTGAATATCCCCTTTATCCGTCAGGGGCTTTTTTATCCCGCCAGCCCTGTAGAAATTGTCGTTTCGCTGTGTCTTACCTTTTCTGTTTCTGTTGTGTTTTTTGTGGGGGTAATTGTGGGATGGATTTTTGTGTCTGAAATATATTACAGCCGCATGACCAGGCTGAATAAATTATCAGAAATATCAGAGGGAACTTATAATGAAAGAAAATAAAAATAATCCTGAACTCAAAATCAGAAGTACAGAACGAGATTATAAATACATTTCCAGAATTACTGACAGGTATGCTGTATTGTCTCTGGTATTCCTGACTGCCGGAATTGTTTTATGGATAGTTATGAATATTATTTTTGATGCCTGTATTGATTCGTGGAAAGCTGACCCGGAATTAAATAACGTACGTTATATGTGGAACATCCTGATGTATGCCATTCCGTGTACGTTATGGGCGCTTGCATCCGGTTTTTTTGTTGCGGGTTATCTGCTGCCTTTATGTGCGTTACCAGTCAGGAATATCATGATATTCCTGCTGAAACGCCGTATGTGCCGGGAGAACAAATTAAGGGAGGGCAAGAATGATGCCACGCATTAAACCTCTTCTGGTTCTTTGTGCCGCTTTACTGACGGTCACACCCGCAGCGTCAGCGGATGTGAACAGCGACATGAATCAGTTCTTTAACAAGCTGGGGTTTGCTTCCAATACCACACAGCCGGGCGTCTGGCAGGGGCAGGCCGCCGGCTATGCTTACGGTGGCTCCCTGTATGCCCGTACTCAGGTCAAAAATGTTCAGCTGATTTCCATGACGCTGCCGGATATCAATGCCGGATGTGGCGGCATCGACGCCTATCTCGGTTCGTTCAGTTTTATTAATGGCGAGCAGTTGCAGCGTTTTGTTAAGCAGATTATGAGCAACGCTGCAGGTTACTTTTTTGACCTTGCCCTGCAGACGACAGTGCCGGAAATGAAAACCGCAAAAGACTACCTGCAGAAAATGGCAAGCGACATTAACAGTATGAACCTCAGTTCCTGTCAGGTGGCACAGGGGCTTGTGGGTGGGCTGTTTCCTCAGACGCAGGAATCTCAACGAAAAGTCTGCCAGGACATTGCCGGTGAGAGCAATATTTTTGCTGACTGGGCGGCTTCTCGCCAGGGATGCACGGTCGGAGGACAGTCCGCATCTGTTCGTGATAAGGCCAGTGACAAGGATAAGGAACGGGTACTGAAAAACCAGAATATCATGTGGGAGGCACTGAAAAAGAACAGGATGTTTGACGGCAACAAAGAGCTGAAAGAATTCATCATGACACTCACCGGAACGCTGATTTTTGGAGAAGACAGCGAGATTACGCCCCTGCCGGCGCGTACCACTGACCGCGATATTCTGCGGGCAATTATGGAAGGGGGAACCGCCAGAATTTATCACTGCAACGATTCTGACAAATGCCTGAAAGTGGTGGCAGATTCGCCGGTAACCATCAGTCGGGATAATGCACTGAAGTCACAGATTACAAAACTGCTCACCAGTATTCAGAATAAAGCGGTGAGTGATACCCCTCTGGATGACAGGGAAAAAGGTTTTATTTCCAGCACCACCATTCCCGTTTTTAAATATCTGGTTGACCCGCAGATGCTCGGTATCTCCAACAGTGTGGTTTACCAGCTGACGGACTATATCGGCTACGACATTATGCTTCAGTACATTCAGGAGCTGCTTCAGCAGGCCCGGGCCATGATTGCCACCGGGAATTACCCGCAGGCTGTGATGGACAATGTTCTGGAGAATCTGAATCAGGCACAGCAACAGATTGCCATCTTCCAGAGTCAGGTACAGGTACAGCAGGATGCGCTGCTGGTTGTCGAACGTCAGATGAGCTACATGCGCCAGCAGCTGTCTGCACGCATGCTCAGTCGTTACCAGAACAACTATCACTTCGGAGGGAGCTCACTGTGAATGAAGTTTATGTGATTGCCGGTGGTGAGTGGTTGCGGAATAACCTGAACGCCATTGCCGCCTTTATGGGGACCAGGACGTGGGATTCCATTGAGAAAATCGTACTGACTTTGTCTGTTGTTGCTGTGGCGTTTATGTGGGTACAGCGGCATAACGTGATGGATTTGCTGGGCTGGGTGGCGGTGTTTGTGCTTATCAGCCTGCTGGTTAATGTCCGTACATCGGTGCAGATTATTGATAACAGTGACCTGGTCCAGGTTCATCGGGTGGATAATGTGCCGGTCGGTCTGGCAATGCCACTTACACTGACGACCCGTATCGGGCATGCAATGGTGGTCAGCTACGAGATGATATTCACCCAACCGGACAGCGTCACCTACAGCAAGACAGGCATGCTGTTCGGGGCGAATCTGATTGTGAAAAGCACCGATTTCCTGTCCCGGAATCCGGAAATCATCAATCTGTTTCAGGACTATGTCCAGAACTGCGTGCTGGGTGATATTTACCTGAATCATAAATACACGCTGGAAGACCTGATGGCTTCCGATGACCCCTATACGCTGATTTTTTCTCAGCCCAGCCCGCTGCGGGGCGTTTATGACAGCAATAATAATTTCATAACCTGTAAGGATGCGTCGGTTTCGCTGAAAGACAAGCTTAATCTCGATACAAAGACGGGAGGCAAAACCTGGCATTATTATGTGCAGCAGATATTTGGCGGCAGACCGGACCCGGACCTGTTATTCAGACAACTGGTCAGCGACAGTTACAGTTATTTCTACGGCACCAGCCAGTCAGCCAGCCAGATTATGCGCCAGAACGTTACCATGAATGCCCTGAAAGAGGGTATCACCAGTAATGCGGCCCGCAATGGCGATACCGCCAGTCTGGTGAATCTGGCCACCACGTCATCGATGGAGAAGCAGCGCCTGGCGCATGTTTCCATTGGCCATGTGACAATGCGAAACCTGCCAATGGTACAGACTATCCTGACGGGAATTGCCATTGGTATTTTCCCGCTTCTGGTACTGGCGGCTGTCTTCAACAAGCTGACGCTGTCCGTCCTGAAAGGCTATGTGTTTGCCCTGATGTGGCTGCAGACCTGGCCGCTGTTGTATGCCATTCTGAACAGTGCCATGACATTCTATGCGAAGATGAATGGTGCGCCGGTCGTGCTGTCTGAACTCTCTCAGATACAGCTGAAATACTCCGACCTGGCCTCCACTGCCGGGTATCTTTCAGCCATGATCCCCCCGTTGTCCTGGATGATGGTAAAAGGCCTTGGTGCAGGTTTTTCCAGCGTGTACAGCCACTTCGCCTCTTCCTCCATCAGCCCGACCGCCAGTGCGGCAGGCAGTGTGGTTGACGGAAACTACTCCTACGGCAACATGCAGACGGAGAACGTGAACGGCTTCAGCTGGAGCACCAACAGCACCACGTCGTTTGGTCAGATGATGTACCAGACCGGCAGTGGCGCAACCACCACGCAGACCCGTGACGGTAATATGGTGATGGATGCGAGTGGGGCGATGTCCCGTTTACCGGTCGGTATCAATGCAACGCGTCAGATTGCGGCGGCACAACAGGAAATGGCCCGGGAGGCGTCGAACAGAGCAGAAAGCGCCCTGCATGGTTTCAGCAGCAGTATTGCCAGTGCCTGGAACACACTCAGTCAGTTTGGTTCTAACCGGGGGAGCAGTGACTCTGTCACCGGTGGTGCTGACAGCACCATGAGTGCTCAGGACTCCATGATGGCCAGCCGTATGCGCAGTGCAGTGGAAAGCTATGCGAAGGCGCATAATATCAGTAATGAGCAGGCGACCAGAGAACTGGCCTCGAGAAGTACAAATGCGTCGCTTGGGCTTTACGGTGATGCTTATGCTAAAGGGCATTTAGGCATAAGTGTAATGGGTAACGGTGGAGGGGTTGGTTTCCAGGCTGGAGTTAAAGCAAGCATTGATGGCAGTGATCTTGACTCACATGAAGCCAGTAGTGGTTCACGAGCCAGCCATGATGCTCGTCATGATATTGACGCTAAAGCCAGCAAGGACTTTAAAGAGGCCAGCGATTACTTTACCAGTCGCAAGGTCAGTGAATCTGGCAGCCATACTGACAATAATGCCGATTCCCGTGTGGATCAGCTGTCTGCTGCCCTGAACTCAGCGAAACAGAGTTACGACCAGTACACGACGAATATGACCCGCAGCCATGAATATGCTGAAATGGCATCCCGTACTGAAAGCATGAGTGGGCAGATGAGTGAAGACCTGTCGCAACAGTTTGCACAGTATGTGATGAAACACGCGCCGCAGGATGCAGAAGCTATTCTGACAAATACCAGTTCACCAGAGATTGCAGAACGCCGTCGGGCGATGGCGTGGTCTTTTGTGCAGGAACAGGTACAGCCTGGTGTTGATAATGCCTGGCGTGAATCCCGTGGTGATATTGGTAAAGGAATGGAAAGCGTATCTTCGGGTGGTGGCAGCCAGGATATTATTGCTGACCATCAGGGGCATCAGGCCATTATTGATCAAAGAACGCAGGACAGTAATATCCGTAATGATGTAAAACATCAGGTTGATAATATGGTCACAGAATACCGAGGCAATATCGGAGATACTCAGAACAGCATCCGTGGCGAGGAAAATATTATAAGAGGGCAGTATTCTGAACTGCAAAATCACCATAAAACAGAAGCATTATCTCAGAATAATAAATATAATGAAGAGCGAGAAAGTCAAAAGATAATACCTGAGCCATCAGAAGAGGCTGTGAAAAAAATGATTGATGATAAAAAGAATCGACTGAAGGGGCCATTATGATTACTCACTATGATATAAAAACGGAGACACAGAAACTAAAGGATGTACTCTCTGTAGAAGGTGTTAATATTCCGCCATTATTACAAGTCATAAAGCCAGGGGGGTATGTATTTTTATGGGTTTTATTATGGCCAACATTTCTCCGTTTGCTGGCAGATAAAGTTGATATCCGAGATGCCGGGTTTGATATATGTTTTAGTGGCGTAATGGGGTTTATCCTTTTTGTTGCCATTACTAATGGAATGATGTTGTATCTTGCTATCCCTAAAAAATTCAGAGATGAGTCGAAAGTTATATCTTTTATGTATGATAAGAACAAAACTTATATCTTGTCGTTTGTGATTGTTTTTTCAATAGTTTCCTTCGCCCATACGTTCTTGTTTGGTTTTTTATCGATAACTCTGTTTATAATTTTTTTCTTTATTTATATTATAGATGTAAATCGTTATAATCTCTCTGCAATAGTCTCAGTAATAGGTCTATTCAAAAAAGAATCTGTTAGTTAAAAGGATATTTTGGATGAAAACAAAAAAATTGATGATGGTTGCACTGGTCAGTTCCACTCTGGCCCTTTCAGGGTGTGGTGCGATGAGCACAGCAATCAAGAAGCGTAACCTTGAGGTGAAGACCCAGATGAGTGAGACCATCTGGCTTGAACCCGCCAGCGAACGCACGGTATTTTTGCAGATCAAAAACACGTCTGATAAAGACATGAGTGGGCTGCAGGGCAAAATTGCTGATGCTGTGAAAGCAAAAGGATATCAGGTGGTGACTTCTCCGGATAAAGCCTACTACTGGATTCAGGCGAATGTGCTGAAGGCCGATAAGATGGATCTGCGGGAGTCTCAGGGATGGCTGAACCGTGGTTATGAAGGAGCAGCTGTTGGTGCAGCGTTAGGTGCCGGTATTACCGGATATAACTCCAATTCTGCCGGTGCCACACTCGGTGTGGGGCTTGCTGCTGGTCTGGTGGGTATGGCTGCAGATGCGATGGTGGAAGATGTGAACTATACCATGATCACGGATGTGCAGATTGCAGAGCGTACTAAGGCAACGGTGACAACGGATAATGTTGCCGCTCTTCGTCAGGGCACATCAGGTGCGAAAATTCAGACCAGTACTGAAACAGGTAACCAGCATAAATATCAGACCCGTGTGGTCTCCAATGCGAACAAGGTTAACCTGAAATTTGAAGAGGCGAAGCCTGTTCTCGAAGACCAGTTGGCCAAATCAATCGCAAATATTCTCTGATTATCTTCCGGAGGCTGGTCTGACCGGCCTCCTGACTGACGCCTCGCTTTGCTCGTTGTCCAACCCCGGAAAGAAATAAAATAAATTTTATTTCTCCCCGGCGTTTTCGAAATAAATATGAAAACACTGAGCGGTTGTGCAAATTCTTTGTGCGACCGTGAAGTGTTGCCGGCGAAGCCGGAATTTAACGGTTATTAATCTTTTCATAATTAATAATCAGTCCGACTGACTTTCTTTCTTCGGAATATCATCATGAGTTTTAACGCAAAGGATATGACCCAGGGCGGTCAGATTGCGTCCATGCGTATCCGCATGTTCAGCCAGATCGCCAATATCATGCTTTACTGCCTGTTTATTTTTTTCTGGATTCTCGTTGGTCTGGTTTTATGGGTAAAAATAAGCTGGCAGACGTTTGTGAATGGCTGCATTTACTGGTGGTGTACCACGCTGGAAGGTATGCGGGATTTAATCAAGTCCCAGCCGGTATATGAGATCCAGTATTACGGCAAAACCTTCCGGATGAACGCTGCTCAGGTACTGCATGATAAATATATGATCTGGTGCGGTGAGCAGCTATGGTCTGCATTCGTTCTGGCGTCTGTCGTGGCCCTGGTTATTTGCCTGATCACCTTCTTTGTTGTCTCCTGGATTCTGGGGCGTCAGGGTAAACAACAGAGCGAAAATGAAGTCACAGGTGGTCGTCAACTGACAGACAATCCGAAAGACGTTGCCCGGATGCTGAAAAAAGACGGCAAGGACTCCGATATCCGGATTGGTGACCTGCCGATTATCCGGGATTCCGAAATCCAGAACTTCTGTCTGCACGGCACGGTCGGGGCCGGTAAGTCGGAAGTTATCCGTCGTCTGGCCAACTACGCCCGTCAGCGTGGAGATATGGTGGTGATTTATGACCGTTCAGGGGAATTTGTTAAAAGTTACTATGATCCCTCCATCGATAAGATCCTGAATCCGCTGGATGCACGCTGTGCCGCCTGGGATTTATGGAAGGAGTGCCTGACACAGCCGGATTTTGATAATACGGCAAATACCCTGATCCCGATGGGCACAAAAGAGGACCCGTTCTGGCAGGGTTCAGGACGTACCATTTTTGCGGAAGCGGCGTACCTGATGCGTAATGACCCCAACCGCAGTTACAGCAAACTGGTGGACACACTGCTTTCCATCAAAATCGAAAAACTGCGTACCTTCCTGCGTAATTCACCGGCGGCCAACCTGGTGGAAGAGAAAATTGAGAAAACGGCGATTTCCATCCGTGCTGTGCTGACCAACTACGTGAAAGCCATCCGTTACCTGCAGGGGATTGAGCATAACGGTGAGCCTTTTACCATCCGTGACTGGATGCGTGGTGTCCGGGAAGATCAGAAAAACGGCTGGCTGTTTATCTCGTCGAATGCCGACACCCATGCCTCCCTGAAGCCGGTGATCTCCATGTGGCTGTCCATTGCCATTCGTGGTCTGCTGGCAATGGGAGAAAACCGTAACCGTCGTGTGTGGTTTTTCTGTGATGAGTTACCCACGTTACACAAACTGCCGGACCTGGTGGAGATCCTGCCGGAAGCCCGTAAGTTCGGTGGCTGCTATGTGTTTGGTATTCAGTCCTATGCCCAGCTGGAAGATATCTACGGTGAGAAAGCGGCTGCCACGCTGTTTGACGTCATGAACACCCGTGCCTTTTTCCGTTCTCCCAGCCATAAGATTGCAGAGTTCGCTGCCGGTGAGATTGGTGAGAAAGAGCACCTGAAAGCCAGCGAGCAGTATTCCTACGGTGCTGACCCCGTGCGTGACGGGGTATCGACCGGTAAGGATATGGAGCGCCAGACGCTGGTCAGTTATTCCGACATTCAGTCTCTGCCGGATCTGACCTGTTATGTCACCCTGCCCGGACCGTATCCGGCAGTAAAACTCTCTCTGAAATATCAGACACGACCGAAGGTCGCTCCGGAGTTTATTCCGCGTGACATCAACCCGGAAATGGAGAACCGCCTGAGTGCCGTACTTGCCGCGAGGGAAGCAGAAGGTCGTCAGATGGCCAGCCTCTTCGAACCGGATGTCCCGGAGGTTGTTTCCGGAGAAGACGTGACTCAGGCTGAACAGCCGCAACAGCCGGTGTCTCCTGCCATCAACGATAAGAAGTCAGATGCAGGTGTGAATGTTCCGGCAGGGGGGATCGAGCAGGAACTGAAAATGAAACCGGAAGAAGAGATGGAACAGCAACTGCCACCCGGGATCAGTGAATCCGGTGAAGTGGTGGATATGGCCGCTTATGAGGCATGGCAACAGGAAAATCATCCGGACACCCAGCAGCAGATGCAGCGTCGTGAAGAGGTGAACATCAATGTGCACCGGGAGCGCGGGGAAGATGTTGAGCCGGGAGATGATTTCTGATGTTGAGTATCAGTGTTGTTAAATCGGCTGGCAGCGCCGGTAATTACTACACCGACAAGGATAATTACTACGTACTGGGCAGCATGGAGGAACGCTGGGCCGGCAGGGGGGCAGAGCAACTGGGGCTGCAGGGCAGTGTCGATAAGGATGTTTTTACCCGTCTTCTGGAGGGTAAGCTGCCGGACGGAGCGGATTTAAGCCGCATGCAGGATGGCAGTAATAAGCATCGTCCCGGCTACGACCTGACCTTCTCCGCCCCCAAAAGTGTCTCCATGATGGCCATGTTAGGCGGTGATAAACGTCTTATTGATGCACATAACCAGGCCGTGGATTTTGCTGTCCGTCAGGTGGAGGCGCTGGCCTCCACACGGGTTATGACGGACGGACAGTCAGAAACGGTGCTGACCGGTAATCTGGTGATGGCGCTTTTTAATCACGACACCAGTCGCGATCAGGAACCACAGTTACACACGCATGCGGTGGTGGCCAATGTCACACAGCATAACGGCGAGTGGAAGACGCTGAGCAGTGACAAAGTGGGAAAAACAGGGTTCATTGAGAATGTGTACGCTAATCAGATTGCCTTTGGCAGGCTCTACCGGGAAAAGCTGAAAGAGCGGGTTGAGGCGCTGGGCTATGAAACAGAAGTGGTCGGTAAGCACGGGATGTGGGAAATGCCGGGCGTACCGGTGGAGGCCTTTTCCAGTCGTTCACAGGCTATCAGGGAGGCCGTCGGGGAAGGGGCCTCACTGAAATCCCGGGATGTGGCAGCACTGGATACGCGAAAATCCAAACAGCACGTCGATCCTGAAATCAAAATGACCGAGTGGATGCAGACGCTGAAGGAAACCGGGTTCGATATCCGGGCGTATCGTGACGCGGCGGAGCAACGGGCAGAGACCCGCACGCAGGCGCCCGGGGCTGTTTCACAGGAGGGGCCGGATGTGCAGCAGGCGGTGACACAGGCCATTGCCGGATTAAGTGAACGAAAAGTGCAGTTTACGTACACGGACGTGCTGGCCAGAACAATCGGCATACTGCCGCCGGAAGAGGGCGTGATTGAGCGGGCACGCGCTGGTATTGATGAGGCCATCAGCCGTGAGCAACTCATCCCCCTTGACCGTGAGAAGGGGCTGTTCACGTCCTGGATTCATGTGCTCGATGAACTGTCAGTTCGGGCACTCAGTCGCGATATCATGAAACAGAACCGGGTAACCGTACATCCGGAGAAAAGTGTTTCCCGGACTGCCGGTTACAGCGATGCGGTCAGTGTTCTGGCACAGGACCGTCCGCCGCTGGCTATTGTGTCAGGGCAGGGTGGCGCAGCCGGGCAGCGTGAGCGGGTGGCTGAACTGGCAATGATGGCCCGGGAGCAGGGGCGGGAGGTGCAGATTATCGCTGCTGACCGTCGCTCACAGATGAACCTGAAGCAGGATGAACGGCTGTCCGGTGAACTGATAACCGGGCGTCGTCAGTTGCTGGAAGGCATGGCCTTCACACCAGGCAGTACAGTTATTGTCGACCAGGGTGAAAAACTCTCCCTGAAAGAGACGTTAACCCTGCTGGACGGTGCCGCACGTCATAACGTACAGATCCTGATAACCGACAGCGGGCAGCGAACCGGTACAGGCAGTGCGCTGATGGCCATGAAGGATGCCGGGGTGAACACATATCGCTGGCAGGGCGGAGAGCAGCGACCGGCCACCATCATCAGTGAACCGGACCGTAATGTCCGTTATGCCCGGCTGGCAGGAGATTTTGCGGCCAGCGTGAAAGCCGGAGAAGAGAGCGTGGCACAGGTCAGCGGGGTACGGGAACAGGCCATTCTGACACAGGCCATTCGCAGTGAGCTGAAAACACAGGGCGTGCTCGGACACCCGGAAATAACCATGACCGCCCTGTCTCCGGTCTGGCTGGACAGCCGGAGCCGTTATCTGCGGGATATGTACCGCCCGGGGATGGTGATGGAGCAGTGGAACCCGGAGACACGCAGTCATGACCGCTATGTGATAGACCGGGTGACGGCGCAGAGTAACAGCCTGACCCTGCGGGATGCGCAGGGCGAAACGCAGGTGGTGCGTATTTCTTCTCTGGACAGCAGCTGGTCGCTGTTCCGGCAGGAAAAAATGTCGGTGGCAGACGGCGAGCGTCTGAGGGTGACGGGAAAAATCCCCGGACTCCGCGTCTCCGGCGGTAACCGCCTGCAGGTGGCATCCGTCAGTGAGGACGCGATGACGGTTGTTGTGCCGGGACGGGCTGAACCGGCCACCCTGCCTGTGGGGGATTCACCGTTCACGGCACTGAAGCTGGAGAGCGGCTGGGTGGAAACACCCGGGCATTCCGTCAGTGACAGTGCGAAGGTTTTTGCCTCCGTCACACAGATGGCAATGGACAATGCCACCCTGAACGGTCTGGCCCGCAGTGGTCGTGATGTCCGGCTGTATTCCTCACTGGATGAAACCCGTACTGCGGAAAAACTTGCCCGCCATCCCTCCTTTACGGTGGTTTCTGAGCAGATAAAGACGCGGGCCGGTGAGACATCGCTGGAAACGGCTATCAGTCATCAGAAGTCCGCACTTCATACGCCGGCACAGCAGGCCATTCATCTTGCCCTTCCGGTGGTGGAAAGTAAAAAACTGGCCTTCAGCCATGTGGACCTGCTGACAGAGGCAAAGTCGTTTGCTGCAGAAGGAACCAGTTTTGCTGACCTGGGGCAGGAAATCGATGCGCAGATAAAACGGGGCGATTTACTGCATGTGGATGTGGCAAAAGGCTATGGCACAGACCTGCTGGTTTCCCGTGTGTCGTATGAGGCTGAAAAAAGCATTCTTCGCCATATTCTCGAAGGTAAGGAGGCGGTCACGCCGCTGATGGAGAGAGTACCTGGCGAACTCATGGAGAAACTGACATCAGGACAGCGCGCCGCCACCCGCATGATACTGGAAACGTCCGACCGTTTCACGGTGGTGCAGGGCTATGCCGGTGTGGGTAAGACCACACAGTTCCGGGCGGTGATGTCAGCCGTGAACCTGCTGCCGGAGAGTGAGCGTCCCCGTGTCGTTGGGCTGGGCCCCACGCACCGTGCGGTCGGGGAGATGCGCAGTGCCGGCGTGGATGCACAGACACTGGCGTCCTTTCTGCATGACACGCAGCTGCAGCAGCGCAGCGGAGAAACGCCGGATTTCAGCAACACGCTGTTCCTGCTCGATGAGAGCTCAATGGTGGGCAATACCGACATGGCACGGGCATACGCCCTGATTGCGGCCGGTGGTGGTCGTGCCGTGGCCAGCGGTGACACGGACCAGTTGCAGGCCATCGCGCCCGGTCAGCCTTTCCGTCTCCAGCAGACGCGCAGTGCTGCCGATGTGGCCATCATGAAGGAGATTGTGCGTCAGACGCCGGAACTGCGGGAGGCGGTATACAGCCTGATTAACCGGGATGTGGAAAGGGCACTGTCCGGGCTTGAGAGTGTGAAACCGTCTCAGGTGCCACGTCAGGAGGGCGCATGGGCACCGGAGCACTCTGTGACGGAGTTCAGTCACAGCCAGGAAGTGAAACTGGCAGAAGCGCAGCAGAAGGCGATGCTGAAAGGCGAGGCTTTCCCGGATGTCCCCATGACACTGTATGAAGCCATTGTCCGCGACTATACCGGCAGGACACCGGAAGCACGGGAGCAGACGCTGATTGTTACGCACCTGAATGAAGACAGGCGCGTGCTGAACAGCATGATTCATGATGCACGGGAAAAGGCCGGTGAGCTGGGAAAAGAGCAGGTCATGGTGCCTGTCCTGAGCACAGCGAATATACGCGACGGGGAGTTGCGTCGTCTCTCCACCTGGGGGACACATCGGGACGCACTTGTCCTGGTGGATAATGTGTATCACCGGATTGCCGGTATCAGTAAGGGTGACGGGCTGATAACCCTGCAGGATGCGGAAGGTAACACGCGGCTGATTTCGCCCCGGGAGGCGGTGGCTGAAGGTGTCACACTGTACACCCCGGACACCATCCGGGTGGGGACCGGTGACCGGATGCGCTTCACGAAGAGTGACCGGGAGCGCGGCTATGTGGCCAACAGCGTCTGGACGGTGACGGCGGTTTCCGGTGACAGTGTCACGCTTTCTGACGGACTGCAGACCCGGGTGATTCGCCCCGGTCAGGAGCAGGCAGAACAACATATTGATCTGGCCTATGCCATCACTGCCCACGGTGCACAGGGGGCGAGTGAAACCTTTGCCATCGCGCTTGAAGGCACGGAAGGTGGCCGGAAACAGATGGCTGGCTTTGAGTCAGCCTACGTTGCCCTGTCGCGTATGAAGCAGCATGTGCAGGTGTACACTGATGACCGTCAGGGCTGGACGGATGCCATCAACAATGCCGTACAGAAAGGGACTGCCCACGATGTGCTGGAGCCGAAAGCTGACCGGGAGGTCATGAATGCAGAGCGGCTGTTCAGTACGGCACGGGAACTGCGGGACGTGGCGGCAGGGCGTGCCGTTCTCCGTCAGGCGGGACTTGCCGGGGGAGACAGTCCTGCACGGTTTATTGCACCGGGGCGCAAATATCCGCAGCCGTATGTGGCACTGCCGGCTTTTGACCGTAACGGCAAGTCCGCCGGTATCTGGCTGAACCCACTGACTACGGATGACGGAAACGGGCTGCGGGGATTCAGCGGTGAAGGCCGGGTGAAAGGCAGCGGAGATGCGCAGTTCGTGGCCCTGCAGGGCAGCCGTAACGGAGAGAGTCTGCTGGCTGATAACATGCAGGATGGCGTCCGGATTGCCCGTGATAATCCTGACAGCGGTGTGGTGGTGAGAATTGCCGGTGAGGGTCGCCCGTGGAATCCCGGTGCCATCACCGGCGGTCGCGTGTGGGGGGATATCCCGGACAACAGTGTCCAGCCGGGTGCCGGAAACGGTGAGCCGGTCACGGCAGAGGTACTGGCACAGCGGCAGGCTGAAGAGGCCATCCGCCGTGAAACGGAACGCCGTGCGGATGAAATTGTCCGTAAAATGGCAGAGAACAAACCTGACCTGCCGGATGGCAAAACAGAGCAGGCTGTCAGGGAGATTGCCGGGCAGGAGCGTGAGCGGGCTGCCATAACTGAACGGGAAGCCGCGCTGCCGGAGAGTGTGCTGCGTGAATCACAACGGGAGCGGGAAGCGATCCGGGAGGTTGCCCGGGAAAATCTGCTGCAGGAGCGTCTGCAGCAGATGGAGCGGGATATGGTTCGTGACCTGCAGAAAGAGAAAACCCTGGGTGGAGACTGATACAGGAAGATAAACGCTGATGACAACGGATAACACGAACACGACACGTAACGATTCACTGGCTGCCCGGACCGATACCTGGTTGCAGTCGTTGCTGGTCTGGTCACCCGGACAGCGGGATATCATCAAAACGGTGGCACTGGTGCTGATGGTTCTGGACCATGCAAACCGCATTCTGCATCTGGACCAGTCGTGGATGTTTCTGGCCGGGCGCGGGGCCTTTCCGCTGTTTGCTCTGGTGTGGGGGCTGAATCTGTCCCGTCATGCGCATATCCGGCAACCGGCCATTAACCGGCTGTGGGGATGGGCAGTGATTGCCCAGTTCGCATATTATCTGGCCGGCTTTCCCTGGTATGAGGGGAATATCCTGTTTGCCTTTGCAGTTGCGGCTCAGGTGTTGACATGGTGTGAAACGCGCAGCCTGTGGCGTTCTGTGGGGGCCATGTTATTGCTGGCAGTATGGTTGCCTTTGTCCGGCACCAGTTACAGCATTGCCGGGCTGCTGATGCTGGCGGTCAGCCACCGGCTGTACCGGGCGGAAGACAGAACGGAACGTCTGGCGCTGGTTGCATGCCTGCTGGCCGTGATTCCGGCGCTTAACCTTGCCTCCAGTGATGTGGCGGCTGTAGCTGGTCTTGTGATGACGGTGCTGACCGTTGGTCTGGTGTTGTGTACAGGGAAATCATTACCCCGTTTCTGGCCCGGGGATTTTTTCCCGACGTTCTATGCCAGTCATCTGGCTGTGCTGGGCGTTCTGGCACTGTGACGGGTGTGGTATCTTTGACCGTAACAGGATGATTCGTCAGAGGCAGAACACAGCATGACAGAGCAGAAGCGACCGGTACTGACACTGAAGCGGAAAACGGAAGGAGAGACGCCTGTCCGCAGCCGGAAAACCATCATCAATGTCACCACGCCACCAAAATGGAAGGTGAAAAAGCAGAAGCTGGCCGAGAAAGCAGCCCGGGAAGCAGAGCTGGCAGCAAAAAAAGCGCAGGCCAGACAGGCGCTGTCCATTTATCTGAACCTGCCCACACTGGATGAGGCCGTGAACACCCTGAAGCCCTGGTGGCCGGGATTGTTTGACGGTGACACACCCCGGCTTCTGGCCTGCGGTATCCGGGACGTGTTACTGGAAGACGTGGCGCAGCGGAATATCCCACTCTCGCATAAAAAACTGCGCAGGGCGCTGAAGGCCATCACCCGTTCAGAAAGCTATCTTGGCGCCATGAAAGCCGGTGCCTGCCGCTATGACACGGAAGGGTATGTGACGGAGCATATTTCTCAGGAGGAGGAAGTGTATGCGGCAGCGCGTCTGGAGAAAATCCGTCGCCAGAACCGGATAAAGGCAGAACTACAGGCCGTGCTCGATGAGAAATAAAAAAAGCCTCCGCATGGGGTCGGAGGCCGAAGGATTCATCCCGGACGTATCCTGGTGTGAATCAGTATATTTGTATATGCCTCATCATGTACAGAATATGTGCCCACGTCCAGAGAACACCCGGGAAAGGTAGCACAGCATATTACGGTTGATAACCCCTCTGATGTAATGTTTTGTCATGAAAGTTTTACAAAAAGCATATGGAGATAATAATTATTATGGAGAAGATAAACAGGGGAAAAGATACAGAAAGATGTATTGCCCTTATTGATTATGAGAACTGCAGTAATCTGAAAAATATCTCACTTAAAGAATATACAGAATTAATCATCTTTACCGGCCCCCTGCAGCAAAATGTTGTACTACCGGTTAATTTATTTCCGGATAATGTAAAAATAAGTATCAGACAGACAAGCGGAGTGTCAAAAAATAATGTTGATTTTCATCTGGTTCTTGAACCTGGCAGGATGACCTGTTGTGGTGAGAGGGATAATACATACCATATTATTTCAGCAGATAAGGGATATGATGGGATTATACAGACGCTGCGCAGGCAGGGCATTCAGTGTCGTCGTGTCACACCTGAGAGAACTGTTCTGGCAGCATCCCCCGTTATTTGTATTGATGTTATTGTGCGCTGGGTATATAAAATTCAGTTATATGCCAGAGAACCCCGTAATATGCCAGCGTCAGTGAAATCATTTAATAATTATCTGAAGTCACAGATGCGGAAAGAGTGGAGTGAAACGCTGGCTAAGGATATTCGTGATGAACTGATTCGTCGGAGGGTGATAAAAGTTAAAGAAAGCAAAATTACCTGGTCATCTTTGAGTGATCGGAAGTAGCCATGATTTATAATGCTAAATAAGGAGAAAAGAATGCCATTTATTCCTGTGACAAAACAGAGGGCATCATTTAAAGATAAGGGTAATGCCAGACTGACAGTAAGAAGGACAAAATCCGGCGCGTCAGGTCTTTATGTGAGTGTTGCAGTTCGTGGAAAAAAAGAATTCATCATCACAGAGCTGGACTATGATGCGAAAGAGATAAGATTAAAACCAACAGATTCACCCGGGGAGGGATTGAAGTTGTCTTCCGGTACATTCACGCTCGCGGGTAAATTCAGCAAAGAAATACTGCCTGCAGGTGTGCGCAGTGTTTGTATTATTCTGAACAAAAAAGATGATGGATGGTGGTACGGGAATTATTAAAGTGCCTGTTGTGATTCTTTTGTGAAATTAAATGACGAGGATGAATATATGAGTACTCAGGAAACATCAGATTTGATAGCGAGATATGAGCATAATGTTCTTATTGTGGGGAATTCTGTCACCCGAATTGATAAGTTTTTAAGAGATATTACATACCTGATTCTAAATATTATGATTTCAGTCAGGCAAGCGGTGATGGTGATTTGGTTGCTGACAGAAATGACTATGCTGTTTCTGTTGTCAGAGATGCCTTAAATTCTGAAGAGCACGTTATTATTTTTAATTGTGTCGGGTGGCCGGATTTGGGAGAAGGTTCTGCAATATTACAGTTTGCCATGGCAGCCAGAAAACTTGATAAGCAACTTATTGTTGCAGTGCATGAAAGAGATGCGTCCGGACTGAAGTACAACTTTAAGATTGTCGGGAAGTTAACGGGTAAGGATAATATTGTTGTTGTAAGTTATCCGGGAAGCGTCTGACCCTGTCATCAGCCAGGTGGATAATAATTAACTTTTCTGTTGTGTAATCCTGTTTATCTTATTCAGGGTTGTTTTGTTGTAATAAATCTGGATGTGCCGGAGATTATTTGTGAAAAGCAGAAGGTGGAAGGGGAAATTAAATAAATGTCGCGAAAGCAAATAATGTTTCTGTCCCGTCTTTATATAAAACTCCATTCGTAATATCTGCAGGTGTAGAAATGAAGAAAACTATTGGCTACTCAATGGTGGCCGTGCAGTTCTTTGCGCAAATTTCCCCGGCATTTGCCGGTGTCTTTCAGGCTGATGAGCAGTCTGTGGCACAGACGGCGATGGAGGCCGGACGTGTGCTGCAGGGCAGCAACAGCGGTGATGCTGCCCGCCAGTTGCTGACCAGCCAGGCTTCCGGGCAGGCAGCAGATGCGGTCACGCAGTGGCTGAACCAGTTCGGTACGGCGAAAACGCAGCTGAACGTGGACAGTGACTTCTCCCTGAAAGGCTCGTCGCTCGATGTGCTGCTGCCGTTTTACAATACCCCGAAGAACATGCTGTTTACCCAGCTCGGGATGCGGGATAACGACGGACGATTCACCACCAATGCCGGACTTGGCCACCGTTACTTCACGGATAACGGCTGGATGCTGGGATACAACGTGTTTTATGACGTGGACTGGCGCAACACCAACCGCCGCTACGGGATTGGCGTGGAAGCCTGGCGTGATTACCTTAAAGTATCCGCCAACGGATATAAACGTCTGTCTGACTGGCGACAGTCCCCGACCGTTACCGATTACGACGAGCGTCCGGCTGACGGCTGGGATATCCGTGCCGAAGGCTGGCTGCCTGCCTGGCCGCAACTGGGCGGTAAGCTGGTTTACGAACAGTATTACGGGAATGAAGTGGCGCTGTTCGGTGAGTCTGAACGCCAGAAAAATCCTCACGCCATCACTGCCGGTGTCACCTGGACGCCGTTTCCGCTGCTGACCACTGGCGTCGATTACCGCCGGGGCAAAAACGGGGCTGACGACACCCGCCTGAACCTCGGTCTGACATACCGTATCGGTGAACCGCTGGCGCATCAGCTGGACAGCAGCCGGGTGGGTGCACAACGTTCACTGGCCGCTAACCGCCTGGAACTGGTGAACCGTAACAATGATGTGGTGCTGGAATATCGTAAGCAGACGCTGATTACCCTGCAGCTGCCACCGGATGTGTACGGTGCAGAGCTGACGACCGTCACCCTGACACCACAGGTAAACGCAAAATACGGGCTGTCCCGTATCGAGCTTGACGACGCAGAACTGCGTCAGGCTGGCGGGAAAGTTATCAGTAATAACGGGCAACAAATCACTCTCCAGTTACCCGCCTGGTCATCTGACCGTCAGAGCATCACGCTCTCCGGCAGGGCACGGGATACCCGTGGCAACCTCTCTGATATTGCCCGCACCCGTATTCTGGTGTCCCCGGCAGTGCAGCAGCAACTGGCTGTCAGTACGGATAAAACCACGGCCACTGCAGACGGTGCGGACAGTGTGCGCTACACCCTGACCGTCACGGGCAGTGACGGAAAACCGGTCAGCGGACAGGCTGTACGCTGGGAACACAACGGCGGCACGCTGAATGGTGAGAACACCACGAACGCTGACGGTGTGGCCACAGCCACCCTGACCAGTCAGACTGCCGGTATTATCCGGGTTACGGCCACCACCCGTAACCAGACGGCAAAAGCGGCTGATGTGACCTTCGTTGCCGCCATGCAGGGAGAGCTGCTGGCTGACCGTACTCGGGCGCTGGCCGATGGTCAGGAGGCAGTCAGCTACACCCTGACGCTGAAAACCACTGACGGTAAGCCCCTTTCAGGGAAAAACGTCACATTCACCACCACGGCCGGGCAACTGAGCCGGACGCAGGGCACCACCGACCAGAACGGTCAGTTGTCTGTGCAACTGACCAGCACCCGTGCCGGACAGGCTGTGGTGAATGCCTCCGTGGACGGCACCACCATCAGTGCCGCCCCGGTGACGTTTGAAAACCACCTGGATTCCACCATCGTGGTAAACAAAACCTCCGCCGTTGCCGACGGCCAGGACAGCATCATTCTGACCGCTGTCATCCGGGATGCCGCCGGCATTCCGGTCGCCGGGCAGGCTGTCACCTGGCACACAGACAACGGGCAGTTCTCACAGCAGGACGCGGTGACGAATGCTGCCGGTGCCGCTTCTGCCACCCTGACCAGTACACAGGCCGGTAATGCACAGGTATCGCTTTCCCTGAACGGTACAACCACCACAGTGAATGCGCCCCGCGTCAGCTTCACACAGCAGCTGTATCTCACCCTGCAGGCCGGCAGAACCACCGCTGTGGCAGACGGAAACGACGCCATCACGTACACCCTGAACGTGCGTGACGCGGCAAGTCAGCCCGTGAAGGACAAAGCCGTGCAGTGGAGCACTGACCTGGGCACACTCTCGACCCTGCAGGGCACAACCAGTGCACAGGGCGAAGCCACGGTAACGCTGACCAGCACGCAGGCCGGACAGGCCGTGGTTAATGCCACCGTGGACGGCAGAGCGGTCAGTGCACAGTCTGTCACCTTCACCCGTACCGTCCGTGGTGTCATCACGGTTGAAAAAGAGCGTGTTTATCCGGGAAGCAAACAGACGGTCACCCTGACGCTGACGGATGCCGCAGGCAATCCTGTCAGTGGCGAGCGTGTGGACTGGCATGCTGACAGTGGCAACCTCTGGCAGACACAGGGAACAACGGATGCACAGGGCCGTACCACCACGACGTGGGAAAGTACCACGCCCGGAACGGCCACCATTACCGCTGACGCGTATGGTCAGCAGTACACAGCCCCTGTCATCACGGTCATGCCTGCCCTGACAGTCAGCAGCGTCACCGGCATCGATGCCACCGGCGCAGATGGTCAGAACTTTGGTAAGCGTGTCCCCGACAACACCTGGCCGGGCGCAAAATTCCGCATCGATACGGAGAATGCCGCCGGCACAGTCACCTGGACCGCATCCTCACCGGCAGTGAGCATTAACGGCAATGTCATGACCGTGAAAAGCAATCCGGCAGGCGTCACCCTGACCGGTACGGATACAGACGGACAGACCGTGACCCTGAATATGGGCAGCAACTGGTTTGCACAGAGTGCGACAAAATCGGAGTGGCTGAGTGGTGACTACAACGGAACAGCGATTTACTCCTGTAAAGCACTTAACGCCAGGGTTGCAACGGAGGGGCAGTTGAGCGGAATCATCAGTGAGTGGGGAGAACTCCAGAAATATCCGGGCTGGACATCACTGGCCAGCAACTGGCTGTACAGCAGCACCACTGTAATTCTGAGCAACGGCAGAACTTACTATCGGGCATTTTATCTGCCACAGGGTACGGTCAGCGAACTGTCCGGGCCGAGTGGTTATTACGCCTGCCGTTAATCTGTCACAAATATAAACCGTAGTTAATCATCTTACAGGACGAATCTGTCCTGACGAATTCGTCCTGTCTTATTTTGATTGTGGTTCTTCTCCCGGTAATATGGGGGAACAAAAATAAAGATATCACTAAGTTATTTCACTGGAGAATAAGTATGACTTTTGAAGATAATTCATGGGAAGGAACTATGAATTATGGGATTGTTACGCTGAACAGTCGTTATGCTCCGAACGCTGAAGAGAAAAAACGCTATCAGTGTGCTGATATTGTCAATACCATAATTGAGTCTGAGTCTTCCGTGGAGTGGATGATTAATAAAATTCTGCAGGATATAAAAACGGCTGAGGAATCAGGTTTTATATCAGAAGAGTTATTACAGCTGAAGAGCATTTCCGAAAACTATTTACAGGAAATAACCACTCTGAAAAGAAGCACCGCCATAATACAGCGAGAGCTGGCAGATAAAGTGCTTGGTAGTCATGGTCTGATGTTTGATAATCCCTGCGAATTTAATGTGAGTGGCTACAGGTTCTCGGCAACGCCTGTCTCACAGGAGGCTAATTATATAATATCCGATCTGTTTTGTTATACTGAGAAGGCAAATATCAATATAAAATTTTCAGATGTTTTTGTATCAGGTGGTAAAAAGATGCCAAAGAGCCAGGTTCCGGGGCGTCTGGTAATAAATTTATGGGATACGTCAGAGGCAAACGTTGCCTGACGCCTTCGCGTTGCTCAGTTGTCCAACCCCGGAAACGGGAAAAAGCAAGTTTTCCCCGCTTCCGGCGTTTCCGGTATTATTTAGTGAATGGCATTTGTCATATATACAAACATAATATCAACAAGATAAATTAATACGGAAAGCCCGATGTTAATATTGGTTTCTTTTAACAGTGCTGAGGATTCATGGGATATAGCCAGTGTTTTTCTGGTTTTAATTTGTTGCACCAGAAACCATGTATTAAGAATGGCGATAAGAAAATAGGCCAGATAAATTGCGTTAACCATACTATCAACTCTCGTAAAATAAGTAAAAACAGAAACTCACAGCTATCTGACAGATAACGAACGATATCGTTATTATCTTTTATTACGGGATTTTACGTACAAACAGATATGGAACAATTCGGGAAATGCTGATGATTGTTAAGGTTATCAGATAATTAACCGACAGGCTGAAGTGTGGTACTATCGCTGCGGGTGTCTGAGCCTTTCTGGTTCAGGCAAGACGCAGGTACCAGAAATGCGAAGACCCCACTCGTTAATCCATTAACTCGTGAGGTCTGCATGAAGTACGTTGCACTACTGATTGTAGCCTCTTCCTTGCAGAGAGGTCAAAGTTTATGACGAAGTATGCCCTTATCGGGTTGCTCGCCGTGTGCGCCACGGTGTTGTGTTTTTCACTGATATTCAGGGAACGGTTATGTGAACTGAATATTCACAGGGGAAATACAGTGGTGCAGGTAACTCTGGCCTACGAAGCACGGAAGTAAGCTGCCGGGCGGGGACGGAAGTCCCCGCTTTCCGGAAGTGTGAGGTATTTCAGGGGCAGACACCCGAAATGCCAGAAACAGCCGGTCCCACCCGGGGCCGGCATCCTGGTTAAGGCATTTCCTGCTTTTCAGTCATTTCATTATCAAAATCACATTAAACGGTCGTAATCAGACATGATTTGTGCGCCAACACTGATCATCGTCACAACTTTCAAGTCGCTGATTTCAAAAAACTGTAGTATCCTCTGCGAAACGATCTCTGTTTGAGTATTGAGGAGGCGAGATGTCGCAGACAGAAAATGCAGTGACTTCCTCATCAGGCACCAAGCGTGCATACCGGAAAGGTAACCCTGTTCCGGCCAGAGAGAGGCAAAGAGCTTCTCTGGCTCGCAGAAGCAACACTCATAAGGCTTTTCATGCGGTTATCCAGGCCCGGTTAAAAGACAGGCTGAGTGAACTGGCGGATGAGGAAGGTATTACCCAGGCGCAGATGCTTGAAAAACTGATTGAATCAGAGCTGAAACGCAGAGCGGCTTCGTAAATATTCACATTCTTGCTTATCTCAGGCGTGAGTGATAGATTGCTGATCGTTTAAGGAATTTTGTGGCTGGCCACGCCGTAAGGTGGCAGGGAACTGGTTCTACAGGAGCCAGAAAAGCAAAAACCCCGATAATCTTTCTATGTTTGGCGACGAAGAAGATTACCGGGGCTAACAAGAAACCGCATAGCCAACAATTCAGCTATGCGGGGAGTATAGTTATATGCCCGGAAAAGTTCAAGACTTCTTTCTGTGCTCACTCCTTCTGCGCATTGTAAGTGCAGGATGGTGTGACTGATCTTCAACAAACGTATTACCGCCAGGTAAAGAACCCGAATCCGGTGTTCACACCCCGTGAAGGTGCCGGAACGCTGAAGTTCTGCGAAAAACTGATGGAAAAGGCGGTGGGCTTCACCTCCCGTTTTGATTTCGCTATTCATGTGGCGCATGCCCGTTCGAAGGGACTGCGTCGGCGCATGCCACCGGTGCTGCGTCGACGGGCTATTGATGCGCTGCTGCAGGGGCTGTGTTTCCACTATGACCCGCTGGCCAACCGTGTCCAGTGCTCCATCACCACGCTGGCCATTGAGTGCGGGCTGGCGACGGAGTCTGCTGCCGGAAAGCTCTCCATCACCCGTGCCACCCGTGCCCTGACGTTCCTGTCAGAGCTGGGGTTGATTACCTACCAGACGGAATATGACCCGCTTATCGGGTGCTACATTCCGACCGATATCACGTTCACACTGGCACTGTTTGCTGCTCTCGATGTGTCTGAGGAGGCAGTGGCTTCCGCACGCCGCAGCCGCGTGGAATGGGAAAACAGACAACGCAAAAAGCAGGGGCTGGATACCCTGGGCATGGATGAACTGATAGCGAAAGCCTGGCGTTTTGTTCGTGAGCGTTTCCGCAGTTACCAGACAGAGCTTAAGTCCCGGGGAATAAAGCGTGCCCGTGCGCGTCGTGATGCGGACAGGGAACGTCAGGATATTGTCACCCTGGTGAAACGGCAGCTGACGCGCGAAATCGCGGAAGGGCGCTTCACTGCCAGTCGTGAGGCGGTAAAACGTGAAGTGGAGCGTCGTGTGAAGGAGCGCATGATTCTGTCACGTAACCGCAATTACAGCCGGCTGGCCACAGCTTCCCCCTGAAAGTGACCTCCTTTGAATAATCCGGCCCGCGCCGGAGGCATCCGCACACCTGAAGCCTGCCAGTGCACAAAAAAACAGCACCCTATACAAAAACAACCTCACCATTCACCTTCTGCTGCATCCGGTTCCCCCTGTTTTTAATACAAAACACGCCTCACAGACGGGTAATTTTGCTTATCCACATTTAACTGCAAGGGACTTCACTATAAGCTTACAACCGTTCATGTCATAAAGCGCCAGCCGCCAGCCTTACAGGGTGCAATGTATCTTTTAAACACCTGTTTATATCTCCTTTAAACTACCTAACTATATTCATTTAAAAAGAAAACCTATTCACTGCCTGTCCTGTGGACAGACAGATATGCACCTCCCACCTCAAGCGGCGGGCCCCATCCGGAGCCAGTTTAATTACAACATACAAACATAAATCCCGGAAAAACCCCGGTTCCGCGCAGAACTGAAACCACAAAGCCCCTCCCTCACAACTGAAAAGCGGCCCCGCCCCGGCCCTAAGGGCCGGAACAGAGTCGCTTTTAATTATGAATGTTGTAACTAAGCATCATCGTCGCTGTCAGTCTTCTGGCTGGAAGTATTGAGTACACGCTCGTAAGCGGCCCTGACGGCCCGCTAACGCGGAGATACGCCCCGACTTCGGGTAAACCCTTGTCGGGACCACTCCGACCGCGCACAGAAGCTCTCTGATGGCTGAAAGTGGGTATGGCTTAGCAGGGCAGGGATGGGATAGGCGAAATCTATCAATCAGTACCGGCTTACGCCGGGCTTCGGCGGTTTTACTCCGGTATCATATGAAACAACGGAGTGCCGCCTTCCATGCCGCTGACGCGGCATCTGTCAACTTAAGTCAAAACAAAAAACCAACAAATTTAGTCGTTAAAAAATCTAAATCCTGTAACGGTGTCACGTATTTAGTTAGTTTATTTGTTTGTTAGTTTATTTGTTGTTGTGTGTAATGAATGCACAATCACCAGAACAGGAGCAGGTTTATGCGTCCGGCAACATTTGAACCACAGCAGATTATTGAGGCAGGTCTGGCATTACAGGCCGAAGGGCGGAATATCACCGGATTCGCGCTGCGTAACCGTGGTGGCGGTGGTAATCCCGGACGGCTTAAGCAGGTGTGAAGAGCAGGCTCAGGCCGTCGAACTGGCTCAACTACGGGAACGCCTGGCTGCGACAGAGAAACTGCTGGGTGAATCAGAGAAGGCAGGAAAAAAGGCTGCAGAGCAGCACCGGCAGCAACAGGCAGACCTGCAAAAACGGCTTGATACTGAACTAAAAGCGCGTCAGACAGCGCTGGATAAAGCACTCAGAGATGCAGCAGATTCGCGGGAAGCAAAACCAACTTTGACTGGTGAACTTAAATCTCTGAAAATGCATAACGACCTGTTAGCAGCGTTGCTGGCTGGAAAAAAATGACTCCGACCGGGCACAGAAGCTCTCTCATGGCTGAAAGCGTTACTAAAATGCACTGAGGAAGAATGGGATATTCTGAAAAAGGCAGGCGGTTCTTTGCAAGAGAGCTCGACTGAAGTCTCGCTTTATCAACGATCTCCGTGAAATATGGTCAATCGTTACGATGTGTCGGGTTCTGAAGGTTGCGCGTGCCGGATTTTATGCCCGGCTCCATAACTCTGTATCTGCTGGAGAATAAGGATAACCAGTGACTGCTGGAACTCATCCGTGATTCCTACACGTTGAGTGGCGGAGTTTATGACTATCGTATAAACCATGGTGATACTCTACAACTGTACCCGATGCTACAGTCATCTCTATGGAGCCAGCCCGGAGGCCTTCGAAAAGGCCTTGCCGTGGGGAGAGAAACAGTCTACCGGAGCGTAGTTACCCCAAGTGCGCATGCGATTAGATATTAACCGGTTCAAAACCAGAACCAACAGATTACCGTTCTGTAACTGGTTTGTCAGACGGGATTAAGCCGGGATGTCATTTATAAGTACGCGATATATTAATTGTTATCGTCTTTGTCCCCGGTGACTGCATAGTTCCTGAGAATTGCAATGGATAGGTTATTTCACGTGCCACGCCGGTCCCTGGTACATTGAGACTCCAGCTAGTTCCATAATTACCCGCCAGAGTAAGGGGAGATGATGAGGTGAAGAATAGATCTCCAGGCAGCGAATCAGTTGTCAGTCTAATTACATCCCCATATGAGCCATCACTGCCAGCGACCAAATTATGTATTGTTTTATCGAGTCGCAAGGTGCCACCGCTTGTGGGTCGGAATATAAAGTATGCATTAATTGTTTTTTCTTCGGTAACACTCCCTGCATGTAAGGTAACAGTTTGCTGACAGTCTAATCGGGTATTATTGGGTTCAAAACCTGTCGCTGAAGGTGCATGGAAGCCTAATTGTATCTGTCCTGGCTTTATGCCATCGAATTTCAGGTTTAAGAAGGGGATATTAGATTGATAAAATATACCTGAGCGGTAGAGATTTTTTGCAGTAATACCCGTGGAAGCACTCTGAATGTGATTTACGCTCATCCAGCGACAGGACAGAGTGTCGTGAGTACTGGCAACTTCAGCATTCAGATTATACCCATTAACTTTTACGACAGGGATATCCGTCGTGGTGTACCATCTGAGAATGTAGTAATCAGAAGTGTCGTCTACGTAGTCAGGGTTTCGGGTATTCAGCGTGAACCCGAGTCCCCCGGATTCGATGTTTGCTGCTATCGGATTGCGGACGTCAAGTTTTACAGGTATTTCAACACCATCTTCTGGTTGGACAGAGTTAGTTATATCGGCTGCAATTACGCCGAGTGGAAAAAGAATGAGACCAAGAAAAAATTTTGTCATATTTAACTCCAAATTATATCCAGCAGAGACAAAGCAGCCTGAATCTGGCGCTCTGCCTATAGCATCTATCGTATCTCATGCCGTTGCTCCCACTGACGCCTGTTCGACAATCCTTTCCTGCGAATCTGCATCTCAAACCGTAACTGATGTGCACAGAGGTTCTCTTTCGCATGAGGGACTATTCAAGTGAGCCCAGTTGCATCAAATCACACGCCCTGCCAGCTCAGTACAACCTACGGGCCTTTGCCGCTAATGAGATTTAAACCAGAGAGTCTCAGCCATAATGAACAGCAGATCTTCACACCACCTGTTTTACTTCCGTGGGATTACTGATACGCAACTTCAAATTTCAGTCTGGCTGATGCCATCCCCAAAGCTCCACTCTGGGAAACGTCAGTCACCGGTATTAACGTACAGGTGCGCATATCTGTACTTTCTTTTACATCATTGCAGAAAGGATTCCCTCCATTTTTACCGGTCAGCTTTACCATGGAACCGGTCGCCTTTTCCTTAAGAGAAAGTGTTGCACCTGTACGCTGACTGCTATCCGTCATCAGATAAATTTTCTCATCTCCCTCCGCATCACCTGAAATAATGGTTGCCGTCAGTGCTGTTTTCTGTGGTGTATCACCTCCACAGGTCCAGGTGATATTCAGGGGGGGATGTTCTTTCCTCTTTTCTCCCTGTATCAGAAGTCCTAGGTTATATGAAGATGGTACAGTAATGTCACAGCTTGGCTGGGTGAAGGTGACATTAATCATAAGCGTTGCCGTGGTGGTGGAAGCAGCCTGTCCGTTACCAGTCATTACCGTTATCATCAGTACTGCAAGAACAGCTTTAGTGAATTTCATGGTTCTGAACTCCGCCCCAGTCATTTACAGCATCTACACTGATTTTTCCGCTTACCTTTTTCCCCAGATTCACATCGCTGAATGGTTTAAGTTGTGAGACGTCCTTCATCACTTTGTCACTGAGGGAGACGCTCTTACCGTCATGTTTCACGTTAACAATAGCCATGTAATACGGTGTCGGGTTTTTCAGCCAGGTGTCATTACCACGTTGCTCCAGCTTCAGCTGCTTCTCCGCATCCTTGCGACCGTCTTTGATGGAGGCTGGACGATAAATCAGCTTCACGCGGGTGTTCATGGCGATTGCCAGTACGCTGCCTTCGACTCCCTTCATTTCAGGTTTGGGTGGCACTTCCTGAACATTCAGCCAGAACAGGGATTCCCGGTCCTTCGGCAGATTGCTGTCCGTATTCATGATACGGATAATCTGTTTCTGTTTGGGTGACACCTTAAAGAACGGCGGCTGTGGAACCATGTAGACACCGTTCCCCTGGTTCGTGTTATCAATCCACACCTGACCACCGTAGGTCTTGTCCGCATTGTTCGTCACTTCAAAAGAAACATTCTTCTTACCCTCTTCATAAATGAAGCGGGTTCCGTTCAGCACAAACGCCGCCATGGACTGGCTGCAGAAAGAGAGAGAAAGAAGGGCAGCCAGCGCTGCCTTACCCAGTTTATTCACAGCGAACCTCCTGAACTTTGTTGGTATTTGCTTTCAGTCCTGCCATGGAGAAACGGCACTGTTTTCCGTCCCCTGTATTCACGCTGACCGTTTTCGGTTCAGCCAGCATGTTCATCAGCAGAACACCATTGTTTGAAATAAACCCTGCATTCAGCCCCTGTTCCGTTTTCGCATCACCGCCGGTCAGGTAGTTGCCCTGTGCATCCTTCACACGCAGGATATAACGCAGCACATTCTCGAAGCCGAATTTGCGGTAAACCATCGCTTTTTCGGTCGGCACCACGTTGTATGACGTGGTCTCAAACTCCATATCGTCCGGCACGTTATCCATGTTGATGTTGATGCTGTTCTCTGAATACTCAGACAGCCACACCACCGTGTTACCGTCGCTGTTCGTCGGCATGGAGCCGTTAACAGAAACCCCCTCAACGCCCGGAATGCTGACAATACCCACCGTGTCAGACGACTCTTTGGTAAAGAGCAGACCGATTTCTGTCGTACCCAGCACAGAACCGGAAACGCTGCCGGAGAAACTGGTCTGGCTGTTCCCGTGCCTGTTGTAGGAACGGGACACGCCCATGTTGGTCTGTATGGCATCAAACGCATAACTGGCCGATGCAGAAGCACCACGGTCACCTTTCGAACCGGCATTCGCACTCAGGCTGTAGTTAAACCGGTCAGTTGGCATTGCTGACATACTGGTGTTGAATGTCGTGCCACCGGTCCGGGTATAGCCCACGCTGTTGCTGTTGTAATGACGGGTGCCTTTCAGGTCAAACGGCACGCTCACACTCAATGAAACGGAGTAATCCGCCTTATCCGACCAGGTGTACTTTGAGTAAGACCCGTTCAGGAACAGGGACACTGAATCAAAAACTGACGTACTCAGTGAGAGCGTGCTGCCGGTGTCTGCGCCCTCGCGCATCCAGTAATCCTGACGCCAGTAAGAGCCGCTCAGATATGTGTCGTCAAGACGGTGCGACAGACGCGCTTCATAATGGGAACGCTGACCGCCATAGCGCGCATACCGCCAGATATCTTTCGGATTAAAGTCAGCAAACTCCACATAACCCTTACTCTGGTAACGGTATGTCAGTAACTGCAGGTCGGTCCGGTCTGTAAAGCTCTTGGCGTATTTGGCACTGAAGCTTTCCCCGGTTTTCACTTCCCCGTTGTCATAGCGGGCCTTCGAGACGTTCGCACTGAGCGACAACGCCCCCAGACCACCCAGCATCTGCGTGACACCCAGACCGCCAGCCTGATAGTCATCATTCAGAATAAATGCCGAGTTCAGCGTGGTGGTGGAGAAGCCATAGTCCAGACTGCCCAGCCAGAACAACCCGGTGTCAGAATGGAACGCCTTGTCCAGTTCATTACTGTTGTTCTTCTTACCCATCGCCACGTTGTACTGGAACTCACCCGGACGCAGCAGCGTCGGCAGCGTGGTCACCGGATAGACCTGTTCGGTTTTGTTTCCGCTTTCATCTTCAACGGTCACCACCAGGTCGCCGTTACCCATCGGACGCAGGTCATCCAGACGGTAAGGCCCCGCCGGCACCATTTTTGAATAGACCGTATATCCGTTCTGTTTCACGGTAATACGGGAAGGCGTGGAGGCAATCCCGGAGATATCTGGCGCATATCCCCGGGATTCCCACGGGCGCATATTGCTGTTAGAGCGAAGTGCCGCTCCGTAGAAATTAAAGTCAGAAAACAGCTCCGTACGGGTCTGTGATTTTCCCAGCAACAGGTCCCCCTGCACCTGACTGATGGCTGTTGAAAGCGTCAGGTCACTGGAAGTGAATTCTGTTTTATCCTTGTCATGAGACACGTTCATATTGCTGGATAACACCCAGCGCCCCAGGTTGATGGCTGCATCAAAATTCCCGAAAGCATTCACATCATCATGAACGTTTTTATTAAAGTTACCGTAATATTTCAGGCGCCCACCATTCACGCCGTAATCCCAGCGTGCAGGGTCTGTTTTACTCAGCAAATACGCCTGAGGAATATTAAATTTTAATGTCTGTGCACCGTAATCAAAATCCACTTTAGTATGGGGATTACGGGTCAGTACATAACACTGTTTTTCCTTGTCAAAGACATCATCATAAGCGTCCTGTTTCATCATCACCCCGGCGTTATCCAGCCATTCAGGGGAGAGGCAAAGACGGTTATTTTTTTCATCCTCTTCCGTAATGACAATATTCGTACGCCCGGTTCGTTCATTGTTGACAAGCACATCAACCACGTACTGACCTGCCGGCAGAGCAGTGTCTGTCTTCATAATGGAAGGAATTACACTGGTTCCCTGGATAAAATCCAGGTTTAATTCTGTCGCGACACTAAAATGAGAATATATACTCAGTGCCAACAGAGATAATTTAAAAAGACGACGCTGCTTCATCTCTGAATATATCCTGGGAGCATATACTCCGAAAATGGGGATATCCGGGAGTTGACTCCCGGATAAAAGATTATAGGTTCAGAGATTACTTATAAGTAATCGCGTAAGCTGCCGCAGTCTGGAAGTCACCGACTTTATCCTTACCCTGCAACTGGGCCTTAAATTTAAAACCATCAGTAGTGGCATTTTCTGCATTAAAGGTTGCAGTTTGCTGAGACGCAGTGATTGGACTGTTACCATACGCTGCATTCACTGGGGTGAAGATGACATAGGCATCATCAGCAAGCCCGCTCTGAGCATTAATTCCATTTTCACCCAGATTACCAGTCCAGGTGAATGTTGCTGTTTTGCCAGTAAGTGCAGAGCATTGTTCACCAGAAGAGTTCGTTGCCTTAAACTTAATATGCTTTTCTACTCCTTTACCGTTCTTGGTTACGGTTCCCAGCTGAATTATATCGGAAACAGAACCACCCACTTCAGGTGTTACGTCACAGGTAACTTCAGTTACATTACCAAAGAACTGAACATCTCCCTGAGATGCCATTGCAGAACTTGCTGCCATAGTCATAGCAATTGCAGAAGCGATCATTAATTTTTTCATTACTAATTAACTCCAGGTTTATTTCTGTAATAAACGCGATAAAGCTGACGCTCGATGAATGCGTCATATCTGTCCTTCTTTGTTATGTATAAAGGAAAGATATGTCGCCTCCTCAGGACAACAGCAAAGTAAAACCATATCTGTCATGCATGTTAGCTGTATAATAAATCAATATATGAGCAGATGTTCTGTTATAATGTCAGAAGAAACAACTGCGTAATATTGTAAGCACTAAAAATTCCCCACCGAATAAACAAAAATATTTCTGATAAAGCGGAGTATGTATTTGTCATGTTTTACAATTCATGGTGGCGACTCGCACAAGTAACAATTATGGGTAGCCATGAATCAGTAAAAATGTAATAATTTATTGTTTTATAATAACTTTTTGCTCACCCCCTTGTGGTGTGATGTTTGTCTCTGTAATACAAAACCAGCGATGATACGATGTGATTTATGTGTGATATGCGTCCCAGTGCTATTGAGAAATAACTTAAAGAAACATTATATTTGTTACAGACTTCCCTTCGCGTATATCCAAAAACCAGAAAATCGTGAAGTGCACGTATTACTTTCTCACTATACAATGGTGAGATTTCAATAAGCATCCAGAACTGCTCTTCAGATAATGAGGCAGAAGGTAGTTTGCGTCTTTTATATCCTGAGTAAAAGACATTTTGCTCTTGTGCAGAAAAATTGCCTTCTGGCATCACTCTGTTTTCAGACCGCAACATATGCTTCACCTACATATTTCGTGGTAGAAATAAAAACATAAAAACGTGAACTACCTTTGTTACAGAAGGAATGATATCACGATCTTTTATGCTGGCAATAAACATAAAAACGATCTTTTATTCCATAAAAACGCGTCAATTTGGAGTTGTATTCTTTTTTATTTGTGTTTTGTGGTTTGTAATTCTGTTTAATGGTGCTATGGTGGTTAAAAAGATCGTTTTTATCAGGAAATGCAAAATATTTGGCGAGAGGAATGAACTGAAGAAATGTAGATGCAGGTCAAAATAATATTTCTAAAAAATAGAAATCTCAGGAGGTATGAGTACATAATCATATATATGTCTATGGGTTAATTACCATTGTTACAGTATGATGACATGGTTTGTTACTATGATTTTGATAACTTATGTAATAAAGGCCATGGTTATTAATATCATGATAAATGTGCATTTGTTTATTATTTATGAATATTTATGTAAAAGAGAAAATCAAAACGCACATGCAAATAACAAAATGCTGTACCACGAGAGGTGTGACAGATGTATGGGGGAAGTGTTTATCAGGAGCTATACTATCAGATAAAACTTCAGGAAAGGGAAAATATAGTGCGGAACGAAGAACGACGAGAGCAACAATGTATCTAGGCCATAAAATGAAATGAGGTTAAATACATTAAAGGGATAATGTTTCGGGGGGAATTTGCTTTGTGTGAGAACCTCCATGTCTGAGAGGATGGTTAGCAGGATAATCAGCATAGCCATATTTAACTACAGAGTGCTGTTTTTCATGCCGCTGGCGCGACATCGGATAAGTGGAGTAGATTTCAGGGAGTGTTAGAAATTCTGTGTCATTCCAGTAATATACAATCAAGAAGGAATGACACATGTCTCAACCTTTCGATTTCAATAAAGCGCTTAAGGCACTCCAGTCCGGCCAGGCATTAACGGACAAAAATGGTGTCTTAACGCCATTAATCAATCAGTTAACTAAGACTGCCTGTCTGCAGAACCTGAATCCCATCTGGCTCAGAATGTGGGAGCCTCAGGCAAAAAGACCATTAAAGCTCTCACCGGCACTTTCGAACTGGCAACTCCGCGCGATCGTAATGGAGCTTTTGAGCCACAGCTTGTGAAGAAGTATCAGGCCACGCTGTCCGACGAGATTGAACGCAAGATCATTCGCCTGTTTGCACTGAGGATGAGTTATCAGGATATCTGTCGGGAGATTGAAAATCCCTTACCTTCAGCGTTTTAACCGCCACCATCAGCGCGGTAACGGACGAAGTCGTCCCTAAACTAAAACAGAGGTAGCAGCGCCCGCTGGAGAAGGTTTATCTCTTCGTCAGGCTGGATGCCATTCACTATAAAATCCGGGAGAATGGCTGCAACCAGAGCAAAGCCGTTTACACGGTGCTGGCGCTGAATCTGGAAGGCAAAAAGGAAGTCCTGAGTCTATATCTGTCGGGAGTGAAGGGGCGAACTTCTGACTGTCAGTATTAAGCGATCTGCAAAACCGTGGCGTGGAAGATATCCTTATCGGCTGCGTGGACGGGCTAACTGGCTTCCCGGAGGCAATATCCATAGACAGAAGTTCAGTTGTGTGTCATTCACCAGATACGCAACTCGATAAAATATGTGGAGTCAAAACACCACAAAGCGTTCATGGCTGACCTGAAACCAGTGTCGTGCGGGTCGGCAGAAACGATGCTGGATGAGCTGGAGGCGAAATGAGGTCAGCAGTATCCGGTAGTACTCCAGTCGTGGCGTCGCAAGTGGGAAAACCTCAGTATACTTCCGCTATCCGGCGAATATCCGCAAGATCATTTACGCCACAAATGCTATCGAATCGGTACATCATCAGTTCAGGAAACTGACCAAAACCAAAGGTGCTCTCCCTAATGAAAACAGTCTGTTGAAGCTACTTTAACGTACAGGAAAAATGGACAATGCCCATCCAGAGCAGGAATTTGACATTGTCGCAGTTAGCCATTTATTTTGAAGGGCGATTGAATACCGTGAGACACTGTAGAATTTTTAACGTGACACAGAATTCTGAACGCTCTCGCATTTCATATATCTGCTGTAGATTCGACACGAATCAGCAATGTTTTTAGTGTGGAGGACATATCTTCTTCGTATGGGCCCGATGTGAGATATAATACTTTCGGTCCTTCATGCAGAATGTGCAACAGTTGAGCCGGCGTACCTCTTCTGAAATTACAACGATTCGTCTGATTTTTTCATTCAGACTGGTGGGGTTCCCCACCTGCAGCGACTAATCTAGCTAGTGTTACAGGTGGAGCAAACCATGTCATACTGACATGCTGAACGCAGGCTTTTATTGATAAAAATATACCTGCAAGTGATTCCCCAGCTTCTGTCGTCAGGTTCGTAAGTAGAATGTTTTCAGCGTAGCCGTGCTAACCAGAAGTATCTCCTTTTCCTGTTACAGATAGAGAGCCTCCTCTCAGATTTCATTCTTGCAATTTTTTGATGTCCTGCAGTTTTTTGTCAGAACTGAATATTCTGGACAAAAAACAAGAGATAACAACATGAATTTTACATTCACTTTTCAATTATTAACAATCGAAATAAAGACGGTTCCTCTCAACAGCCAGGTATAACAGTTTGAATTTCCAATAATGTACGCGTCACTGGTCGCGATTACAGCATGCAGCTCATCAGGCATATTGTAATCTCTGATGTGGTTGGTGGCGAGGTCGATATAGTATTTTTCAGACTTCGAGCAGGTGAGTCAATAATTATCAGTTTTCCTCTGCCAAAAGTTTATTACATACAAGATATCACTCTGTTTCTTATGCAACTGTAAGCCAGGGTATGATATCGCACGGAACTTTAATCTAGGGAAGTATGTAGAGCATGGATATAAAATTTTTTTGTTTTTAGTTTTTTTCGTAAAAACATGGCGATCATGAATGTGCAACTTCTTTTTGTATCCGGTTAATTATGATTTTTACCTCTTTTTCAGGATTTTATTCTGATGTTTTTTGGTTTTATGGTGGTAAAGAGCGTCTTGGTGGTGTTTTTTAGTATGAAGTATAGTAAATTGTAATAAAAACAAATTCCTTGTTTTTTGTCTTAATAAATAGAAACCCTTCCAATATATGTAATGAAATAGTTGAGTTAGGGCGCGGCGTTGAGAAGGTAGATATATGCAAGAAGGTTATTTTGAGTTAATCATTGAAATAGCCCCTATTTACAGTAGCAAAGTGATTGCTTCTTTGAGAGATTTTCTTGTAATGGGAGTTAGCAGAAAAGAAGCATGCCTTCGCAATGACGTTTCACCTGCATATTTTTCAGTGGCTTTAAAGAGATTTAAACATACCGAAGATCTTATTTATAAAATTAATTCCGATTACTGTATGATGCCTGATGAGTCATGGGATGTTAGAAGAGTGGATGCAAAAAAAAAAGAATTTGAGGCGGAGCATTTAATCTTGAACTGATGTGTTCTTGCTTTTTGGTGTCTTATTTTTATATCGATATATATTATTCGAACAAGCGGTTGACTTAATGCGCTTTTTCTGCCAATTGCAGTAAGTATTGTTGTTCTGTGCATTTATTAACGAGTGCACAGAGTGATTTGGTGTGTACTGTATATGTATCAAGATAGTTATTCTGTAAATGAGATAACAGCCGCATGAAAAAATTATCGCTTTCAGTTCTTCTGCTTCTGGCAGGGGGCGGGTTTTCTCACGCCGCTGTTCAGAAAACCGTATTCAATGCTGACGTGGTGGCTTCGGCCTGTCATGTGGTGGTGGATGCGGACAGCACCGGCAACAGTGGCCGGCTGACATTCGGGACTTACCGCAAGTCCACGGGGGCGTCTGTGCCTCCGCGTGACTTCACTGTGCGTCTGTATGAGTCTGGTGCCACGGTTCAGGGCTGCTCAGCCTTTCAGGCAGGGCAGGTCGCCACCCTGGATTTTGGTAACCCGGGACAGCTGGATGCAGGGGGCGTGGTCACCCGCGGTGCCGGTGATGGTATTCGCGTGGATGTGCGTGCGGTGGATGTGCAGGCAGATTATCGCGGACGTCTGACTCAGGACAGTCATTCGGTGAATTATCCGGTGGAATTTGCTGCTAAAGGGCAGTTCCGTTTTCGTGCGCAGCCGGTGTTTCCGGCGAACGTGAAGGCGGGGGAATACACGGGTGCGCTGACCTTTGTGGTCACGTATCAGTAACGGAGAAAAGGATTGTGTGTGCAGGAAAGAAGGCAGTCGCAGGGCCGGTTTCGTCCGTGTTTTTCCGTCGGGCCGCACTTGCGCTTGCCGTATCAGCTGCTTTTGCCAGTGCCACAGGTATTGCAGGTGAAAAACTGGATATGTCCTTTATCCAGGGCGGTGCCGGGGTTAATCCGGAAGTCTGGGCAGCCCTGAACGGCAGCTATGCGCCGGGGCGTTATCTGGTTGACCTGTCCCTGAACGGGAAGGAGGCCGGGAAACAGATACTGGATGTGACACCACAGGACAGTAATGAACTGTGTCTGACAGAGGCATGGCTGACGAAGGCCGGGATTTACGTCAGTGCAGATTACTTTCGTGAGGGATATGACGCCACACGACAGTGCTATGTGCTGACAAAAGCCCCGTCAGTGAAGGTGGATTTTGATGTTTCCACCCAGAGTCTGGCGCTGTCCATTCCCCAGAAGGGGCTGGTGAAGATGCCGGAGAATGTGGACTGGGATTACGGGACCAGTGCATTTCGCGTGAACTATAACGCGAACGCCAACACCGGCCGTAATAACACCTCGGCCTTTGGCTCAGCGGACCTGAAAGCCAATATCGGGCGCTGGGTGGTGAGCTCTTCTGCCACGGCCAGCGGTGGTGACAGCGGGAATAACTCCGCCTCGATAAACATGTTCACGGCCACCCGGGCTATCCGCGCACTGAGTGCGGACCTGGCGGTCGGAAAAACATCCACCGGGGACAGTCTGCTGGGCAGCACGGGAACATACGGAGTGTCGCTGAGCCGGAACAACAGCATGAAGCCGGGCAATCTGGGGTATACCCCGGTGTTCAGCGGCATTGCGAACGGGCCGTCGAGGGTGACGCTGACACAGAACGGGCGGTTGCTGCATTCGGAGATGGTGCCGGCAGGTCCGTTCTCCATCACGGATGTGCCGCTGTATACCAGTGGTGATGTGACCATGAAAATCACCGGTGAAGACGGGCGCGAGCAGGTACAGAACTTCCCGTTGTCGGTGATGGCCGGGCAGTTAAGTCCGGGGCAACACGAGTTCAGTGTGGCAGCCGGTTTGCCTGACGATGACAGTGACCTGAAAGGCGGTGTGTTTGCGGCGTCATACGGTTACGGCCTGGACGGGCTGACGCTGCGCACCGGGGGGGTGTTTAACCAGGACTGGCAGGGCGTCAGCGCCGGGGCTGTTCTGGGGCTGAGTTACCTGGGGGCGGTGTCTGCTGACGGGGCTTATGCCACGGCAAAATACCGTGACGGCAGCCGCAGCGGAAATAAGGTGCAGTTATCCTGGAGTAAACAACTGGAGATGACGAACACCGGGCTGCGGGTGAGCTGGTCACGGCAGAGTGAGGAATATGAGGACATGTCCTCCTTTGACCCGACAGAGCTGTGGTCACAGTCAAATCATGGTCGCCGGACGAAGGATGAATGGAATGCCGGTGTCAGTCAGCCGGTGGGTGGACTGTTCAGTCTGTCGGTGTCCGGCTGGCAGCGGAGCTATTACCCCGCATCCATGACCGGGAGTTACCGATACAGCGATGACAACGGTAAGGACACGGGGATTACCGGCACCCTGAGCACACAGATTAAGGGCGTCAGTCTTAACCTGGGCTGGTCCGGTTCACGGAACACCCGGGGAGAAAACAACTGGTCGGCATCGGCATCAGTGTCGGTACCGTTCACACTGTCTGACCGTCGTTACAGCAGCAGTACGTCGGTGAGTACCAGCAAAGGCGGTGGCACGGGCTTCAGCACCGGCGTGTCCGGCTCGCTGAATGACCGTTTCAGCTATGGCCTGGGCGGTGGGCGTGACAGCGGTGGTGGTGTGAGCAGTTATCTGAATGCGTCGTACAGCGGTGACCGGGCTTATCTGAATGGTGCCCTGAACCACTCGCAGTCCGGCGGAACCAGTGGTTCTGTATCTGTCAGCGGTTCGGTTCTGGCTGTACCGGCTGCGAAGGACATTATGTTCAGCCGCACTACAGGTGACACCGTGGCCGTGGTGAACGTGAAGGATACCCCCGGAGTGAAGGTGACGTCCGGTGACGGGCAGACTGACAGCGACGGCAACCTGGTGGTGCCGCTGAACAGCTATGACTGGAACACTGTGACGATTGATGCGGGCACACTCCCGTTGAGCACCGAACTGACGAACACCAGTCAGAAGGTGGTGCCGACGGACAAGGCGGTGGTCTGGATGCCGTTTGATGCCCTGAAAGTTAAGCGTTACCTGCTGCAGGTGAAGCAGCGTGATGGTGAGTTTGTGCCAGGGGGGACCTGGGCACGTGACAGTAAGGACACACCGCTGGGCTTTGTAGTTAACAATGGTGTGCTGATGATTAACACGGTGGATGCGCCGGGTGATATCACCCTGGGCCAGTGCCGGATACCTGCGGTCAGACTGCAGGATACTGAGAAACTACAGGAGATTACGTGTGAGTAAGCGTAACGCAGTAACGACGTTTTTCACTAACCGGGTGACAAAAGCACTGGGAATGACTCTGGCGCTGATGATGACCTGTCAGAGTGCAGTGGCTTCCCTGGCGGCAGACCAGACCCGCTATATCTTTCGCGGGGACAAGGATGCGCTGACCATCACGGTCACCAACAATGACAAGGAGCGTACCTTTGGTGGCCAGGCCTGGGTGGACAATATCGTGGAGAAGGACACCCGTCCGACTTTTGTGGTGACACCGTCCTTCTTTAAGGTGAAGCCGAATGGTCAGCAGACGCTGCGTATCATCATGGCCTCGGACCATCTGCCGAAGGACAAAGAGTCGGTGTACTGGCTGAACCTGCAGGATATTCCGCCGGCTCTGGAGGGCAGCGGTATTGCAGTGGCGCTGCGCACGAAGCTGAAGCTGTTCTACCGTCCGAAGGCACTGCTTGAAGGTCGCAAGGGGGCAGAAGAAGGCATCAGCCTGCAGAGCCGCCCGGATGGCAGAACCATGCTGGTGAACACCACGCCGTACATTTTTGCGATTGGCAGTCTGCTGGACGGAAACGGAAAGAAAATCGCCACGGATAACGAGACAGCACAGAAACTGCTGATGTTCATGCCGGGTGATGAAGTGCAGGTGAAGGGAAATGTGGTGAAAGTGGATTCTCTGAATGATTACGGTGAACTGCAGACCTGGACGATTAACCAGAAAAAAACGCCAACGTCTTCCGGGCAGAAGGTATCTGATTCGTCAGTTAATTTGTCTGATAAAGCAGATAAAAAATAACCGCCCTCCGAAATACAGAACAGAGGGGTAATAAATGAAGAAAACAATGATGGTCGTCGCCCTGGTCCTGAGTGCACTCAGTATTCAGTCAGCACTGGCCGCTGAATACAGCGAGAAAACGCAGTATCTGGGGGTGGTGAATGGTCAGGTGGTGGGTAACAGCGTGGTGAAGGTGACCCGCACACCGACAGACCCGGTGTTGTACCGCTCAGGCAGTAACAGCCCGTTACCTGCAGAGCTGATAATCCGGCATGCAGAAAGCCGCCCGGCCTCCGGCGGACTGGCAAACATCACGATGAAACAGGCTCTGCCGGATAACGGGGAAGCCCGCATCACCCTGAAGACGGCCCTGATGGTTGACGGAAAGAGAGTGGCACTCAGTACCAGACAGCAGGGTGAGGATGTGGTGATAACCGTACCTGAGGCGCAGAAGCTGGTTGAGTTAAGAACGGATGCACCGGCAGAGCTGGAAGTACCGGTCAGTTACCGGGGAAATCTGCAGATAGAGTTGCGTGTGGAGGACTGAGATTATATCAGAAAAAGGTCGCGAACCAGAGAGTCTGAGTTTATGACCATATGTCTGGGATTAGTCTGACTGGTAAAAGGATTTACTATTTTATCGGAGGTAACGTAAAGCCATTTCAAAAAAAGAGCGCGCTCTAAATGAAATAGAGATGTTTGTATAAATAAGACAAATGAGGAAGGCTTTGCGGTAATTCTGAAGAAAGATTGCCGAATCAGTTTATTATTTGTGAAATATTAAGGGATTCATTTTATGAAAAAGACTCTGATTGCATTAGTTGTGTCTGTTTCTACAGCAATGTCTGGTTCTGTCATGGCTGCAGACGGAAGCTGGAGTGATGCAGTGAATGATTTTGAATTATCAGGAAGCATTACTGTCGATGCTGCAAAAAATATATGGGAAGTTTATTCTGGTGCTTCTGGTGATTTGGGCGGTGTGAATATTAATTCTGGTGAGGAACAGGCTGTATTTACCGCGAGTAAAGCAATCCCTGTTCTAGGGATCAGAAGTGTAGAAGTATTTTATGGTCAGCAGGGCATTACGCCACAGATTAATTACGGTGATAATGTAGTAGCTATGGATTCTTTTGAAGAAAACAAGGCTGATTTTACACTCCCAGTTAAGGATAAAGTAACGAATCAAGAAGTTGGTGTATTAAAGACAAAATTATATGCAGCTGGATACTCTTCTTATAAAAACCATGCGGAAGGTGTGACATATCCGGGTAGCCGAATGGGTTCTGTTGCTAAGAAGGCAGGGGATGCATTTTTTGGCGGTGTGCCTCAGGAAGTTTCTAAAGTTTCCCCGATTGGTGATGGATTATTGGCTATTCTGGACGGAATCATTCCTGGTGTAACAGAGCATTTTGATAATCAGGGCGTATCTCCAACTGCTCCTGGTGTTCAAAAGTTTGATGATAAGACCCGTTCATATAGTGCATATTATGGTGCGGGCATTCAGGCTGGCGAACAAGTTACTGTTACCCTGAATGAGGCAGCCACCAAGGATATTAACTGGACGGCCAAATTGCCGATCACTGTAACTTATATGTAATTCTTATTCATATTATGGGAAGGGATGATTCCCTTCCCTGTTCTCAGGGGAAGAAGTCATTCTCTATCTAGTGGTGGAAATATGCAGATAAGTAAGAACAAAATATTTGTTTCTTTTGTGAGTTTATTCTTTCCCTGTGTTTTATTTGCAAAAATAGTTGATGGTGGAGAAATTCAGTTTAATGGTTTCGTCACTGACGAAGCACCGAAATGGACCTGGCAGATAAGTTCCCCCGACCAGACCTGGGTAGTAGATACTGCCGATGCGCGTATAGAGAGCGGACAGCTTATTTTTGATTTGCGCGATAAAGGGGCACTGCCATTTCTGGAGGGACATTTGCATGAGGTGGCTGAGCGCGGTGGTCCCGGTTTTACACCCTTTATTACCTTCAGCAGTAACGGACAGCCTTTCGCCGTAAAGGAAGGTAGTGGCACTACGGCGCAACGTTTTCGCGCCACTGTCCCAGTACGTGATCCGGAGACGGGAAATGTGTCGGGACAGCTTTCTTTCACCCTGAATCAGGGGATGGCAGTCAGTGCCGGCAGGCAGGAGGAGGGAGTATCCATGCCTACTGGTATGTCGCTGGTCAGTGAGCAGAGCGTGACGGATGTACAGTCAGGAAAGTTGCCACAGGGGCTGAAAGCCCGGCTCTCTTCCCTGTTACTAATGAATCAGAATTTTGGCAATGGCATGAATGCGGTGGATAACGGACAGGTTATCAGTCAGGGGGTACTGACTGACGGTCGGGTGATGAATCTTGCAGCGGCATATGCTTCTGAAATATCAGATTTTGAACTGCGATTGCCGGCAGAGGGCACACCAGCAACGTGGCAGGCAGGGCTGAATGTGACAGTCACCGTTCAATGATGGTCGCAGGGGTATAAGGAGAGAAGAGAAATGAAAAAGGTGACGCTATTTTTGTTTGCTGCAAGCCTCCTGCCTTCCTGTGTACTGGCCTGGAATACGCCGGGAGAGGATTTCAGCGGAGAGCTTAAGTTGGAAGGCCCGGTGACCAGCACCCGTAATCCGTGGGTGTGGAAAGTCGGACAGGGAAATGAAGGTCTGGAGGTTAAACAGAGTCGCGGTGTTCGTGACGGTGGAAAAGGGATACCGGTCGCACTGCCAGCGATGACCGTTTTACTGGGAAAAACCACCCTGACCACACCGGCAGGGCGTGAGGGACTTTCTCCCCGGGTTAGTTACGGAAAGGAGGCTGAGGGTTTTTCACTTGTCTGGACAGCACCAAGTGTCGCGGAAGTGACGTTGCCTGTTACCGGTGATAATAACGCCCGGGTAGGTTCATTTGTTTTCAGAATGCAGGCTGCGGGGGTGTTGCGCCATGTGAAGGGCGGGCAGTCGATGTATGCTGGCGTGTATGACGACCTGAATGTGAATGGTCTGCCTGGTGAAAGCACAGCCATGAAGGCTTCTGATATTCCGGGTGTTCTGCAGAAGATGTTCCGTGGCGAAGGTCCCGGCTGGCTGCAGACAATGACAGTCAGTGGTTATTCGGGAGTGAGTCATTTCAGTGATGCCTCCCTGCGTCAGGTTGAAGGTGTGTATGGTGCACAGACTGTGGCAGGCAGTGGTGAATTACGTCTGAACGGCACGATGCCGGAACGCTGGCGGGTGTCACTGCCGGTAAGTATTGAGTACCAGTAAGCAGGAGGATGGTCCGGTGCTGAATATTATTCATCGTCTGAAGTCCGGTATGTTTCCGGCTCTGTTTTTTCTGACTTCAGCCAGTGTGCTGGCACAACCTCTGATTATTCCGCCGGGTCACTGGCAGGAGGGAATGGCAGTAGGCGTGACGGAATTCAGCGGCACGCTGTATGTTCCTGAAGTTTCCTGGCAGTGGCAGCCCCGCGCTGTGCGGATGAGCTCTCCTGATGCCGTGCAGGCTGGCCTGACAACGGGAAAAGGAGGCATGGTCAGTGAAAGCCGGGCAGGGCAGGATTTTTATATTCTGGGCGGACATACCACATCACTGACAACTGCCCGTCCGGGGCTTCAGCCGTCAGTGACATTACTTCAGGTGGCAGCGTCATCTCCCCGGATTGCAGCCCTGGGGGATCTCGATCAGGAACAAGTACGTTACGGTGAAATCACTTTTACAGTACGTCATCTGCTGGTATGGCAGAATAGTGTTATGGCTGATAAAGGCTGGAGTGTGGTCAGCGGAGAGGTGACTCCGGGGACAGTACAGCAGGTGAAACGTCAGTTACGGCAGGTGAATGGCTATAAATGGTTTCCGGACTATTCTGGGTTAACTGTGCGCCCTGATGCGTTTATTTCGGGGACAGGGGTATTGTTGGCGCAGAAAAATGACAGACAGCAGATTGCCGGTGCTTGGGTGACATGCTTGAGTGATGTGCAGGTGAGTTTCCCTGGCGCGGAAGAACCGGTAAAACGCTGGCAGGGTAATCTGACGCCGGTGGTGCAGTACTTTTAACGAAAAATCATAGCGTTGGTAATGTGAATACCGGCGGTTTATGCTGCCCTGATGCAGGTGCCACTGGCAGCCTTTTTATGACCGATATAACAGGGATACGATGTTTACTTTGTTGTACTACCGGGAGATTCCTGCATCCGGAATGATCAGAACCTGGTTATTGTGGCATTGAGTTGAGCCTGTACATAGATTTGTGTCATTACCTGATTTTGATATGTTCAATCCAGCATCAAATGAAGGTTAATTTATGGACGAAAAACAGTTACAGGCTCTGGCTAACGAACTGGCCAAAAACCTCAAAACCCCTGAAGACCTCAGTCAGTTTTGTCAACGACGGATGAAAAGTGGCTCTTCCGCAACTTGGGTAGAAGAAAATGGATGAAACTTTCTGGTAAACAAGGATCTAAGCCGTTTTAAGATATGGGAAACGTAATGCACTCTCTTAAGACTCTTCTACAGTTACCTTGCGGATGGCGATGCAGAAGATATGCAAAGATTACTGTCTTTCGTCATTAAATGATAAAATTTCGGGTAATATGGAGAAATATTGTCAATATCATTTCTATGCCTGACTTTCGTTAACTGTGTTACACTTTTCATCGGAAAACTCATTATAAATAAGTCGTATCATTTGGCTAAATGATAACCCTCTAAAGGTTGTATAATAACAATATATTATAACCTTTACTTAAAAAACGTATCACCTTTAGATATAAAAGTCTTTATGTATTCATATCAACATGAATACATAACATTATGTTTTGCATAATATATTTTTTTACTGTGGATGTGCTTAAAATCCTCTCATCTTTGGTGAAAAATCTTCTCATGTTTAGAGTCTTTCATTATATTTATCATGATGTTACGTCGCTCTAAGTTTTTAAGATCAAGAAGAAAAGATAAGTTTTTTTAAATGCACAATGCCTGTGGATAATTTTGCGTAAATCCGGAGGACAGATCACTCTGAAGCAAGACAACAGCATCTGAAAACAATGTGCTCAATTTTCAACCACAGAGCGTAAGTGCCCTCTGGTGGCTGGGTATCCGGTTTCCACCATTACCCTTTATGCCGTTCTGGCAGGTCACGCTGCTGATGGGGAGCTTATGGGGCATTTCCTGGGGATGTGCAATGTGGTTTATGTACTGGGGGCCGTCAGGAATGGTGGCAGGTGAGGCCATTATTATAAGTATCACGAGTGGTTTTTGGCCTCTTTTCAATGGTGGCGCAGGAAAGTTAACCGGCTGCCATCATGGGATGACATGTAAACTGTGCAGGCATGTTTTTACGGGGTGACACTTTCATTAACCTGTACACGAACCTCCATTCCTACATCATGACAGGTCTGCAGCCACTGCGCCACTTCCAGCGGATCGCCTTCCCGGCGCACCACCCTGCCTTCTTTATTCCATAACTGAAGACAGGTGCTGCCGTCGAGACGTACCACAAAATCCCCACGGCAGGCCTGATACGTCATGCCGTTCAGCTCCACCGCCAGATCAGTGGCAGAAGTGCTGCCTGCGGGCAGACCTGCTGCCGGGACCAGCGGCAGTACGACGACTTCTGCCGCACGCTGTTCTGCCCGGAGGAGGTCCTGTTCTGCCAGCAGCAGAGGCTGTGCCACGGCCCGGCCGGCGTCCGTCAGCTCCACTGCCAGTTGCAGGTTCGGAGCGCGCAGGGTACGCAGCCAGCCGGCATCCTCCAGACGACGGCAGGAGGCGCGCAGGTTTGGCCCGTAGACCGGGGCTTCCCCGCTTCGCTCCAGCACCCGTTCTATGTCCCGCGTCAGCACGGGTCCTGGCCGTTTTTCATCAAGGGCAGCCAGCACAATCAGCACTCTCCGTTGCAGTGGCGACGGTCGGCGGCTCTGAGTCATTTCCAGTCATCCTCCGGCCAGATGAGCTTTCTTAGGCGCTGATGGTCGGCGTCAATGATCTCCTGTCTCTTTATGGCATTCATTGAGGCATAGCCATTTATGGCCAGTTCATGCCAGAAGATCAGCACGGCTCCGGCTTTGGCTGACTCGCAGAGATAAGTTACGCCCTGGCTGTCCAGATTGCATTCCCGGATGCGTTGTTCCGCAAACCGGGTCAGTTGTTCATAGCTGAGTGAAAACCCCCTTTCTTCATCCATCCTGCACGCTCCATCTGATAATGTTCTGACAGGTAAAAATCATATCCTGCATGATTTGTGTGTTATTGATTATTGATAATATCAGATATTGTTTCATCATAAATGATGAAACAATATCTGATATGATTTTATGTAAATTGCTTGATTATCATATCATTTGCTCGTTTCCCGCCGTGCAGATCCGGTTTCCGGCTAAGTCGGATTGACCTAATCTTTGTTTCTGATATGAACACCTCGGAGAGGTGTAAGCAATGGTACAAACGAAATGTATTATGTATCTGCATCACGGCATGCGGGCTCATTTTGCGGCAGGATATGAATCCCCCCAGAATAACTGGCAAAGGACAGATAAATGGACATTGAAATACGCCACTGCAATAACATCGTACGAGCACATATCACCCTCACTGCCAATAAACTGAACATTAAGTTTGCGCCAAATGGTACTGGAAAAAGTACGCTGTCACGGGCCATAAGCTGTGCGGCGCGGGACGACATTCAGGGACTACAGGCACTGATGCCCTTCCGGCTGCGCGGAGAAAACCCCGATAGCACCGGGCCCATTGTCATCGGTGCTGACGGGATTGGGGACGTGATGTGCTTCAACGAGGAGTACGTCAGTCAGTTTACGTTCCAACCGGACGAGCTCATCAGTGACAGCTTTAATATTCTTATCCGCAATCAAGCCCATGCGGAAAGAGAGCGTGAAATAGAAGAAATGACGCAAACGATCCGGGCTGTTTTCACGGATCACACTGAGCTGAACTCTCTGATAGACCATCTACAGGAACTCAGTAATGCTTTCAGATCAACCAGTTCCGGGATTTCACGTTCTTCAACCGGCATGAGAGGTCTGTCAGGCGGAAATAAAATACACCACATTCCGGCTGGTCTTGAGAACTATCAACCCTACATCCGCAGTGAACGCCGCGTGGAATGGATTGACTGGCAGACAAAGGGACTCGAGTTTTCGCACCTTTCAGATGGCTGCTGTCCGTTCTGTACCGGTGATATCACGGGAAAGGAAGCACAAATTCGCCAAGTCAGAGAGGAATTCGATAAATCCACCATTAAAAACCTGACCGCTATCATCAGACTGGTGGAAAACCTCGGTAATTACCTGACGGAGAGCGCCAGAGAACGCCTTCTGGCCATCACTATGCTTCAGAACGGTCCGGAAGCCGAACATATCGAGTACCTGGTGGCGTTGAAACGCCAGACCGATACGCTGACAGAGAAACTCACTGCGCTGAGAGGCCTGAATGTTTTCAGCCTGCAGGAACAGCAGAACGTTCGGGAGGTGCTCACTGCCAGGTTGATTGACCTGCAGTTCTTCCCTGATCTGCAATCCGAACTCATGCAGGGGATCACCGACAGACTGAACGCGGCCCTTATGGACCTGATAAACCTTGCCGGACCGCTGCAGGGAAAAATTAACCGGCACCGGGACAGCATGATCCGGCTGATCGCACAGCACAAAACAAACATCAATAATTTCCTCACTTATGCAGGCTATAAATACAGGGTGGATATAGCCGGCGAGGGAGATCAGAGAAAACTCAGGCTACGACACATAGATTTTGACGGGTACGTCAGCGGCGGTAGCCAGCATCTCAGCTATGGAGAACGGAACGCCTTTGCGATTGTGTTATTCATGTATGAATGCCTGTCAAAAAACCCGGGACTGATTATCCTTGACGATCCCATATCCTCTTTTGATAAAAACAAGAAGTTTGCCATTCTTGAAATGCTGTTCAGACGTGCAAGTGGTGAATGCCTGAAGAACCGGACTGTACTTATGCTGACGCATGACGTGGAGCCTGTGATTGACACGCTGAAGTCAGTCAGAAGGTTGTTCAGTAATCAGGTGACCGCCTCCTGCCTGCGCCTGTCTGCTGGAGTCATAGAAGAATTACCTGTTAACGACGGCGATATCATGACATTCATGCAGATCTGCAAATCCATCACCGCGTCAGCAGACTGTGAGGAGATCATTAAGCTCATCTATCTTCGTCGCTACTTTGAAATCGTTGACGAACGTGGTGATGCTTATCAGCTTCTATCCAATCTATTCCATCGACGCGTCGCCCCGCTGGATTATCGCGAGCCTGCCGCTGCGGGCTCGGGCTACCCCAAAATGGCTCCTGAGAAAATTCAGCAGGCCTTGCGGGATATCCGGGAGTATGTGGACAGTTTTGATTACCCGCGACTTCAGGCTCTCGTCAGCAGCCCAGATGAAATAAAAAACCTGTACCGTCGCTGTCGTAACGGCTATGAAAAACTGCAGGTATTCCGTTTACTGGAACTGGATCAGGACCATCCGGTAATACGAAAATTCGTTAACGAAACGTACCACATTGAAAATGAGTTCATCTGTCAACTGGATCCGTCCAGATTCGATCTCATCCCGGAGTACGTGATTATGGAATGTGACAAGCTCATCGCCCTGCCACCGGCAGCAAACCAGAGCTCGGTTGCCCGTATCGCTTGAGCCACTGTTTTTGCCGCCGGAAGATAGGCTTTAGCTCCCTGATAGTCTGATCTTCGAAGATACCCTACAGTTTAGGATCGCTTACTGTAGATATCTGTTAAAACAGCCCGTATACGGGCTGTTTCTTGGTGCCCTTATCTCCTGACTTTGAAAAGAGTGTCTTACTTCACCCAGTCTTCCAGCACCAGGTCAGGCACCCGCTCAAATTCTCTTGTATTATTCGTCACCAGTATCGCCCCGGCGGCGATGGCGTGCCCGGCAATCGCCGTGTCGTTCGGGCCGATCGGCGTCCCGGCCAGCCGCAGTGCCACTTTAATCTTCGTGGTGGCGTCTACTGCGGCGCGATCCCAGGGCAGGATGGCATCGAGGCGGGCGCAGAATTCATCGACCAGTTGGACGTGACGTGGTGAGGCCTTTGGGCCGGTAGCCCCGAAGCGCATTTCAGAGTAGGTGATGGCCGAGACCACTATACGGTGGCCGCGTAGCACCGCCTGCTCCAGACGCTTCAGGACGGCTTCTGGCTGTTCACGCATGATGAACGAGCAGATACAGGTATCAAGCATATAAGTCTTGTTCACAGGTTAAATCGCCCTTCGTCGCTGACAACATCCTCGCGCTCCGCCATAAAATCTGGATCGGCTTTTTCGTACTCTAGGAATGAGCCCCAGGTTGGCCGGACGGGGCGCAGGATGATGCTGTCCCCTTCCCGGACGATCTCGAGCTCGCTCACCCCCTCAAAATCCAGATCACGAGGCAGACGGATGGCGCGGTTGTTGCCATTTTTAAATATCGATACGGTTCTCATGTTCTTTCTCTCCCGAGCATATGGATATGTGAAACATATCCGGAATATTCAAAGCACCGGGTGTGTGCATATGTTTAGTATAGGCAGATGTGTGGCATATGTATAGCGGTAGCATATGTAGATGTCAGGCATATGCATATGCTTAACATATCTCTATTTCTTTCTTTTTTATCGGAGATCCGAAAAAAGGTTGTTACGGATCTTCCTCTCCCCCACACAACGCCACCTCCTGTCAGTACAACATGTGGTGCCGGATTCAGCTGCTGATGACACTATATATTGTGTTATTTCCCTGACCTGTGATGCGCCGCGCAGGGGCGGAAAACAGCGATATGATGATTTCCTCAGCGTGGTACACTTCCGGAAAGTTGTGATATTTCAGAAAGTCGGATCTGACGGAAACGGCTCTCCGGTAATTTAATGGCGTGGTTATATGGATGCTTGTTATCATGGTGATGATGATAACGGCATGATGTTATCAGACGGCGTGACGGTAAGGGCAGTGATGATGGATGACGTTATCGCATGACCGTCCCTGCCCGGAAAAGAAAAAAGGAGTCACCCATGTTTTTTATTGAGAATGAAGGTCAGGCTGTCGCCAGAACGGATTACTGGCAGTCTGTACAGGCGCAGGCCGGATATGTCTACCTCAGCTGGAATGCCGGCGCAGCCAGGCTGCTTGTCCCGGATGCGGCAAAACATTTACTCAGGGAGATGCGGGGGGCTGAATACGTCATCATCAGCAAGGGAATGCTGCATGGTCGCGATGCGCTGGAACTGATATTTGAAGACGACAGCGATGCGCCGTTCGTGATCCACATGTTGAGTGAGCAGTGCGATCGCCTGCTCCCCGAAAACAACCAGGGAGGGGGTTTTGTTGTCACCGTCTGGACGCGTGGCGGTAACCAGCTCCGTTATCCGGGAAAGTACCGGGTTGTGGAAAACCTGCCCGACGTTTCCCCGTGGAGTGAACACTGATATGCAGCACCTGCCGGCACCGATCCACCATGCCCGGGATGCCGCTCAGCTTCCTGTTGCCATCGATTATCCGGCAGCGCTGGCACTCCGCCAGATGTCGATGGTTCATGATGAACTGCCAAAATACCTGCTGGCCCCTGAAGTGAGCGCCCTGCTCCATTACGTCCCGGATCTGCGCCGCAAGATGCTGCTGGCCACACTGTGGAACACCGGTGCGCGCATTAATGAAGCACTGGCGCTGACGCGGGGGGATTTTTCGCTTGCGCCTCCGTATCCGTTTGTGCAGCTGGCCACTCTGAAGCAGCGGACAGAAAAAGCCGCTAGGACGGCAGGAAGAACGCCAGCCGGGCAGCAGACTCACCGGCTGGTTCCGCTCTCTGACTCCTGGTACGTCAGCCAGCTGCAGACGATGGTGGCCACACTGAAAATCCCCATGGAACGGCGTAATAAACGAACAGGCAGGACAGAGAAAGCGCGGATCTGGGAAGTGACAGACAGAACGGTCAGGACCTGGATTGGGGAAGCGGTTGCCGCCGCTGCCGCTGATGGTGTGACGTTCTCTGTCCCGGTCACGCCACATACGTTCCGCCATTCCTATGCGATGCACATGCTGTATGCCGGCATACCGCTGAAGGTCCTGCAGAGCCTGATGGGGCATAAGTCCATCAGCTCAACGGAGGTCTACACGAAGGTGTTTGCACTGGATGTGGCTGCACGGCACCGGGTGCAGTTTTCGATGCCTGAGTCCGATGCTGTCACAATGCTGAAAAACAGGTAGGCATAATTCATAAATCATAATTATGAATTGTGAATTATTCTGTAAAAAAAGAGACCACTGCAATATGTGATCTCTTGTATGCAAGGGTGCTTAAATAGTGTGAATTCACAAGTATGACTTCATAAGTAATAACTTCTTGATTATTACGTTAGTGTTTTTAAGTATTGCTCAAGGGCTACTCTGACGATGGCACTTACATTTTTTGGATCTTTACCATTGCGTTTATTCCTCAATGCCAGATCTTCTATTGTGACAAGCATGCTTTCACCAAGAGAGATTGTCGTCCGACATTGTTTTTCTGGTTCGGTTTTTTCCGGCGCGCCGTATGGTTTATCCGCAAGGCGCTGAGCCAGAGCCTCTGCTTGTTCTACCGTAACTGCAGCTCTGTTTAATGCTTGCTGGCTGGGTTTCTTCACCATGGGCCAAATACCTCATTCATTAAATGTTCAATTTCTGCTTTGGCTGCTGTATTGTTCGTTTCTACTACACCGGTGCCGTTGCTCATGCAATCGCGATAGACTTTTCTGAAACAAATAACTGAATCCAGGACTTGAATTGTTGGGAATTCTTCTAGATATTCAAGGAATTCTTTTCTCTCATTTCCCCTCAAAACCGGATTGGTTGTTGCCATACTTTGTAAACAATAAACCTTAAGTTCCGGGTTAAGGTTACGCATTGCGTCTATCTGTTGTTCTAGTTCTGTAAGGGTATCCAGATCTGGTTGAGAACACTGTAGTGGCGCAATTATTTGATGTGCGACAACTCCACTCGTTATGAATTCCTTTGAGTTTCTTCCTGCGACATCCACTATTACATCATCGAACTTTTCATTCAGAGCCTGTAGTGTTTGTGTCAGGTTATCAAATTTCTCAACAAGGGTTATTGCTGGTAACAGCCCTGCAGCTTCTCGTTCCGCATGATGTTTTGCGGCTGTTCGTTGTAGATCTCCGTTTAACAGGCAGACTTCCCTTCCTTTATTTGCGAGAGCAATAGCCAGGTTTGATGCAATGGTAGTTTTCCCTGAACCACCTTTGTTCCCACCAACTACAGTAATCATTGCAACCTCATAAATGTGATGTGTGAAGTATGATGATATTTTGACACGGTAACCTGATGTGTCAATATGTATTCATATTTATGAAGTATGAAATATGAAGTGTGTAATATGATGTAATAAATATTACTTGTGTTTTGTGATTTCATAACTATGATAGTGCTCAAATTGAGTATTACCTTGCAACCAGAAACAGTGATTTACTCAGATTGAGTATTTTAGGGGCTATAGATGAACGTATACTGCGATGATGGTTCAACAACAATCAAGTTGGCATGGAATGACAATGGGAAAATCTGTAAGTCGTTGTCGCAAAACTCATTTCGTCATGGATGGAAGGTTGACGGGTTAGGGATTCGCCAGACATTTAACTATGAACTGGATGGTAAAAAATACACGTATGATGAAGTTAGCAACCAATCTATTCTTACGACTCATATTGAGTATCAATATACGGATGTTAACCTGTTAGCTGTGCATCACGCTTTACTGAATAGTGGATTAGCGCCTCAGCCTGTATCATTGACTGTGACTTTGCCTATCAGTGAGTTCTACACGAAAGAGTGTCAAAAAAATGAACTCAACATTCAGCGTAAAATTGAGAATTTAATGAGGCCGATTCGTCTTAATAAAGGCGATGTTTTCACCATTGAACACGTTGATGTGATGCCTGAATCATTGCCAGCTGTGTTTTCTCGTCTGGTCATGGATAAAGTTGGTCAGTTCGAAAAATCGCTGGTAGTTGATATTGGCGGCACTACGCTTGATGTTGGTGTTATCGTTGGTCAATTTGACTCTGTAAGTGCCATTCATGGTAATTCTGGCATTGGTGTGTCTTCAGTTACGAAAGCTGCAATGAGTGCATTGCGCATGGCATCCAGTGATACCAGTTTCCTCGTTGCAGATGAATTGATTAAACGTCGTAATGACCCGGACTTTGTTCGGCAGGTTATAAATGACGAAACAAAAACTGATCTGGTCCTTAATACCATTGAGGGGGCTATTGCCAGTCTGGGGGAGCAAGTAGTCAATGAGCTCGGTGATTTTCATCATGTGAATCGTGTTTATGTTGTCGGTGGTGGGGCCCCGTTGATCTATGATTCGATAAAAACGGCATGGCACCATCTTGGGCAAAAAGTAGTGATGATGGAGTCACCACAGACAGCACTGGTTGAAGCTATCGCGGCTTTCAAAGAGGAGTAATATTGTGGACGATGAACGGAAAAGGAAAAAATTCACACTTTATCTGCATCCGGAAAAAGCTGCAGACTTTCAAACTTTGGAAGCGATAGAGTCCGTTCCGCGTTCTGAGCGTGGTGAGCTGTTCCGGAATGCATTTATTTCTGGAATGGCGTTACACCAACTTGATCCTCGCCTGCCTGTATTGCTGACTGCCATTTTGAGCGAGGAGTTTTCAGCAGATCAGGTTGTAACCTTACTCAGTCAGACGACTGGATGGAAGCCTTCTCAGGCCGATATCAGAGCTGTGTTGACTGAACTCGGTGCTTCGCAATCTGCTGAAAAAATGCCTCCTTCTGCTACTGATTCGGTGCAGGAGGCAATGAATGATGTGCGCCTTAAAATGCAAAAATTATTCTGATATATCAGAATGAAGCAATGGGGATCTCAGTCCATTGTGTTGTATACGAAGGCGAGAGCATTTCCCGTTTCATTTGCCATTCAGGGGCGGTTCCTCGCCCCGCAAACCACACTTTCCCTTTTCCCGAGTGGTTCAGTTCATCGAGTGTTTTCATTAACTTTTCGCTGTTTTTACGGGGCTGGATCTCATCAAATAATCCCGGCTGCGCTATACCCGATGGTGTGAAATCAGCCAGCATGACTCCTGCCTTCATATAGCGGTACCCTTCACGCCAGACATGGTTTAACGCTCTGCATGCTGCGGCAATAATGTCCCGGCTGTCCTGTGTAGGCAATGGAAGCTTTTCCACAGCGGCATTGCTGTAACAGGGTTCTTTTATTGCAAAGGGGGATGTCCGTACAAATGTCGTCACCTGCCGGCAATACTGACGCTCCCCACGTAGTTTCTCTGCGGCCCGCTCTGCATACTGAACAACAGCCTGGTGCATGGCATCTTTGTCTGTGATTCGTTCACCAAAACTGCGACTACAGACAATCTGCTGTTTTGCCGGTGGGGCTTCTTCCAGGGATATGCAGGGCTCGCCGTTGAGTTCGCGTACCGTACGCTCAAGAATGACGCTGAAGCTTTTCCGGATGAATGCCGTGTTAGCCTGCGCCAGCTGCAGTGCTGTGTTAATACCCAGCGCATTCAGCTTTTCCGTCAGTCTGCGTCCTACTCCCCAGACTTCACCAACAGGCTGCAGCCCCAGTAGTTTCAAGATCCGATTACGGTTTTCTGCCGTCAGCGCGACCACACCGGAAAACTGTGGCCATTGCTTTGTTGCCCACTGTGCACTTTTAGCCAGCGTTTTTGTAGGCGCAATGCCCACCCCCATGGTGAGTCCTGTCCAGCTCTTTACCTGTTCCCTGAGCTGATGACCAAAAACCTCCAGAGAGATGCAATGATTTATCCCCCGCAAATCAATGAACATTTCATCAATTGAGTAGGGCTCAACTGCGGGAGAAAGCGACTCCAGAACAGCCATAACCCGTTGGCTCATGCTGTGGTACAGCGCATAATTGCTGGAAAATACATGTATTTTATTCTCCAGGCGCATTTGTCTCACCTGAAACCAGGGCTGCCCCATTCTGATGCCAAGGGCTTTTGCCTCCGGGCTGCGCGCGATCACACAGCCATCGTTATTGCTGAGTACGATGACCGGTTCGTTGCGAAGGTCCGGGCGGAAAACTTTTTCACATGAGGCGTAGAAACTGTTGATATCAGCCAGTGCAAACATCAGCGTAACTCCCGCGTCCTGTGTATCACGTGAGTGACAACACCAAAAATACAGATGTTTTCCGGATACAGTGTGCGGAACTCCGGGCTGTCTGAAATCGGCTCCAGTGCCGGGCGTGGGCGCAACAGCAGCCGTTTGACGGTGAACTCACCGTCGATCTCAGCGATAACGATATCCCCGTGTTGTGGTTTTTCGGCCCTGTCCACTACCAGCAGATCACCATTCTGCACGCCAGCCTGGTTCATCGATTCACCGCTGGCGCGCAGAAAGAAGGTGGCTGCAGGTCTGCTGATGCAATAGCTGTTCAGATCCAGTTCCTGCTCAGCATAATCAGTGGCAGGAGAAGGAAAACCGGCCTGGCAACGATCGGCAAACAACGGTCGCACGTAACTGTCATCGCCTGAAGGGTCAGCCGGACGGTGATAAACGGTACTCATGCTGCAGGCAGCCAGCTGTCGTCCTGCCAGATTTCTTCCAGCAGAGACAGGATACGTTCTTTATCCTTGTCGTTGCGGGCTCCTGTGACAGATACAGACGGGGCGCTGCCCTGGTCTATACGCAGCCAGATTTCCGGGTAGTGTGGTTTCAGACGTTGTTCGATTTCATTCTGTAGTGCCTGAAGTGTGCCTGATTTGAGGTTTTTTGTGCTCTGGCGGTCGAAAAGAATTTCAATGCGGATCATGTTCTCATCTTCCTTTTCTTTTACTGTATGTATATACAGTATTCTAATAACTGAATCCGCACACAGTCAAATGTCATTGTTCTGACTAAAAAATGCTCAATTCTCTGAGGGTGTGGCTGTATGCCTGCTGTGGGCTGCTGTGTCCAGCTTATCCACAGCATTTTGCGCACGGTTCTGTGAATAAAATACCTGGTTACCCAGGCCGTGCCGGCACGTTAACCGGGCTGCATCCGATGCAAGTGTGTCGCTGTCGCCGGCCTCCTCACCCGCTCACGTTTCGTCGTTCCTCCTCCACGCGCTGCGGCTTCGGGGCCGCACCTGCATTCGTATGCGGTCGCCCGGTTACAGGTGCGGCACGGCCTGATGGAGGCCGCATGTGAGAGGAGAATTCCCATGCCAAACTGGTGCTCAAATCGTATGTATTTTTCTGGTGAACCGGCACAGATCGCTGAGATTAAACGACTGGCCAGCGGTGCAGTCACACCGCTTTATCGCCGCGCCACAGATGAAGGTATTCAGCTGTTTCTGGCCGGTAGTGCCGGACTTCTGCAGACCACTGAAGATGTGCGGTTTGAACCATGCCCCGGACTGACGGCTGCCGGACGTGGTGTTGTATCGCCGGAGAATATCGCGTTCACCCGCTGGCTGACACACCTGCAGAACGGTGTGCTACTGGATGAACAAAACTGCCTGATGCTGCATGAACTCTGGCTGCAGAGTGGTACTGACCAGCGTCGCTGGGAAGAATTACCGGATGAGATCAGGGAAACCATCACCGTGCATTTCACCGCCAAAAGAGGTGACTGGTGTGGCTTCTGGAGTAACGAGGATGTATCGGTGTGGTGGAACCGTCTGTGTGACAACGTGCTGCCGGAAAAAACCATGCCGTTTGACCTGCTGACGGTTCTGCCCACCCGCCTGGATGTTGAAGTGAATGGCTTTAACGGTGGTGTTCTGAACGGTGTTCCTTCCGCATATCACTGGTATACGGAACAGTATGGCGTGAAGTGGCCTGTGGGGTATGAGGTGAATATCAGCCGTCAGGGAGAAAACTTCATTCAGGTGGATTTCGACACGCCGTGGTGTCAGCCGGAAAGCGACGTTGTTGCAGAATTAAGCCGCCGTTTCGGCTGCACGCTGGAACACTGGTACGCCGAGCAGGGCTGCAATTTCTGTGGCTGGCAGCGATATGAGCGTGGAGAGCTTGTTGATGTGCTGTGGGGGGAACTGGAATGGTCTTCCCCGACAGATGATGATGAGCTGCCGGAAGTTACCGCGCCGGAGTGGATAGTCGATAAGGTGGCGCATTACGGGGGATGAAGTATGACGGAGACGGGCGGGCAACCGCCCGTTTCTTTTCCGACAAAGGATGTCGCTGTGCTCCTCTTTTTACTGCGCCGACTGACGCGGCGCGGCAGGAACGCTGCCTGTGGTCAGTATCCCGCGTCCGGCCGGGCACGGGACGGGCGCTTTTACCGCTCCCGGCTGGCACCGGTGACAGTGTACGCCAGCCCGTCGCCCTTTTCTGATGAACGCCCTTCAAGCCGCTTTCGCGGCATAGCCTCGCCGTCAGAAAGACGACGGCTGCGGTATTCCACGGTCGGCCTGACCCGTTACCGGACGCGGTGAACAGCCCACAGGCAGCGGGGAACGGGCGCCACAGGGGCGCCCTCCCGGTGCCCTCTGTAAGAGGAGGAGTGCTGTTATGTCCCGTTTTATCCTGGGTGACTGCGTGCGTGTTATGGCCACGATTCCTGATAACGCCATTGATTTCATCTTAACCGACCCACCATATCTCGTCGGTTTTCGTGACCGTTCCGGGCGCACCATTGCCGGTGACGTTAACGATGACTGGCTGCAACCTGCCAGTAATGAGATGTACCGCGTACTCAAAAAAGATGCGCTGATGGTGAGTTTCTATGGCTGGAACCGTATTGACCGCTTTATGGCAGCCTGGAAACGCGCCGGATTCAGCGTTGTAGGGCACCTTGTGTTCACCAAAAGCTACACATCCAAATCTGCGTATGTCGCGTACCGTCACGAATGCGCCTACGTTCTGGCAAAAGGCCGTCCGGCGCTGCCTCAGAAGCCATTACCCGACGTGCTGGGCTGGAAATATTCAGGCAATCGTCATCACCCGACGGAAAAGCCTGTTACCAGCCTGCAACCGCTGATTGAGAGCTTCACACACCCGAACGCAATTGTGCTGGACCCGTTTGCAGGCAGCGGCTCAACCTGCGTGGCCGCCCTTCAGTCCGGACGCCGGTATATCGGTATCGAGCTGCTTGAACAGTATCACCGTGCCGGACAGCAACGACTGGCCGCCGTGCAACGGGCCATGCAGCAGGGGGCCGCGAATGATAACTGGTTTGAACCGGAGGCTGCGTAAATGAACTATGCCGGACACGAAAAACTGCGCGCCGAAGTGGCGGAGGTGGCCAATGCCATGTGCGACCTGCGTACAACCATGAATGAGATGGAGCAGCGGTACAGCTTTAATGCCGATACCCTGCCGGAACGTCTGGTGCGTCAGACGCTGTTTCGCGCAAACCGCCTCTTACTGGAGGCATATACCGAAATTCTGGAACTGGATGCGTGCTTTAAAGATTGAGAAGGAGACGAGAATGTACGGAACACGCGAAACGCTCTGCCGGGCGCTGGCAGCAAAGTATCCGGGAGACACGCCGCTGATGCTGGTTGTCTGGTCCCCGGAAGAGATTCAGGCACTGGCTGACGGTATGGAAATTTCTCTGACCGATCATGAAATCAGGACTGTCCTGGCGCGCCTGGAGGACATCCCGGAAGACCAGCGGATTGAGTCCGGTATTTCTTCCGGTGCGGCGATGGAGATTATCAGCAACGTGAGCGAAAACCGCCAGGTGACCGTCCCGGCTGAACTGCTGGCGTCCCTGATTCAGACCGCTGAACAGGCATTGTGGAAGCGTGAATGGGCCGCCCGTGATAACGGCCTTGCTGTCCCGGAATGTGTTACCCGCCGTCAGGCGGTGGTTAATCAGGCCCGCGCCCTGCTGAAAAACAACACACACGAAAACGACTGATGTTATCGCCGCCTGCGGGCGGCGATACAGGGAGAACGATTAATCATGAACGAAAACACAACGCTGAATGCACTGATTTATCGCCACGCCCGTAACCTGCTGCTGGCGCAGGGCTGGCCGGAGGAGACTGATGTTGATCAGCGAGATCCGCAGAACTATCCGGGCTGGATCAGCATTTACGTGCGGCTGGATGCGCCCCGGCTGGCGACGTTACTTATCAACCGTCACGGCGGCGTACTGCCGCCGCTCCTGGCCTCCGCCATTCACAAACTGACCGGAACCGGGGCGGAACTGGTACTGTCCGGCAGTCAGTGGCAGTCGCTGCCGGTACTTCCGGCAGACGGAACGCAGGTGTCTTTCCCGTATGCGGGTGAATGGCTGACGGAGGAGGAAATCAGGGCAGTTCTTGATGCGGTGCGCGATGCGGTACGCACTGTCAGTTGCCGGGTGGCAGAAGATGCGCGGCGTATCCGGGCGGCGCTGACCACAACCGGGCAGACGTTGCTGACCCGCCAGACCCGCCGCTTTCGCCTGGTGGTGAAGGAAAGCGATCACCCCTGCTGGCTCGATGAAGACGACGAAAACCTGCCTGTGGTGCTCGATGCCATCCTGAACCGGGGCGCACGTTTTTCGGCGGTGGAAATGTATCTGGTCAGTGAGTGTGTGGAGCATATCCTGGCCAGTGGGCTGGCCTGCGATGTGCTGCGTATACCGGATGAACCGCCCCGCCGCTGGTTTGACCGTGATGTTCTGCGGGAGGTGGTCCGGGAAGCCCGGGCCGAAATTCGCAGCATGGCGGATGCCCTCGCAAAAATCCGGGGCTGATGACGATGGCGGGGAAAATCCCCGCCTTTTTCCTGTCGGTCCCCGGACAGAGCACAAAGGAAGTCGCCGCCGGCTCCGCTTTACCCGGCCATGCGGGGCATGGCCTTGTGGTGTTTCAACTCTGTGGCCTCAGCGTTGTGTGCGGGCTGTGCCGTGCCTCCATCTTAGCCGGGCTGGCGGGGATGCAAGGGTACGCTTCGCCGCTGCGGTCACCCGGTCCCTCCTTCCCGTCTGCCGTGATTTTCCGGTCGTTCACCCGCTCAGATTTCGCGGTCTCACCCTCCAACTCCCGCCAGCCGTGTGCGTCAGGCTGCGGCTTCCCTTGCGCCCTGTGCATCCCCGCCTTATCGCCCGGCTTTTATGGAGGCACGGCACCGCCCGGTGTCGCGGAATATGTGAACAACGGAGGAAATCTCATGCAGTATGCAAAATCTGTCACCCTGAACGTTGAAGAGTGCGACCGTCTGTCTTTTCTGCCTTACCTGTTTGGCCAGGATTTTCTGTATGCCGAAGCGTCTGTATACGCGCTGGCGAAAAAAATGATGCCGGAATATGAAGGCGGATTCTGGCACTTCATTCGCCTGCCGGACGGTGGCGGTTACATGATGCCGGATGGCGACCGTTTCCACATGGTGAACGGTGCAAACTGGTTTGACCGTACCGTGAGTGCTGATGCCTGCGGCATCATTCTGACTTCCCTTGTGATTAACCGTCAGTTGTGGCTGTACCACGACAGCGGCGATGCGGGGCTGACTCAGCTTTACCGGATGCGTGATGCGCAGTTGTGGAGCCACATCGAATTTCACCCCGAATGCAACGCGATTTACGCGGCACTGGACTGATTAACGGACGGGGCGGCAATGCCGCCCCTGTAAAGGAGGCGAAGAAAAATGAACATCAGCACGGAAACCCGCGAAATTCTGCGCAATTACAGGGCCATGATTAATGCACGACGTCGTGAGATGGGGCAGAAACCGCTCACCACCGCGCAGGTTGTTGATGAAATCTGCGATTTTGTGGTGAATCAGCAGGCTGTTTTCCTCGGTGGTCACTATATCCTTCAGGGCAGCAGGCACAGGTGATACAGGGCAGGCGGTATAGGCCGCCTGTCAGTCCGCGCGAAAACCCCTGGCAGGCTGACGCCTGCCGGAAGGGAAGCGGGCCACGCTGACGCGTCGCCCGTTACCCTTCCCGTTTGTGATGTGTCAGGAATGTTTTTTCCTGATGTTATATTTCTGTGGTTACTGTGCTTGTTACTGTTGTTGTTCTTCCTGTTCTTCTCCTGTTTATGGCTTCCCCGGGCGTCCCCCTGGCGGGGCGGGCTGTCGTGAACGGAGCCAGCGAAGCTGTCTCCGCCCTGACGGGCTTCCATCCCTGACGCAAAATCCCGGGTTTGCAGCGACCGGAACGGTCGCGCCACCCTTGTCGCGCCGTGGCCTGCGCTCCCGGCATCCCGGCAAAAGGCCGCCGGGATGTAAGGGGCAACGCCGTTTCGCGCACGCGCTCTCCGTCGTTGCGGCGGGTCCCTGCTCATTGCCTGCCGGGTGCCACACACCCGTTTGAGTCCCTGTCGCCGGGGGCTGATACAGCCACAACCTGCCGCACTGACTGTCCAGGGTAAATGAACAGCCCACAAAATTTTTTACCCAAAACCCGGTAAAAAATTTTGCGTTCTGCCCCGGACAGGTACGTCAGGCCGTGGCAGTGATGCCCCTTGCGGCGAAGGTTCTCAAACGGGTGAAGTTCATACCACAGGGAATACAGCAGCAGGTTCCCGCGAAACGTCAAAACCGCGGCTCCCGAAACTCAACGGGTGATGTTCTTTAAAAATCAGGATTTATTTCAGGCTCCGGCAATACGCATTTATGTGTTCTGTCAGTCATCCGGCTGGCAGGTAATGAGAACGCAGGAACAGAAGGAGGAAAACACCGGAAAGCGTCAGATGCAGATATGAAAAAAGCAGGTCAGGGACCTGCTTAATCCACGCCGTAGAAATCGCCGCAATCGATTTTCACGGCTTCACTAACCTGTGTCATAAGGAGATTCATTTATGACAGTAAGTATTGTTTCACCTTCTTCATCGGCTGTAAAGCCCCGCCATACCCGTTTCAGACGCGGTGATATCCCCGTGTCGGAGATTGACCCCGAACTGAAAGCCTTCGGGCGACACATTGCCCGGAGTTTTCACAGTGGACGCGGTGTACACATCCCCGCCATGAAAAACACGGCCTTCGGGCAGGTGCTCCGCACACTCAAACTGGAACGCACTTTTAACTGATGAGGTGAGCCGCCCCGCGAGGGGCGGCAACAGACGGAAGGAGAATATTTTATGACATCAGCAATCACCATGACTACCCCGGAAGCCGCCAGCCCTGTGCAGATGTACCGCGCGACCTACTCACCGGATGATAACAAACTGCGCCTGTATGCCGCGTCACGTCTTGACCCGGAGACGTATAAAAAAGTGCGTGATGCCGGTTTCCGCTGGGCACCCAAACAGGCGCTGTTTGTGGCGCCAGCCTGGACACCGGGCCGGGAAGATGTGCTCCTCTCACTTGCCGGAGAGATTGAGGATGAAGACAGTACGCTCGCTGAACGTCAGGAAGCACGGGCGGAGCGGTTTACCGGATACAGCGGAAAACGGGCCAGTGAATCCGCACAGGTACTTGATAAAGTGGAAAGACTGGCCGCGATGATCCCGCCCGGTCAGCCAATCCTGGTGGGGCATCACAGTGAGCGCCGCGCCCGTCGTGATGCGCAGCGTATTGAAAACGGCATGAAACGAGCCGTGATGCTCTTTGAACGTGCGGAATACTGGGAAGAGCGGGCGCGGTCGGCACTGCTTCACGCGAAATATAAAGAACGTCCGGACGTTCGCTGGCGTCGCATCAAAAAAATCGAAGCTGATTTGCGCAAGGCTGAAAAGATCATTGCGCAGTCACAGAAATATCTGACGATGTGGCGGGCTGAATCGCTGGATCTGAATATGGCAAAACTCATCAGCAGTCATGACCGTATCAGCGCCTGTTTCCCGCTGGATATGTATCCGCGTCCGGCAGAAAAAAGCCAGTATGAAGGGAGTCGATCGCTTTGGTCGGCTCTGGATGATGACATCATCACCACGGAGCAGGCCCGCGAAATTGCGATCCGCTGTCATGAACGGCAGATTCAGCATCAGCAACGCTGGGTTAACCACTATCAGAACCGCCTGATCTATGAGCGTGCCATGCTGGACGAAAGCGGCGGCGTGGTTACCCGGACACAGGATTTTGAGCCGGGCGGGCAGGTTTTCAGCCGGGGCGAGTGGCTGACCATCATTCGCGTGAACAAAAGCAACGGGGCGGTGAGTTCAGTCACAACGCCAAATTACAGTTTCCTCGGGTACAGCGGCACGATGAAAGTGACGCCCGATCGCATCACGGACTACAAAGCACCATCGGCAGAAGAGGCTGCCGTCGCCAGCCAGGCCGCGAAGCGTCCGCCGGTAGTCAACTATCCGGGGGAAGGTTTCCGGGAAATGACAAAGGCACAGTGGGCCGCCCTGCCCCGGGACTGTAAGGCCGTGCGCAGTGTGGCAGAAGCAGAAGACCACGGGGCATACCGCTACCGCCGCACAATGGACAATAATTTCCGTCTGGTGAATGTGTATATCACCGACATGAAAATCACGGAAATCCCGCAAAAATAAGACTTACCCCCCGGGGAAATCCCCGGGGGCATGACGGAGACAATGACATGCACAGTCAGTTAAGGGAGCGTATCCGGCTGATGCGCGCAAGGCTGGACAATGCCAGGCCGGTTATCGAGATTCCGGCAGAATTTCAGCTTTTTGTGACACCTGCCCCGGTCTGCGATCGCCTGGTGACGCTGGCGGAAATCAGCAACCGTGATCACATTCTGGAACCCTCTGCCGGGACCGGAGCCATACTGCGGGCGATTCGGGATACCGCGCCGGGGGCCATGTGTGATGCGGTGGAAATCAACAGCGGGCTGGTCCGGTATCTGCGGGAAAATTTTAACAGTGTCAGGGTTCAGAGTGGCGACTTCATGGAATGGCAGCCGGTGCAGTATTACAGCCGGGTTATCATGAATCCGCCGTTCAGCCACGGGCAGGATATCCGGCATATCCTGCGGGCTTTTTCCCTGTTGCGTCCCGGGGGCGTGCTGGTTGCTGTTTGTCTCAACGGGCCGCGCCAGCAGGAGAAGCTGTTACCGTTTTCTGACATCTGCGAGGAGCTGCCGCGCGGCACGTTTGCTTATACCCGTGTTCCGACGATGATTATTCGTCTGCGGGCCTGATAACACAGGGCAGGCGGGAGGATAAATGCCCGTCTGTCCGCGCCGGGAAAAGACCGCGCGCCGGGGGCGCTGAAAGGGGCCGCGCTCACGCGCCGCCCCTTTCATTACGCGGACGTTCTGATGGGGGCTTCTGTTTCTTCATGCCTGTCATTTGTCTGTTACTGATGATGTTGTTGTTTCTGCTACTGTTCTTCTTTTTCCTGTTGCTCTGATTACTGTCTGTTTTGTTGTTCTCCTGACTGTGCCTTTTCCGGGCGTCCCCCTGGCGGGGCGGGCTGTCGTGAACGGAGCCAGCGGAGCTGTCTCCGCCCTGACGGGCTTCCATCCCTGACGCAAAACCCCGGGCTTGCAGCGACCGGAACGGTCGCGCCGCCTCTGTCGCGCCGTGGCCTGCGCTCCTGGCATCCCGGCAAAAGGCCGCCGGGATGTAAAGGGCAACGCCGTTTCGCGCACGCGCTCTCCGTCGTTGCGGCGGGTCCCTGCCCGTTGTTGTGTCCGGTGCCATACACCTGTTTAAGCCCCTGTCGCCGGGGGCAAAGACAGCCACAACCGTCTCCGCCAGTCCAGGGGTGAAATGCACATCCCGCAAAACTTTTTGCCCAAAAGCAGGCAAAAACTTTTGCGGTCTGCCCCCGGACAGTCGTTTCCGGCCGTGGCAGTGATGCCCCTTGCGGCGAAGGTTCTCAAACAGGTGATGGTTAATACCGGAGGGAACAAAGAGCAGGTCCCCGCAAAACGTCAAAACCGCGGCTCCCGAAACTCAACAGATGATGGGGGCTGAAAACATCAACAGAAGGAGACACATCATG
>NZ_VATN01000030.1:0-1162 GCF_005781105.1 Escherichia sp. E2586
GTTATCAGGTATGTTTAAAGCTGTTCTGCTGGGCAATGCCCTGCAGTTTCGGGTGATCGCTGAGGTATTTCAGGGAGGCTTTGTAGTCTTCCAGTAACAGTTCAGCGAAGTCCATTTCGAAGCCACGGCGGCACATAATGCGCATTACCACGATGTCGGTGGCTTCACCGCCGAGGGTAAATGCCGGAACCTGCCAGCCGCGCAGACGCAGACGTTCGGAAAGGTCATACAGGGTATATCCTGGATTTTCCCCGTCTTTCAGTTTGAAGCACACCGCCGGGATACCTTCATCCGGGCGACCCGTACAGATGAACTCATACGGCCCCAGTTTGGCGATTTCATTCGCCAGATAAGCAGCAACCTGGTAAGAGGCGTTCTGTACTTTGGTATAGCCTTCACGACCGAGGCGCAGGAACTCATAGTACTGGGCAATCACCTGACCTGCCGGACGGGAGAAGTTGATGGCGAAAGTACCAATCTGACCGCCGAGATAGTCAACGTTGAATATCAGTTCTTTCGGCAGCGCTTCTTCGTCACGCCAGATAACCCAGCCGCAGCCCAGCGGAGCCAGACCGAATTTATGGCCTGAAGCACTGATCGATTTCACGCGCGGCAGGCGGAAGTCCCAGACGATATCTGGCGCCACGAACGGCGCAAGGAAACCACCGCTGGCGGCGTCGATGTGCATGTCGATGTCGATACCGGTGTCGGCCTGGAATTTATCCAGTGCATCGTGCAGCGGTTGCGGGAACTCATAGTTACCGGTATAGGTCACGCCGAAAGTCGGCACCACGCCGATGGTGTTTTCGTCGCAGGCCTCAATCATGCGTTTCGGATCCATGAATAGCTGGCCGGGACGCATAGGGATCTCACGCAGCTCGACATCCCAGTAGCGGGCAAATTTATGCCAGCAGATTTGCACCGGACCGCAGACCAGGTTTGGTTTATCGGTCGGCTTACCTGCGGCTTCCATACGCTTGCGCCAACGCCATTTCATCGCCATCCCGCCGAGCATACAGGCCTCGGAAGAACCAATGGTGTTGGTGCCAACGGCCTGGCCGTTTTTCGGTGCAGGCGCGTGCCACAGGTCAGCAACCATATTTACACAGCGCAGGTCGATGGCTGCGGATTGCGGATATTCTTCTTTGTCGATCCAGTTTTT
>NZ_VATN01000031.1:0-11198 GCF_005781105.1 Escherichia sp. E2586
CAAATTTACTGTGCCACTACAGACACTATAGGTCACATCACCGCACCACACCTGATTTGGCTCGGTCACGGCGAACTGCCGTTCAAGGTAGTTAGGGATAGCAACATGTTCATGACCACCACGTTTATACCGGTGAGTCGGCTGCTGACAGCTGACCAGCCCCAGCTCCTTGGCAATTTGACGTCCTTTCAGGCCTGGTGACCCACCTAATAACTCTGAGACTGCCTTCAGCAAACCATCACTCCTTTCTACCTACCCACCATTCGTTGCATACTTTGCGTCCACGAGGCTTTAAATGCTGAATCTCCTGCGAACAACTTGTAGAGCTCAAGTTCATCTTTACGGCGTTGCAGCATGATTTCCTTGAGCATTTTTTCGAAGGCCAAATCTCGATTATGGGGATCTGGGTTGTTTTTGTATTTCGATTCGAAGTCAGGGTGATTGCGGATACTTTCAGCGATGTTCACGAACTTAACCTTTTGCTCTTCAGGTGTGGCACTCCAGCCCTGGAACCATCGCTCATTAAATGTGCGAATGATTTCATCCAGCGGGTCAGTTTCTTTTTCACCGCCATGCACCCCACGTGGGTTCGGATTTTGAGGATCAAGCTCCGCTTCTTGGTCACTAAGTTTAATGCTGTGGTTAAGCTTCACACGTTGCAAACCGTATGAACTCAGATCGACAGAATCGAGAAGCTCATCAATAGCATCAGCATCGGGATCTTCCACTTTCAATTTCGGTATTAAAAACTTCAGGAACCAAAACAGTTTTTCCCAGCTGACCATTTCATAAGGCATGATAGAAGCCATCTGCCCATAGATTTTAACGAACTGTTTGGCTTTAATCTTAAAGTCCACTTTAGCTTCAGCTTCAAGATCTAGTTCATGGTCAAACCGCGCTGCGGCAATATCAATGATTGGACTGAGTGTTTGGGCGTCTTCATTCTTGAAATAACGCGTCACAAAGTCTTCAACTTCATACCACTCGTACACACCGACATCGTCCATTTCATCTTTCAACTCGTGCAGTACGTTTATATCTGTAGCTTGGGACAATGACGTTGCTGTATAGAAAGGATCGAATGCTGATTGAATATCTTCAACCGAGTTGAAAAAATCCAGGATAAACAAGTCTTCTGTTTTCTTCCCTAGCTTAGGTGCACTGCGATTGAGCCTAGATAGCGCCTGAACACACAAGACACTGGCGAGCTTCTTATCTACATACATGGCGCAAAGCTTAGGCTGGTCAAACCCAGTCAGATACTTGTTAGCAACCACTAAAAGTCGATACTCATCGGTATCAAACATATCTTTGGTATCTGACTCGGCAAAACCATTAATATCTGCTTCGGTATATTCAATACCATCAACTTCTTTGGTTCCTGAGAAAGCAATGGCAACTTTAAACGGGTTTCCTTGCTCCTCAAGTATTCGCCTTATCGCTTTGTAGTATCGAATGGCCGCCTCAATATTTTGAGTGACCACCATTCCTTTACCTTTACCTTTGAGCTTTTTCGTATTCACGACATGCGGAACAAAATGCTCCAGCATAATCTCTGCCTTGATATCAATTGTTTGCTGGCTTCGTTCTACATAAGCTCTGAGTTTTTTCTGCGCCTTTTTGGTATCAAACTCAGGGTTATCAGCAATTGATTTCTCAATCTCATAATAACTTTTGTACGTCGTATAATTTGCCAGCACATCCAAGATGAAGCCTTCTTCAATGGCTTGTTTCATCGAATACAAGTGAAACGGCTTGTAAGAGCCATCTTCTTGGCGTTGACCAAATTTCTCCAAAGTGCTGTTTTTTGGTGTCGCTGTAAATGCCAGGTACGACGCATTCCCGCGCATCTTACGCGATCTCATCGCCTGAAGGATTTTATCCTGAGCATCTTCTGCCTCTTCGACTTCAGACTTGCCCATCGCTCGGTTCATATTGTCATGCGCCGAACCAGACTGTGAGCTGTGTGCTTCATCGATGATCACTGCAAAGCGCTTGTCACTAAGATCGGCGATACCATCAATAATGAACGGGAATTTCTGAATCGTCGTTATAATAATCTTTTTGCCATTCTCCAGCGCCTGCTTAAGCTCAGAAGACTTATTCGCTGGGGCAATAATGTTCTTTACTTCAGAAAACTCTTTAATGTTATCCCGCAGCTGCTTGTCCAATAGGCGTCTATCGGTGACCACAATCACAGAGTCAAACAACGGCTGCTCCAAGCTTTTTCCGCCTGCCACATCAGACGAAGCAGGATAGGTTTCAATTAGCTGATAAGCTGCCCAGGTAATCGAGTTAGACTTACCTGAACCGGCTGAGTGTTGAATTAAGTAAGTCTGACCGACACCGTGCTGGGCGGCATGGTCTACTAATTTTCTCACCACATCCAATTGATGGTATCGAGGAAAGAACAGGGTTCGCTTTGGTAATGGATCTTTGCTTGACCCATCCAGACGCACAAAATGCTGAATAATATTCGCCAAGCTGTCTTTAGTGAATACTTCTTGCCATAGGTATGCCGTTTTATGGCCAGATGGATTCGGCGGGTTGCCTTGTCCAAGATTGTGACCTTTATTGAACGGCAAGAAGAATGTACTGCTACCTGATAACTTGGTGGTCATATACACTTCGTCGGTATCGACCGCCATATGCACTAGGCAGCGGCCAAAGGTCAGCAATGGCTGAGTTGCATCCCGATCATCTCGATACTGCTTTTGGCCGTGATAACGTGCTGTTTGCCCGGTCCATGCGTTCTTCAACTCCAGCGTTATCAAGGGTATTCCGTTGATAAACAATACCATGTCGATTTCTTGTAGGGGATTTACCATGGAATAGCGCACTTGGCGAGTACAACTAAACACGTTATCTGCAAAGTTTTGCTTTACCTTCTCACTACTACTTGCCAAAGGGGCTGGATAGAGCAAATTGAAATGAGCATCGTCTACGCTTAGCCCTTTCTTAAGTAAATGAAGAATGCCATGCTTCTTAATCAGTCGGTCAAATCGTTCGAGTAACTTACGTTGCCAATCTGAGGGGTTGTTCTTTTGCAGTTTGGCCAACTCTACTTCTTGTGTCTTTTGCAGAAATTGCCAGAAAAAACGTTCATCAATGGCATATTGCATATTAAAGTCACTAGCAGCACCAATGAAGTATCCAGCACCCAGTGACTGCTGACTCAGTCCCTCTTTAAGCTCTTCAGTACTGATCCCAGCCAGACATTTCTCAATGGCCGACTCTAATGCTTGTTCATTGGTTTGACTGACCATAATTGTAAATTCCCTTAATCAAAATTCTTCTGTTTCATTGCCTCAGCCGCTTTTTGCAGCGGTCCTTTTAAGGCTTTTTCTAACTTTGTCATCTGCTCTAAGTGCCACGCAACCGCTTGGGGCCAAGTCTCTTTGTTAAACCCGTCAGCTTTGGTCGAAAACTGGATACGGCAAGATTTCTTCTCATCCAGCCTCATCCACTCAAGTTCTGCACCAAAAGTATGCTCAATGTCTTGTTTGGACTGACTCAACAAATCAAAAAGGTATTTATTCTCTTCGGTAACCCCACGGCTGATCCAAAGCTCTACTCGAAGCTCTTTTTGCAGAAATATCAGGTTATACGGACATCCACTTAGCCCTGAGCCTGCTGATAACCAATGATCTTTGCTTGGGCTAATGTTGTTATAGAGTTGGCAAGAGCTTTTCTGAAACGCCTCTAAGGCACGCTCCCAGTACTCGCGACGCACGGTATGGCGGTTTTTTAGTACCACTTCGGTGGTTTTTTCTTCCGCTTCCTTGGCATTAATGCCGATCATCAACTCTTTCGCTTCTGGCGTTGGAATGATCTGGTCAATATTAATCAGTAGCTGTTCACCCAGTGAATAAGGCGTGATTTTGAAGCAGGCAATGCTAATGCCTTGACCCAATAACCACAGCGCGGTGCTGGTCACTTCTTTGCGAAAGTTTGCCGCAACTAACATAATGCGCTGGCTGTTACCCAGGTTGAGCTTTAACTCATCGAGATCGGGCGCATCCAAAAACTCACATATTCTAGCAGAGGCACTTGCAGGGGTATTAAACAAGTCAACCTCTCCTGTTACAGGCTCATAGCGGTCTAAGTACTGCTGGTAAATTTCAACGATTTGCGCTTTGGTTAAACTTGCGCAGTAGGAGGCATATTTAAGCGCCTGCCACACCACATCGCGGCCACTATCGTCCAGCTTGTTTTCAATAATGACCAAGTTGCCATCTTTATCCAGTGCCAGTAAATCTAAGCGTTCACGGGTGTCATCAAAGCCATCGAACTCCTTTTGAATAATTAGTAGCTCTTCACCCAGTGCGGAAGGCTCGTGTGCCAACCATTCCTGAAGATTTTTGCGCTCAGTAAAGCCCAACTCACTGAATCTCTTCGTCTTAACCGGACTAATCCTGTTGGTCTGATGATTTACCGTGAACATATTCGCTTCCTATTGCTCAACCATTTCTGGGGTGATCTTGATTTTTCCTGTCACGGCGCTGTTGATCAGGGTGGTTTTGTATTCTTTTAGTTTTTCGATTTGCTCAGCTTGCAGCGAAATAGCACTTTCTAACTGCATGGAAAATGAAGATAAATATTCATTGATAGCGTTCTGTTCGCTTACTGGAGGAACACAGACCAATCCATTAGCTAGATATTCATGTTCAATGCTTTCAACAGTTGCACCCTCTTTAGTCCATTCAACCAAAAGCGAATCATTGTTGCCAACAATGAAGTTCAGCATGAATTCGATGGTCATGTGATGATTAAATGTTAAAGACTTCATATCTTGATTCAGTGTCACCTCAACGGTGTTTATTGCTACAGGGATTTTCCGTTGCAAAATCCCTGAGCGAACTACAAGAAGCAAAGAGTTTGGCGCTACAAAGTTTGTAGAGGAGTTTTTTACTGCCTTTTCTGTAACGTAATCCTGAGTCTCAAATATATAAGTAGATTTCATATCCTTCGGTGAAACCCAAGGAATAGTTCCACCTTCCCAATAAGTTAAGTTATCTTTGCTCGGAGTTCCGCCCCCACTGAATTTACACAAATGCTTTAGAGGAATTATCTCCCAATGCTCCGGTATCTCCCCAATCCAATCTACACCGGAGTCTTTCATTGGCACATTGGGATCAAGCCCTTGGGTCACCGCCTGTTGGATGATGATCTGCTTATGTTCTTTTAACAGATTAATTTGCTTTTCTTTGATCGAAATCGCTTCGTCGATTAGAGCGGTTTTCTTGTCTAGGAAGTTGGCGATACGGGTTTGTTGCTCATGGGGAGGAACAAACGTCTTAAAACTCAGAAATGAATCTTTAGGAATTGTATTTCTCAGGCCACGATAAAGCGGTTTAAGCATCTTTTTTGCATCAAGGTTAATATAAAAATAGTATAAAAACCTATTATCAAAATTGTCATTTAGTTCAAAAACGGTATATGCACCAGTAATCATCCCATTAAATGGCGACAACCCAACAGTTCTGGGTGTTTCTTCCACGTCGAACAAGCAGAAAATGAAATCTCCACACTGCACTTCTTGATAAGTATCGAACTCTGCTGGGAACTTACCCTCTGGGTTTTCCATATCACGCTTAATCACACCTCTGAGAGTAAGCGATAGCAAATCATATTCGCTTGAGCGTTTTCCAACCTGTTTTTTCTTCAAGCGAAAGATGTGCTTATTAGCTAATAAGCTCCAAGACGCAGGAATATCCCCTAGCCATTCAACACCTGAATCCTTATAAACCTCATATTTCGGCATTTCAGAAATCTTCATCATAACGACTTACCCCTGAACCTTTTTTACTTCCGCACCAAGAATCTGCGCAATCAAACCTTCGGCTTTTTGTTCTAGGTTGATGATGTCGGTTGCGACCTCTTCTAAACTACGCAGCGGTTTATGACGGTAGAAATACTTATTGAAGCTGATTTCATAGCCAATTTTTACCGTATCTAGGTTTATCCATGCTTCATCGACATGAGGCTTCACTTCATCTAGGAAGTACTGGTAAATGCTTTGCTTTAATGGAACAGATTCTGTATCTCGCAGGTCTGAATTGGTCTCGTAAGTGATATACTCGCCTTTTTTACCGCCTTCTGCTGAAGGAACGGGGTAATAACCAAAATCTGGCAAGTCAGCGACTTCACACTCATAGCGCTCCAGCAGGTCGTTTAATTTATCACCCGTTAATTTAACTACCTTTTTAACCACTTTCTTGGCGGTTTCGTCATACCAGCTCACCGCGTGAAGAATGGCATTTTTCTCAGGTGCTGAAAGCTTAATAGCATGGGCTTTTAGCGATTTATCAACTTGGGTTTTAAAGCTATTGAAGTCATCAAATTCAATGCTACCGATGTCAGCCATCAGCGTTTGTGCAGTTTCAAGCAATGCTTTTAGCGCCAGCCAGTGTTTCACATCAAGCAGTTTGGCCTTAGCCTTAGCATTGAGACTGATGTCGTTATCTTCACACCAAGAAAGAATGTCTTTCTCGATGGATTTTAAGAAGCTCTTTTTCTGATCTGACCCGTAGCCAGTTTTTTCGTAAACACGTTCGCCGTGCTCTGCGTACACGTACTCCATCACTTCACTAAGTTGCTTATCAAAACGCAGTGGGGCTATGGCATCTTGAGTAAACTTGGCTTTGCGGCGATCTGGGCGCTCGATAGTGACTTTGTAGTAGCCAAAGTCGTCATTACTAAAGACCTTACTGGCGATACCGATAGGATCATTGTTTGCATCAAGTGCTCTTTCAACGTCCACACACGCGAGGTAAGTATCGGTGATTTCCGTGATGTGCTCAGGCGCAAATTCGCAGTTTTTGTTACCTAAGTTCTTACGCAACTTACGGTATAGCAAGCTGGCATCAATCAGTTGCACCTTACCTTTACGTGCCTCAGGTTTATTGTTGTTCAACACCCAAATGTAAGTGGTAATGCCGGTGTTGTAGAACAGGTTATTTGGTAACTGAACGATGGCATCTAGCATGTCGTTTTCAATGATGAAGCGACGAATGTTACTTTCGCCACCGCCCGCATCACCGGTAAAGAGCGATGAGCCGTTATGAACAGAAGCAATCCGGCTGCCTAATGGGCTTACGCTCGGATCTTTCATCTTGTTGACCATTTCCATTAAAAAGAGCAGCTGGCCATCACTTGAACGTGGCGTGGCATCCACCACTTCGAGATTTCCCCAATAGTCTTTCAGGCTAACCTTAAAACGTGGGTCAATCACGTCACTACCGTCTTTAATATGCTTCTGTTCAGACGCCCAACTCTTACCGTATGGCGGGTTAGACAACATAAAGTCAAAGCGAGAAGCCGCAAACTCGTCGGTAGACAAGGTTGAGCCTACCTTGATGTTCTCAGGGTTGTTACCTTTGATCATCATGTCCGATTTACAAATCGCGTAGGTCTCGTCATTGATCTCTTTGCCGTAAAGGTAAATATCTCGGCTGTCGTTCGGGTATTTCTCTTCAATGAAGTTTTGAGATTCAGTGAGCATACCACCGCTACCACACGCAGGGTCGTAAACGGTCATGGTCAATGGTAGCTGCTCTTTCACTGGGTCAAAAACCAAGTGTGTCATCAGCTCAATCACTTCCCTAGGTGTAAAGTGCTCACCGGCTTCTTCGTTATTCTCCTCGTTGAACTTACGGATCAACTCTTCGAACACGTACCCCATACCCAGGTTAGTAAGGGCTGGCATCTTGTTGCCATCTGGGTCTTCGATCGTTTCATGAGTTAAGTTGATGTAAGGGGAAACAAACTTTTCGACGACATCAAGAAGGACTTGCTTTGAGGCCATGTGACGAATTTGCGACTTGAGGTTAAAGCATTCAATGATTTCTTTAACATTATCGCTAAAGCCAAGCAGGTACTCTTCAAAGTTGGCGAGTAATATCTGTTGGTTATTCGTTGCGGTGTTGAACAGGGATTTCAGGGTCCATTTAGATGTATTGTAAAAAACATAACCACTAGCCGCCTTCAATGGTTCATCATCAAGCTCCGTGGCTTGCATCTCTTCTTTTTGGAACTTGACCTCTTCAAGCACGGCTTCTTTGGTGGGTTCAAGTAACGTATCTAAACGTCGTAATACCACCATAGGTAAAATCACATCGCGGTACTTACCGCGAACGTACACATCACGTAAACAGTCGTCGGCAATGTTCCAAATAAATGAGATGAGCTTGTTATGTACACTATGATCCATTTTCTTTTCCTGTTCAGTGTTGGTTGCACCCCACAAAGTTGCTGCAACGGCTTCACTATAAATTTAAAATTCTGTTCTTTCTGTAACGCCTAAATGGCCGCTACATCGTTCGATTAACTTGTTCTACCCGGCGCTAGATTTAAGTTTATGATACCATAAAGTGAATCGCCACAGGTTTAATAGACTGAATCGCCACAGGTTTAACAGACACCTCAGAGTCATTTAAGATGAAGTGGTCAACAAAAACTGGCCACCGAGTTAGAGTTTTTTCCAGTATCGATTTTCCGATTCGTTTGGTGGTAACCCACCATTATATTCGTGCGGTCTTAGTGCGCTGTAATATCCAACGATATAGTCCGTTATTGCGTGAGCTGCATCGCTGAAGCTTACATAGCCCGTCGCCGGCACCCATTCGTTCTTCAGACTCCTGAAGAAGCGCTCCATTGGGCTGTTATCCCAGCAGTTTCCACGCCGACTCATACTCTGCCTGATCCGGTATCTCCACAGTAACTGGCGGAACTGCCTGCTCGTATAATGACTGCCTTGATCGCTGTGGAACATCACCCCGACGGGCTTACCACGGGTTTCCCATGCCATTTCCAGTGCTTTCATGGTAAGCCTGCTGTCCGGCGAGAACGACATGGCCCAGCCCACTGGTTTTCTTGCGAACAGGTCGAGAACAACGGCGAGGTACGCCCAGCGCTTACCCGTCCAGAGTAGAGTAAGAGGCAGGGCGTAGTCGGACTATTTCCCTGCCTCTCCTCCCCGAACCGGACGTGCACCTTTCAGCGCATCCGGCTCTCCATTTAAATGCTGGCGAACGCCATTGCCACTTCTGTAAAGCGCGATGTATACGTGTTTCTGGTCTCCGTCCTCAGATAGGGATTACCTTCGGGTAGCCGCCAGCGGAACAGCTTCTTGCCTTGCCCCACCAACCGGTACAGTATTTCGCCGCTGAGCTTGCCGTGATTGGTTTTACCAAATAAAACCCACGTTTTGCTCTGACCCGGTTTCGGTGATTTACACCACCACCTCATCAGGGAAGCGATACCTGTACGGTATTTGCGGGCCAGCCAGTGAGCCAGCTTCCAGAACACGACACGGTCGATATAACTGAAGACTTTGGCCTTAAAATCAACGAACTGATAGAACATGGCCCAGCCTTTCAGTTTTCGGTTGAGTTGTTCAGCCATATCGACTTTGCTTTCACTGTAGTTGCCTGATAACAGTGCTGTCAGCGATGCGGCGAAGTTTCTGGCTTTCTCCTGCGGGATCGTTGAGACCACTCGCATCTCGCCATAACGACTGCGTTTGCGAATGATCCTGTGCCCCAGAAAGATAAAGCCGTCATTAACATGGGTGATTTTAGTCTTATCCATGTTCAGCCTGAGTTTCAGACTGCCTTCGAGCACACCCCGACACTCCTCCCTGATGGCTTCCGCCTGTGCTTTGGTGCCTTTGACGATGAGGACAAAATCATCGGCATAGCGGCAGTACGCCACCGCGGGTTTCCACTGCCAGTTTTCTCTGACCGCCGTACTTCGGCCCCGTTGGATACTGTTATTCCAGTACCACCGATCTTTTCTGGCTTTCCCGCTCAGGTAGCGCTCATGCAGGTATTGATCGAACTCATTCAGCATGATGTTCGATAATAGCGGCGATATAACACCGCCCTGTGGCACACCTTCACTGGCCGCCCGAAAGAGACCGACATCGATATGTCCCGCCTTGATGGTTTTCCACAGCAGAGTCATGAAACGTGCGTCACTGATCCTGCGGCGTACAGCCTTCATCAGCAGTCGATGATGTACGGTGTCGAAGTAACTGGACAGGTCGCCTTCAATCACCCAGCGTCCCCGGGTTTCACCACAGTCTGTGAGCTGTAATTTCACCGTGCGGATCGCGTGGTGGACACTGCGCTCAGGCCGGAAGCCATATGAGAGCGTATGAAAATCACTCTCCCATATCGGCTCCATCGCCATCAGCATGGCCCGCTGAACAATACGATCCCGCAACGTGGGGATACCCAGTGGTCGCAGTTTGCCGTTGCTTTTAGGGATGTAAACCCGTCTGGCGGGCAAGGGCTGGTAGTGGCCTGAGAGTAATTCATCCCTGAGGATTTGCAGCTCAACAGCCAGTCTGGCCTGTAGCATTGTTTTGTTCACGCCATCAACGCCGGGGGTATGGGCCCCCTTTGATGAAAGCGTGATCCGCGCCGCTTCAGCCAGCCATTCTGGTTGTGTTATCAGACGCAGCAGCCGTTGAATCCGTAGGGACGGATCGGTGGCTGCCCATGTGGCAAGCTTGCGTTGCATTTCGCTGATTATCAAAGGTCTTCACCTCGTTAGGTCAGTTAATTCACGTCGCAAACACATTCAAACTGCTTCCCTTCGCCATGTAATGGGCTTTCCCCATCGCGGACTACTACGGAAGCTCCGCCAGCCAGCGCGTCATCGGAGCCATGCCCCCTTAACATCCGTCGCTGACCTTCCCCGGTTTACCGGCCTGGACTCAGGCATACTGAGGAGGCTGCCCGTCGCACTCTTTATCCTTGCTTGCCGCAAGTTGGCAGAAGTCAGCAACGCAAGCGTGATAGACGCTGCTGCCCCGGTGTTTCGTATACATGTCAAAACACCTTCGACCGGCAGTGCTTACGTATCACTGCCAGTTCCTCCTGCACGGCCTGTCAGATCACGTAGGCCGTGGTGACGTTTTCAACCCACAGAGGCGGATTAACGGGTTCATGTTCTTCAGCCTTTCAGTACTTAACCTTGAGGATCATCTCGGCTTAGTGATCTCGCCTCAATCCCCGTTGTCAGCGGGTTACATCACCCTGCGGGCATGCCGCAGGTCACTGCCGCTCAGGTTCTCCACCGTCACACCCGGTGGGATTGTTGGGTTTCTCATCGTGAGTTACCGGTTCAATATTCCAGACAGACTCGCGGTTCATTTAAGCATCCATGCCCGCTCTGAACTCCGGGCACAC
>NZ_VATN01000032.1:0-4806 GCF_005781105.1 Escherichia sp. E2586
GCGCCGCCAGCTTGAGTACAAGCAGCTCTGGCGTGGCGGTCAGGTGCTTGCTGTTCCGCCAGCGTACACAAGCCAGCGTTGCGCGTGTTGTGGTCATGCAGCGAAAGAGAACCGCCTGTCACAAAGTAAATTCAGATGCCAGGTATGTGGATATACTGCGAACGCCGATGTAAACGGCGCTCGTAACATTTTAGCGGCGGGACACGCCGTTCTTGCCTGTGGAGGGATGGTGCAGTCAGGCCGCCCGTTGAAGCCGGAACCCACCGAAATGATTCAGGCGACAGCCTGAACGTAGCAGGGATCCTCGTCATTCAGGGCGTGGAGGATGTCAAAACCTGGAATAGACGCCGCACAGGCTATTTTGTGCGATCGCGGACATGCATCACGTTCGCAAATCGCCGATCCCGTTAATTTCGTTGCTTATTGCGTTACGAGCTACGCTTTTAAAACAACCTTCTTAGCGAGGCGATACCGTGAGCCGATTCATCCCCGTAGAATTACACCATGCCAGCCGTCTGTTAAATCATGGCCCTACTGTCCTGATCACCAGTTTAGATGAGCAATCCCAGCGGCGTAACATTATGGCGGCAGCCTGGTCAATGCCGGTGGAGTTTGAACCTCCACGCGTGGCGATTGTGGTAGATAAATCGACATGGACGAGGGAGTTGATTGAGCGTAACGGTAAATTTGGCATCGTTATCCCAGGCGTTGCAGCGACTAACTGGACGTGGGCAGTGGGAAGTGTATCTGGGCGTGAAGAAGATAAATTTAATTGCTATGGCATTCCGGTGGTGAAAGGTCCGGTGCTTGGTTTGCCACTTGTTGAAGAAAAATGTCTGGCGTGGATGGAGTGCCGATTGCTACCAGCGACTTCCGCGCAAGAGAAATACGACACGCTGTTTGGCGAAGTGGTATCAGCAGCGGCAGACGCACAGGTATTTGTCGAAGGCCGCTGGCAGTTTGATGATGATAAGCTCAATACGTTGCATCATTTAGGTGCTGGCACGTTTGTTACCAGCGGCAAGCGTGTTACGGCTGGTTAAGCATTACATGCTGTAACCAGGTTTCTTTATCAAGGCATCCATTTGGGGCGCGATTTCGGCGTCCCAGATAGCTTGCCATGATTCTGGTTGAATCTGCTGTAGCGCAATGCTTATCGAACTGTCTTTACTGTTCAGATGACGAATAATAACGTCGGTAATATCTGCAGCAAGCGCTGCTTTTTGTTGTTCGTCCAGTTCACGCGGAAAACATTTAATGTCTATGTGCGGCATGATTGTGCTCCTTTTGAAAGATGTCAGTAAAATTAACACACGTTGTGAATGTCGTGTGTCCGGTAATGCGTTTTTACGGCAGTAATGCCTACTTGAAATTGTACATATTTGTACTACACCCTTTTAAATAAAGCGCCAACGAAAACGTTAACTTGCAGAATATATTCTTCGCCAACATGCCATTAAGAAAACACCAAGTTCCCGGCTTGCCAATTTGTTAACGCCCATTATAGTTATTCTTGCCCTCACTAAAAATTTTCATCCGTAATTACCCTCAATAAAAATCCATTCTGGAGACACTTAAGATGCAGCTTAATCATATTGTTAAAAGTCTGCTAATAACGGGATTATTCACCACCAGTTCCTTACCTCTCCTCGCGGCGGAAGCCCCTAAAAACGCCACCGCAGCCACGCAGCAAGCAAACAATTTACTCTATAACCAGTTGCCGTTTTCCGATAACACTGACTTTACTGATGCCCATAAAGGTTTTATTGCCCCTATTCCTCAGGACGTGATTAAGGGCGAACAAGGAAATGTTATCTGGGATCCACAACAATACGCTTTTATCAAAGAAGGCGATAAAGCCCCTGATACGGTGAATCCAAGTTTATGGCGTCAGGCGCAACTGATAAATATCAGCGGATTATTTGAAGTGACTGAAGGTGTCTATCAGATTCGTAACCTCGATCTATCAAATATGACCATCATTGAAGGCAAAGAGGGTATTACCGTCGTTGATCCACTTGTTTCAGCAGAAACAGCCAAAGTTGGGATGGATCTCTATTACAAAAATCGCGGCCAGAAACCGGTAGTGGCGGTTATCTACACACACAGTCATGTCGATCACTACGGTGGTGTTCGCGGCGTAATTGATGAAGCTGACGTTAAATCAGGCAAAGTTAAAATCTATGCGCCAGCCGGATTTTTGGAGGAGGCCGTTTCCGAAAATATTATGGCTGGCAATGTGATGAGCCGACGAGCCAGTTATATGTATGGCAACTTATTGAAACCTGATGTTAAAGGCCAGGTCGGCGCGGGACTGGGAACAACCACTTCAGCAGGAACGGTCACGTTGATTGCTCCTACTAACTACATCACCAAAACCGGGCAAAAAGAAACTATTGACGGGTTGACCTATGATTTTCTGATGGCGCCAGGTTCCGAAGCGCCTTCTGAAATGCTGTGGTTTATTGAAGAAAAGAAACTGATCGAAACAGCAGAAGATGTCACGCACACCCTTCATAACACCTATTCGCTGCGCGGGGCTAAAATTCGCCAACCGCTGCCGTGGTCAAAATATATTAACGAAGCGCTCAATTTATGGGGTGATAAAGCCGAGATTATTCTCGCTCAACATCACTGGCCAACCTGGGGCAATGATAACGTGGTCAAACTGCTTAAAAGCCAGCGTGATTTGTATCGCTACATCAATGATCAAACTCTGCGTATGGCAAATCAGGGGATGACCCGTGATGAAATTGCCGCAAACTTTAAACTGCCCTCTTCACTGGCTAACACCTGGGCGAATCGCGGTTATTATGGTTCGGTAAGTCATGACGTAAAAGCAACTTACGTGCTTTATCTCGGCTGGTTTGATGGTAACCCCGCAACGCTTGATGAACTGCCGCCAGAAGAAGGCGCAAAGAAATTTGTCGAATATATGGGCGGTGCTGATGCCATTTTACAAAAAGCCAAACAGGATTATGACCAGGGTAATTTCCGCTGGGTTGCTCAGGTTGTCAGTAAGGTGGTGTTTACGGATCCAAACAACCAGGCAGCGAGAAATCTGGAAGCTGATGCGCTTGAGCAGTTAGGCTATCAGGCTGAATCTGGGCCGTGGCGTAATTTCTATCTCACTGGCGCACAGGAATTGCGTAACGGCGTACAAAAATTACCAACACCAAATACTGCCAGCCCTGACACCGTGCGTGCAATGACGCCAGAGATGTTCTTTGATTATCTTGCCGTCCATATTAATGGTGAGAAAGCGGCAGATGCCAAAGCCGTGTTGAATTTCGATTTTGGTGAAGATGGCGGCACCTATAAAGTGGAGCTTGAAAATGGTGTTCTCAATCATACCGCTGGTGTAGAGGCTTCGAATGCTGATGCCACTATCACTCTGTCTCGTGATGTATTGAACAAAATAGTACTGAAAGAAGAGACGCTGAAAGAAGCCACGGACAAAGGAGATGTCAAAATTACCGGCAATGCGGAAAAACTCAACGAGCTGTTAGGTTATATGGATAATTTTGAGTTTTGGTTCAATATAGTGACACCATAAATTCAGTATAAATCGGGCAGGTTTCCTGCCCTTTTCTGGTTATAAGAAATGGTTTCTGATAAAAGAAAAAACGCTCATTGTTCGTGGAAAAATCGCCAGGATATGGTTATTCGCGGAATGTCGATTAGCCTGCCGTGGTTTGCCTTGATTAACATCTGTTTTTCATCGATGATTTTGCTGCGTGGTATTTTGTTTAATGATGACATGACTTCAGGGCTTAATGAGAAAAACCTTGTACATACTATTGATATATCATCTTTCGGCATTCTGCTGATTAGTGGCCTTTTATTGCTCATCTCCAGAAAAAAAGTGCTGTATATTCAGCAACTATTGGTCATTCTAAGCCTGTTATGGTCATGGTGTTGCTTTTATTTCATTGCACACTGGACGTTACCTTTTGCTTACCCTCTGTGTGTATTATTAATGCTTAGTGCCGTTGTTGCGCTGTATTTTCACACGCCATCATTACTCGCATTTATCACTCCATTATGGTTTAGCATCCCGTTAGCCAGTCTTGTTCTCAATCAGCATGTGAATGTTCATTTCGCTGTCATCTGGGGCCTTTTTTCACTGGCGCTATATGGTGGGCGACTCATTTTGTTACGTTGGTTTGAAGAAGCATGGCAACAAAACAAGTACAACAACCAGTTAATTAATCGCCTTGATGCATTAGCACATCGCGATCCTTTAACGGGAGTGGCAAACCGGCGGGCGCTGGATAGTATTTTACGCGATGCCGTAGAACAAGAGACGTCATTTTCCCTAATTATGCTGGATGTTGATTTTTTTAAACGCTACAACGACACCTACGGGCACCCAGCGGGCGATAAATGTTTGATACAAGTTGCCGACACCCTGCAACGAGCAATACGCCAGCCTGAAGATATAGTCGCTCGTTATGGTGGCGAAGAGTTTGCCATCCTACTTTTTAATGCAACATTGCCGGAAGCTGAGGCGGTAGCAGCCAGAGTGAAGCAAGAACTTAAACTGGCAGCTATCCCGCATCAGGCATCTGCTGTTAGTGCATTTGTTACGGTTAGTCAGGGGATTGCCTGTTCTGCTCCCGCAAAAACGGCTGAACAAATTATTTCGGATGCCGACAGCGCTTTATACCGGGCGAAAGAAAGTGGGCGAAATCGATGGGCTTTATAAGCATTAGTGGACTGGCCAGATTACGTCTCTCCGCTCTCAACAAGTGCTGACGGGTGGTAATATTTGTCTAGAGCTATTGATCTCCTCCCTGAAAACAG
>NZ_VATN01000033.1:0-16931 GCF_005781105.1 Escherichia sp. E2586
CATTAGCATTGAGCCTCTACATTTAAAGTACATATAACAAAGATTATGTTAAATATCGTATCTGGAGGGCTTCAGTATGCACATTTCAATCTCCCTTGCCCCCCATTATTACGGCAGTCTGAGAAACAACGTTCTCTCCTGCGTTTGTGATGCTTTAAAACCATGGTGCAGGTAAAAGCGTCGGGCAGTGTCGGTAAGCGCATGAACCATAATGGCGCGAACGCCGATATTTTCAGCTACTCTGTAGCAGCGCAACACCGCATCATGAAGCAGATCGGCGCCCAGTCCTTTACCGTGGAACGAAAGATCGACCGCCAGACGAGCCAGGATAATCACCGGTATGGGGTCAGGCATATTACGGCGAATATTTCCCGTTGCTTCGACATGATTCACACTACCGGTTGCAAGTGAGTAATAACCAACTACACGTTTTGTCTCTTGCTTGCAGATAACAAACGTCCGCGCAGCCCCAAGCGCCTGATTCTTTAATCCCCTGTGTTTTAACCATTCATCCAGAACAGCCTCACCACTAACAAATTCCGCAAGTTGATGAGAACTCGATAAAGGTTCAGGCTGAGTTACAAATCCCACTGTGGTTTCCTTGCCAGAAGTTTTTCTAATGCTGGGTTAGATTCTACCGGCGCATCGATCATATCGATAAACTCGGCATACTGCTCCTCGTTCAGATTAAATACTCTGCGTTCAAGAATGACATTCTCTGCGGCCTGGCAAGCCATTTCGAGGATAAAATCCGTGCGCGACTTATGCAGAATTTCTGCTGCCGTATCTATCAGCGCCCGCTGGGATTCTCTGGCGCGAAGGTTGAGTTGGACATCTGATTTCATGGTAACACTCCGTATAGCATTTGCTATACAGCATAGCAGATTATTGCTGTGTAGCAATTGCTATACATACCGGATAACTGAATTTTTCACCAGAGAGTTACTGACTAAAGGTACTTAATGTTGGCAAGACGGCTGCTGCAACGGATGGGTAAATTATCAGGATGTTGTAACTACGTAATTTTTATTTAAATTCGGGGGCGTTTACTGCCCCCCGAAGACGCATTTAACCATCAGAAGCGGTACTCAATCCCTGCGCCAATGGCGTAGTTATAGTTTTGAATACCTGCAGCATCATTGTAATGTTCAGAGTCACCTGTGACTTTATCATGCACAGTTGAGTCCCCCCTGCCTTCAGAGAAACGCGTCCAGCTCAATTCAGTGAAGACACGAGCCTGGGAAGTAATATTATATCCCGCGTTGATAGTTCCTGAGTAATAGTTTGAATTACTGGCAGTTTCGTTAAAACTCAGGTCACGCATGTAATGCTCATCGTGGTCGCGAGCTTCTACCCACGGACTGAATTTAAACTGTGCAGTGATATCAAAATCCTGGTAAACATATTTCCCCGTCAGCCCTAAGTAAGGCACCCGGTATCTCTGCTGGTAACCAATGGTGCGCTCACCGCGCGGGAAATCGCCCACATTCGCACCATTATCATAGGTATAATGCCCCCCCTCAGCCAGCCAACTGAAACGGGTTTCCTGATACCCAACCACTGCGCCGAGATGCAAATTATCTTCATTCAGCAACCAGCCGGTTACGTTCAGATCAAGCTGGTTAGCGAAATTCAGATGCGTGTCAGGACTGCTTGACCTGTCGCTCCAGTGGCTTTGCGAAGGATAAGACCAGTCATAATCATCCATACCAGAACCGCGAGATGCCAACGTCGTCCACCCATTAGCATTCAGCGACAACCATGATAATGGGTCCCAGGTAATTCCAGCTTTAATAACCGGCGCATTGTTTATTTTCCAGTTAAGCTGGCTCGACTTCACACCTTCATCATAAATAAGTTCGCGAGACTCCCCGTTTAACACCGAAAGAGAAGTTCCAACTGACACACTCTCAGGAGAAAAGTTGACACTCTGGTCAGCATATGCCAATGGCATTAATGCAAGTAAACCTGCCCCGGTAAGTAATACACTTTTCAACATCGCTCTCATCCTTATAACCTGGTGTATGTCTTCTGACTGACATTTGTGCACCGATAAATTGTTCAGTTATACCGCAACAGCAATTAGTCATAATAAATGGTGGAAATGCTGCCATTAATGAATATATTTAACCTAATTGGATTCTGATATTTTCACTGCCACCTTAATCAACGTTTCAGTTAGCCAATTACGTCCTTTAACGGTGTTCAAACCTGAAGATATCAAATCCTTTAAGTTCGGCATTACAGAGTATTAAAGCAGATAAATAGCATAGCCATATCGTTATAATGCCATACATTTCATTACAACAATAAATCAAATCACACAAAAAATTGCGCTTATTTATCATTTTAAGCCCAACAATTGTCATCACCAAAAAAAAATTAAGATAAACACCCTAGACAAAAAAGAAACCAGACAACAAAAATCAGTATGAAATGTCACAAAATGAAAATACAACAACCAATCAACCCATTGATATCACTAAATATAAACATAAATCAGAGATAAATCATAACAGTATCCTCACCAGCTAACATATCAATAACGGAATTTTATGCTGTAATTTCACATAGCAGACAGACCTATATTCTCTTGTTAACGCCCCCTCTACCAGGAATTATAACAATAGACGCGCGCAACGACATGTTCTTATTGAAAAAAACGCACTAACACATAATCATCCTAACACTCCATTATCAACAGAAAATCATTAACATTCGTTAGTTTTTATTATCAGTAACATGTAGCTGGAGGGGTGAGCAAAAACCAAATTTATTACAACAGCACTTGAATGAATTTAGTTACACACTGTTTCGTGTGTCTGTCTCAGACAAAATGAACAGAATAATAAAGCACCTTAAGGAAGATTAGTCCGGATAAATAAATATTGTCCGCCGTCTATTAACAAATTTCAAACAACAGACTGATGTTATTATGAAACAGAGACTCACAGCCTGCCTGCAAATATTTTTGCAGCTCATGGTTATTTTTATGAACTCCTTTGTCTTTACGTTCCCAGCTCAGGCAGTAACGAATTCGCCAGAGAATAAGTCCGGACAAGAAGCAAAAGGAAAGCACGATGCGAAAACAACAGCACAGGATGATGAAGACGATAAAAAAATCGCCTCAGTTCTTACCAGCACTGCCGAATTATTAAAACAGAGCAATAGAACAGATGCATTGATCTCCTCTGCCATCGGCAGCACCTCGTCGATTGCCACCAGTGAAGTGCAGCAATGGTTGCAGCAGTTCGGAACTGCCAAAGTTAATGCAACGCTGGACCGCAAAATGGCACTTAATAATGCCAGCGTAGATCTTCTGGTGCCTCTCTACGACAACAAGAAGCAGGATCTCCTGTTTACGCAAGTTGGTGCCCGCCGCAATGATGACCGCGATATCGTCAATATCGGTATTGGTTATCGTTACTTTGCTGACCACTGGATGTGGGGCGTCAACACTTTTTACGACCAGCAGCTCTCCGGTAATAAGCATCAGCGTCTGGGCGTCGGGACAGAGCTGGGCAGCGATTTCTTCCGCCTTAGCGCAAACGGTTACCGCCGACTTTCCGGCTGGAAAAATTCAAAACGCTATGCCGATTATCAGGAACGTGTTGCCAATGGCTATGACATTCGCGCCGAGGGTTATTTACCCGTTTATCCACAGTTAGGTGCAGAACTGGCGTGGGAACAATACTTTGGTGAGGAAGTGGCGCTCTCGCAGAACAGCAGTGATAAGCGCCTGAGCAACCCGTGGGCCATGACGCTGGGCGTCAACTACACGCCATTCCCGCTGATGACCGTGGGCCTGAACCAAAAAATGGGTAAAGGTGATCAGAACGACACCCAGGTGAACCTCAATCTCAACTGGAAGATGGGCGAATCCCTGGCGAGTCATCTCGATCCAGACGCCGTCGGCGCCAGCAGAACGCTGATGGGTAGCCGTTACGAGCTGGTAAACAGAAACAACGACATTGTGCTGGAGTACCGTAAGCAACAGGTTATCTGGCTGACCCTGCAGGATAAAATTTCCGGCACTGAATCTATGACCCTGCCGGTAAATGTGCAGGTGAAGAGCAAATATCCGCTTGATCACATCCACTGGCAGGTTGACAGTTTTAATATTCAACACGCAGTCACCACCGCCAGCGCCGCTAAAATGACGCTACCAGCAGACGGAGTAAGCAGCACACCGATTAGCGTGACGCTGACCACCGCCAGTGGTGAGAAAATCACAGGTCAGGCAGCTAACCTCAGTGCTCAAATCACGGAAGCCAACTCAAAACAACAGAAGCCACAAAAGAAAGCCAGGCTGCAAAAGAAAACCAGCCTCTCTCCGGCAACCGCACCAACGCAGGTGCCAGCCAGTATCTCGGCGTTTAAAGAAAACTCGCCCGGCGTATATGTCACTACCTTCCATGCCGGCAATATGCCTGGGCAGACAACTACCGCAGAAGTTGCAGAATGTTTTGCGGAACCTGGTTAGCCTGTGCCAGAACAGACGTTCCCGCAGACTGCAGGATGTTAGCTCGACTCATTTCAGACACTTCAGAGGCAAAGTCAGCGTCCAGAATGCGTGAACGAGACTCAGACAGGTTATTAACGGTGTTGTTCAGATTGCTAATCACAGAATCGAAACGGTTTTGCACGGCACCGAGACCAGAGCGTAGTTTATCGACCTGAGACAGTGCAGCATCGATGGTTTTCAGCGGATCAGGCGTAACGGTATTAGCGCCCTTAACCGCAACACCGGTGTCGGTGAATTCGCCTTCAATACTTACAGTACCATTTTTACTTGTTACTTTTTTCTGTGTGTAGTCAGCCTTGGTGACGTGGCCTTTACCATCGTCCACATAAAAATTTCCCTGGTCGTCAGTTTTCAATGTCTTTCCCCCCAGAGTTGCCACTGAATTAGCACTAATGGTGACATCACCGCTATATTTCTGACCAACCACTGAACTCACATTTTTGGGATCCACTGTCACTGGGGTATCAGTCTTAAAACTAACCACGCTGTTCTCTATGACTTGAGCGGAATAGTAATTCCCATCGTCGCATTTCGCATAAAGATCGCCCGTTGCCTTGTCTTGTACGAGATCCTGCGCATGAATGTTTTGATCACCTTGATTGTCCAGATCAGCTACCGTATAAGTTATCTCGGCGCTATAAAACATACCATCGGGAATCACTGTGGTAATTGGCAACCCTGCGATATTTTCTGACACGGTAAAATCTGTCATGCCGAGGGTGTCAGCATCCATTTTATTCAAATCGATACCGATTGTTTCTTTATCGTTAGACCCCACCTGGATAGACAAAGATTGATCCTGACTGAGAACTTTAACACCGTTAAATTCAGTCTGATCGGAGATGCGGTTGATTTCCGACAGACGGGCGTTAATTTCATCCTGAATGGATTCACGGTCAGAAGCTGAGTTAGTTCCATTCTGCGCCTGAACAGTCAGACGGCGGATATTCTGCAGGTTATCGTTCACTTCGTTCAGCGCACCTTCAGTGGTTTGAGCAATGGAGATACCGTCATTAGCATTGCGGGAAGCCTGAGTCAGACCAGAAATGCTGGCGGTGAAACGGTTGCTGATAGCCTGGCCAGCAGCATCGTCTTTTGCGCTATTAATGCGCAGACCAGAAGACAGGCGCTGAATAGCTGTACCCAGTGTTGTCTGGGACTTATTGAGGTTGTTCTGTGCTACAAGGCTGAGAGCATTAGTATTAATAACCTGTGACATAGTATATCGTTCCTGTAAGTTAGACGGAGTGGATTGTTACAATATAATTCCAATAAAACATGCAATTATGTTTACTATTTAGCAGCTTGGCTTATGATGAAGCGACTGCGGTAAATGTTATATCGGCATGGAAATAAAACGACTAAAGGCTGAAACATTTCCACTTAAAAATGGCGCGTTACGGTGTTTTTTATCAAACCAAAATCGGAATTTGTTGCGCCAAATATTTCGATAAATCTAACCATCACTGATTCGGTCAGAGTTCATTAGCGTCGGTATAGGGGCCTGAAGCCCAACCGTACGTTTTTGTACGGTTGGGCTTCAGACCCCAATAATAACTAACCACTCTGTTTTTTTGATAAGCACCACCCCGTTTACAAAAAAATAGCAAATGACTATTGACACTATTCTTGAAATCACAAACTGCACATAATCCATCGCGCTAACGGCTCCCGTTGAAGGTTCTTTTGACGATTAACTTTCAGCCGAAGCGCGGTAGGGAGTCATAACGCCAAAGCAGGCCGCCATGCGCGGCCTTTTTTTGTATCCGTCATCCGTGGAGGAAGGACAATGGAAAAGATAGCAATATTCAGCCTGACCACCAGCAAACCGCAAATGCTCACTGCAATACTGAAAGACGGTGCTCTCGTGATTAACGAAGTAAAACCCCTTCCCGCGTCAGCATTGGAACAAAAGCAAAAAATTCCTCCAGCTATAGCAGCCCTGCGGAAAAGCAAATTTAAGGTGCTGGTAGACGAAATTACGCCAACGATCTCCGCTGGCACCGGAGCAAGCCAGGTAACACTCAAGACACGTCATGCCGACGGCAGAGCTGCGATTATCGTAGGGATGGAAAGATACAGAGAGCTAAAACTCCAGAAGCTATTATCCCTGCCGCAAAATTACAAAGGTGCTTTCGAAATCCCCGACTCCATCGTTGATACCGAATACAACGGTAACGGAGAAGAAGTCTACCGGGTGAACTGGCAGGACATCAGGCCGGAACATATTCTTATGATCCTGTGTTGCTACGCGACCGTATACCACAACGTTGCCAGCGCAGATTATGTGGAACAGATGACAGGTACAGTCGAGAAAGAGCACAAAACAGGCATCCTCGCTTCGTTCCTGTCCATTATTGGGCATGAAAAGGTTAAAGCAGGCACCTCCCAGCCAAAGTCACTGGCTGGGAAAGAAGTTGATGAAGATACCGTGATACTTTGATCACATCAGTAGCTTTGTTAACTCCCTCAATACCAGGTAGAAGAGTAACAAAAATATTGACGCCAGTATTTGCGTGGTCAATGAAGCGTTCATAAACAGATCAATTAGCATTAGTATTTCGAAAATAACATCCATGTCATTCGCTCCGTTTAATTTTTAATCTACTGCCAGTAAGTAATGAAGCTGGCCCCGCATAAAGATTAATGAAAGTCACTTGTCACCAGTGAGGGGATTTATGAATCACATCTCCCTGAGCTGGTGGCCTGTCTGTTTCTCGCATTTCACACCCTGCATACAGTTTCCCCAGGTTATGACTGAGGATCTTTGTTATGGGCTATAGCAGACTCGACGATCGATACATTGAAGACGATATTCTGCGCGCACTGTTCCACCAGGAGATGATTAAACGGGTATCGGAATATCACCCGGATAACTTCCAGTACACGATAAAACTTGATGAAGTCTATCGTTCAGACCTGGCTGCCTACCGGGCGTATGGGAACGCAGATTTACGCTGGGTATTCAGAGTGCTGGTGGGGCATGAATCAGAAATGGAAGAAATGCCCGCCGGGACCACGTTAACTCTCCCTGATGTGGCATGGCTGAGAAACAAGATCCGTGATTATGCTGGCGCTGAACCGGAGATAAAAAATGCCTGATTTCCTGAAAAACCAGGACGGGCGCTATATCACTGACGGCCTGTCCTCTAAGGACTTCACGCGTATATTCGACCTTATCAGGAAAGAACAAACCCGTAAGCGCCGACAAGCTCACCGAACGCTTACACCTGGCAGACTGAGGAACAAATCCGCCGAAGATATTCTCAAGTTAGGGAAGAAGAAAGGCGGCACGTTCTTTACTCGCGACGATCTGAAAGGTTTCGAAAAGCTACGGAGTAAAACGCGCGAAAAATATGACAGCAAGACGGCTGGCATTACATACGCCCAGCTGGTGGCGTCCAGCCAGGCTATCGATATTAAGCGTGCAAATAACGCCGTAGACGACGGTTCCGGTATCAAAAGAGCTACGCCCGTATCTCTTCGCCACAACGTAATTAATATCCGCGTAGAAGCATCAGATATATCTGTCCACCAGCATCATATCGTCCGGATACGCTTTGAAGAATGGGATCAGATGGTCGATGACATCGCAGAAGACGATAAATCAGCCCTGAAAGTCACTAAATCACTGTGTGCTGGGCGGGTATCTTTCGATTGTGACTGTGGTCGTCATCAATACTGGTATCGTTACATCGCCACTGCGGGTAACTTTGCCCTGGCACCGCCAAAAGAATACGCCTATCCAAAAGTTCGCAACCCGAAGCTGCAAGGCGTCGCCTGTAAACACGTGATCCACTCAATGACGCGGTTACAGTCCGCCAGTTGGCAAATGAGTATTGCTCGTGCGCTACAAAAGGCTGCAACGCAAATTGCATTTGGTGACGATCGCCGCCGTACAACCAAACACTTCTCAAAAGAAGACGAGAAGGAGTTTAATCGCAATCGTAGCAGTAAAACGAACGTTGAAGCCGCCAAACGCGAATGGAGGCTCTATCAGAAACGCCAGGCCGCTTTAAGCACAAAACTGGCAAAGGACAACGGCAAGATTGACAAGCTACGTGACCAGCTGACCAGGGCCAGAAAGTTGTCAGACGCACAGAAAAAACGAGCGGCAGCAAAAGAAGCGGCCTTGCAACGCGAGAAACAGAAAAACAAGGAGCTTCAGCAACGCCTTGCCGATCAGTTCGCACTGAAGAAGCAGGCGTTCATTGATGCGCTTGTCATGGCAGGAACGTCACCTGAGCAAGCTGAAAAAATGTTTATGGTTTATGTAAAGAAAGGACGGGCATAAAAATAATTTAATAGCCCATCATATAAATAGTGGGCTATTAGCACTTAACTATAGGTTCACCACACCCAGCGAGTTTAACTGGTGAAATAATGTAATATTTATCAAGTTCAGTATCTTGAAATATAAAAGCCTTAAATTTTTCGATTTCAAGTACGAGAGGGTCTTTTTTGAATGATATAAGACCTATTCTTTTATCGGTTGCATTTCTGATTGCAGCCCTTGCGTCTTCCCACTGTTTCATGAATCCAGGTTCCCCTTCGTGATAATGAAATGGAACGGCCAGACGTAAGTTGACAGCGTCAGATTGAATCAGATTGGTTAAATATATATGCATAGATAATCTCCTGTAGTGAATGCAAGAGATTAAATGAATTTTTGTAACATTGCCTAAGAAAAAATACAGACTTTACGTTTTTTTTCGCTGGAAACATGATTATCCATTCATGAAATAGCAAAACATCTACCTTTCTAATACCCATTTTATAAAAAAGCGGTCCTCCAGACCGCCAAACTCAAACACCAACCAGACTTTCCAGTGGAATGCCAAACTGGGAATGTAAACGACGAATCATAGGTAACGTCAAATTTCGAGTACCATTAAGCACTTCGTAAACACGGTTTGGCTTACCAATTGCCGGTTCCAGGTCTTTCACGGTCAGCCCTTGCTGTTCCATACGGAACTTAATGACCATCAATAGGTGATGGAGACTCAATTGGATAATGTTTTTTCTCGTACTCTTCAATGAGAAGACACATGACATCAAAGAAATCACCTTCAGGGGTGTTCATTTCCGGTTTGTTATCGAACATCGGTTCGACCGCACGCAGTGCGGCCTCATAATCCTGTTCTGTACGGATAGGTTTAATGTTCATTATTTCCAAAGAAAAGCCCACTTTTTTAGTGGGCTTTTTGTGTGTTTTTTACAATATCAGGCTGCTTTTTTATTCAGATTCCGCTGAGAAATAAATTCTTCAGCAGTAGTGATACGGCTTAACTCTTCCTGAACGCGCATGTCATTTTCAACTTCCCACAGGTCTACTGCGGTCTGAAGATTAATCCAAAAATCTACAGAAGTATCGAATGCTTTTGCCAGGCGATATGCCATATCCATCGTTAGCTTACGATTATTATTAACAAGAGCACTTACGGTGTTACGATGAACATGTAGTATTTCTGCTAACTCGTTGATCTTCAGCTCTAACGGCTCCAGGTATTCGTACAGCAGGATATCACCTACAGTCGTCGGTTTTCTGGTTGCCTGTTTCATTTTTTGCCCTTACTAGCGTGCGTATTAAGTGGACTCTGGTCAATACCCGGTCCATCCGCCGGGTATTTGTTTTAGTATTTGTGAGGGTCGAGATACAAGTCCTCGGCCTTTCCGTTAACCCACTTAAAAATTAACCTATATTGCTTATTCACCCTTATTGATGAATAGCCGTTTAGCTTCCCTGACAATTCCTCATACCGATTACCTGGTGGTGATCTCAAGTCCTTCCAGGTAGTTGCGGCATTGATAATATCCAGCTTCCGCAACAATGTAATATGAATATCAGAAGGTATCTTTTTGTGTGGTGTTGAAAATTCAAAAAAATCATCAAGCCACGCATCCCTGAAATCCTTTATGTTAATTTTTTTGGTCATTAGTCATTTGATCCTCCGTGATGATTACTGAATGCCATAACTATAGCGCACAGATGCACTGTGCGCAAGTGCATTTGCATTTGCAACAATTCCCCCTCCTTCATCCGAAATCACAATCTCCCGAAAATCTTCCTTTCGATACCTGACAGATCGACCTTTGAGGATGCTTATGGGCCGTTTTGACGAATGGTTTGCTGACGATGCAAACCTGGTAAGTAAGGAGTCAGAACATGACAGCACGCAGAGAGAAACGCCAGCGCCGATTGAAGAGGATGCAGGAGGCGCGCCGGAACATGGCAATACCGGATCGGATTCATTCAGCATTCTGGAAGAGCAATCCACCGCCGAAGCTGATCGCCATGATAATTTCCCTGGTAGCGGCGGTAGTTTTACTCCGGACACTGGAGAACCTGATATAGCCATTCTGCCATCTTCCCTGGCAGGCAGAGAACCAACTCCACAGCTAAAAACACGCTATAACGGGCATAAAGCCTTTAACGACCAGATCCGTGCTGACTGGATGTTAATTATTGAATCCAGCCCAGACGCGTTCCAGGCGCTCTTATACCGACCTGATGTCGGCACATATGGCGTGGTCAGCGACGAAACTGGAGAAGAGTCATTCACTGAACTGGATAACAACCAGCGCGAACTGACTTACCAGGAACCTGAAATCGTTTATGTGCTGGATAACCCTGATGGGCGTGACTCTTTCCATGCTCTTGACTCAGACGGTGAGCAGGACGGTCTGACTGATGACGTCCTTATTCTGCGAATCGCCGCAAATAACTCTTCTGAGTCTTGTTATAGAAAACATCAACAATCGAAAAAGCAGGCTTAAAATAAGCCTGCTTTAATTGGCATTCTGTCGGCAGAATCATTCTGCCGGCAATTCCTATTCTTATCCTGTTCTGCAATCCCCTAAATGTTCCTGAATTGTCAGCAGGACTAGTAGCTGATCTTCGTCAGCACCAGCAGCCTTGCGGATAATCAGGGGGTTGCAACCATGCATTTCACCTCCACACACGCCGGGCAGACAACTGTTTCCGCCACCACCGCGAACGGTGCAGCGAAACAAACCACCACGCTGACGTTTGTTGCCGACACCAAAAGCGCCGTGCTGAAAAACATCACACCGGATAAAACCACGCTGCTGGCCGATGGAAAGGACAGCGCTACGCTGACTGCTGTCGCAGAAGACGCACAGGGTAATCCGTTAAAGAATGTCCAGATCGACTGGAGTTCAACCAGCAATACCGCGCAGTTATCCGCCTCGACCACCCAGACGGACGAACAGGGACATGTCACTGTTCAGGTCAGTTCTCCGACGGTGGAAGAGGTTACGCTGACAGCCACGCTGCAGGGGCAGAAGCTGGCTTCTCCGGTCCTGCACTTTATGGCGGACAGTAAAACCGCCGCGGTAACTTCACTTAACGCCGACAAAAAAACTGCCATCGCCAACCTGAATGATGCCATTCAACTGACGGCGCTGGTCACTGATGCCAGTAAGCATCCGGTGATCGGCAGCCAGGTGAAGTGGGTTATTACATCCGGTAAGGGAACGCTCAGTAACGCGCAGAACACCACCGATGCCAGTGGCAACAGCCTGGTAACACTAACGTCACAGTCAAGCGGGGATGTGGTGGTTACTGCCAGCACCGCGAGCGGTAGCGCAGTAAGTTCACAAAGTCTGCACTTTACTGCCGACAGCACTTCGGCAAAAGTGACTGACGTCACCGTGGATAAAACGCAGGCTATTGCCGACGGCAAGGAGCTTATTACCTACACCGCAGCAGTAAAAGATGCTAAAGGCAACCCTGTTACAAATCATAAAGTGACCTGGAGCGCCTCTGGTACGGGTGTTACGCTTTCAGCACCGAGCACAACAACCAGTGCCTCGGGCGTCGCGTCCGTCACGCTGTCCGCATTGAAAGCCGGAAATGCCGGAGTCACGGCCCAGGCAGAAACAGGTGCCGGGTTTAATGCGCCACAGGTAACCTTTATCGGTGACGCCCGCACTGCGCAGCTTACCGACCTGAAACTCAGTAAACAGAACGCACTCGCTAACGGCGCCGATGAAGTTTTTTTCACGGGGATCGTGACGGATGCGAACAGCAACCCACTGTCGGGCATCAGTATCAACTGGGCAGCAATACCTGCTACAGGTCTCCTGTCAACGGCCTCCAGCACGTCAGACAGCAACGGCAACGTGACGGTATCTCTGACCTCAAAACAACGTGGGGAGCATCAGATCAGCGGTAACATTGGCCATGCTGCCAGCGGAGCACTGGTAACATCAGGCACAGTGAAATTCACTGAGGATGCGACGTCTGCTACGCTGCAAAGCCTGACAGCAGATAACACCAGTGTCACTGCCGGTAAAGGTATTGTTACGTTGACCGCTCAGGTTCTGGACGCATCCGGTCACCCGGTCGCGAATAAACCTGTTGTCTGGCAGTCTGACAATGCCGCAGGTGTTTTCAGTGAAACAACATCGAACACCGATGCGAAGGGTAACGTGAAGGTGACTTACATCAGCACGCTCGCGAAAGCCACCACCATTACGGCATCCAGCGACAATCACAGCCAGAAAACTATTCAGCTAACCATCACGCCTGATATACAGAGTGCAAAACCGGTTAACGTCAGCGCCAGTAAAACCAGCGCAATGGCGAATAACAAGGATGTGGTTACCCTGACCGCCACTGTGGAAGATGAATACAAGAACCCCGTCAGCCAGAGTGAGGTGACCTGGCAGGTTCAGCCAGCAACAGGTAAATATCATCTTACCGGCAGTCCGCAAAAAACCGACGCCCAGGGTCAGGTTACAGCAACGCTCACCTCAGAGGATGTACTCGCCTGTCAGGCTGTGGCGACCATCAATGGTGTAAGTCAGTCATCTGAAACCATCAGCTTTGGTGCCGATGCGGCTACTGCCGCAGTCTCTGCGCTCACCCCGTCCACAACAACGGATGTGGCAGCAGGTGATAACATAACGCTGAAAGCCACAGTGACGGACGAAGCCGGACATCCTGTTATTAACCAACGGGTTAACTGGAGCTCCGATAATACCAACGGGATTTTCCAGCCTGGTAATGTCACCGACACCAACAGTCAGGGTATCGCGGAAGTTGCTTATTCCACCACCAAAGGAGGTGCGTCGCAAATTACTGCGGGTATTAATCAGTCCAGCCAGACTGTAACGGTGAATGTGACTGGCAATATTGCTACAGCGGCCCTGTCTGACAGCAAAGTGGACAAAACCCAGGCCGTAGCCGATGACAAGGAACTCGTAACCTGGTCGGTTACTGTCAAAGATGCCCACGATAATCCGGTTAAGGGCGTGCAGATCGACTGGACCAGTAACGCCCCGAATCTGACGTTAGACGGCACCAACAGTCTGACGGATAACCAGGGCGTTGCCACCGTCAGCGGACACACGAAAATCGCAGCCGTAACAATTGTCACCGCCACCATACCGGTGAATGGCACACAGCTTGCGGCACCTGGAGTCACCTTTATTGGAGATATTAAAACCGCAAAAATGGATACAATATATAGTAATAAGTCTATTGTTGCCCCTGATGGTAAGGATAACGCAACCTATGAAGCGATAGTGACGGACATCAACAATAACAGGGTCCCTGATGCTACCGTTAGCTGGCAGACAACACCTGGTTTCTTCCTTTCTGCGGAAACGTCAAAAACCGATGCCAACGGAATTACAAGTGTCACTATTCGAAGTACTAAAGTAGGAATGGCGACGACAACGGCAAGCACGAATGGTTCAACGATAACAGATCCAGACATGGCGTTTATGACAGAGATATCTGAACACTGGGTCATCAATACTGACACAGCCCAAACTATGTCTGCGCATCTGAGCGCCCCTAACCTTTACACAGCATTTATCGTTGCTCCCCCCACGATGGGCCCAACAACACTATCATCAGGAAACAATCCCGATAATGAAGTGATTCAGACACCGATCATCGATGAACACGGCAAGGAGTATACGCTCAAGTTAAGGGCAAGAAAGCTTACAGCTTGTGGTCTTTATTCCTTCAACACTGTGATTGGTTGTGGGCTTTCTCTTGCGAGAAGTTTATTTGACTGGTCGCGCAGCGATAACCCCGACCTTCCTGCTGGACATTACACCGGTTTGATCCATTACATTCTCACCGACGGAACATGGAAATTTGAATACAATATGACGGTGGATTTAACCATTAACTAAACAGAAATCACTCCAGCATCCGATAAGGGTGCCTGGCTAACGCAGTGAGATTACCTACTGCATCAGTCTGAATAACCACCAATGTCCTGTGCAATAAATATTGCGCAGGACATTTTTTATCAAAAATATCCTGAGATTACCGATTTTTTGGACTATTGACCTGACGCGTATTGACTGAAAATAGTGCCATCAGAGTTCCATCAGGTTGAACGCAACACAACAACGATATCATCCAGACAGGCGCTTTATTTACGTCATCAGCTCTACGTAACCGGCCTTCTGCCCCGCTCCGATCTGGCGAATAACGCCCAGAGATTCTTACTACTCAGTGGATAGGTGAGACTCAACCCGCTATTTGTGTGAATATCACCTTTAATCAGGTAGTCAAATTTACTGTGCCACTACAATCACTGATATCACAGATTTATAATAAAAATATTTTCTATATACATCTAATCATTTTAAAATAACTCAAACTATATCAATATATAACTTGTAAATAACAACAACTCTTTTTTAATTCTATTAATATTTATAGTGTCACTTGGCCATGAAATAAAATGTTGCATCATTAGAAATGAAGATTTATTTATGAATAAAAATACAGTTGCTTTTTTGGTCATCAGTAATGATGAAATATTGATGGCAGCAACGTGATATATAGTTGTAATCCTATTCCGTAAAATAAAACAACAATTGTGCTTCATGTTCAGATCTAATGAATTAACACTTTAATCCATTACAAGTACAAAACAGGCAGTTCATCGGCAACCTAATACTTTTTTGGGTTACAACTTCTACTTGAAAATAGGTTATTATGAAAAATACAGACGCTACGTTTAACTGGGATCCTGAAAGTAATCAGTCTTTTGACTATCCCAGAGAAGTCACGTTGAGGGGACCTGCAGAAGCATTTAATAAAATGCAAGGATGCGGGCTTGAAGTTTACGGTATGGCTACTGGTCCTGTTCACGTTGGTCCTGTTCAAGCTGGTCCTCTTATTCTTCTCCCGGATAGTACAGGAGCCGACGTTATTAATTGGTCTGTACCAGCTACGAAGGATAAAAATTCCACTTTTCTGTTTTTGGAAAAAGCTGATTTCCGTATTGCAGGTGACAAAAACTTAAAAACCATAACATTAACTGATTCCTCGAGACATCGTCCTTATTTCGCAATTGATTTCAAATTGTTCGATGATAGCCGTGTTACACTGGAAAATCTACGCGCTGTTTTCCTCGGAATGTCAAGGTTAGATACAATTAAAAGCCCATACCTTACTGGTATTCAGAATTCAAGATTCATCATTTCAGCAGAGTATATTGAGTTGTTTTATAACGCTATAATATCAGGATACAGCACACTTGATGTGCAAGCCAATGAAATTTCAACAAATAACATCGCGGGCAGTATACTTAGCGGATTGAGGTTTAATAATAATTCTTCACTCTTACTAAATGTTAGATTAGAGCAACATACTGACTCAAATTTAAACCTTTCGAGTAGTTTATCTTTTTATGATTCATCTTATGGAAATATTTTCGCAAGGACTATATGTAATGATGTCCCTGATAACAACGAAGGAGATTATGTTGCGATAGATGCTTTTGATAATTCGACAGTGGATATTCATACAACTCAGTTTTCACAGGGGAATGGGATGGGTAAGATTATTCAGTTGTCAGGTAGTGCAAAGGTAACTATTAATCCATTGAACAATACTATCCCAATTGCTCCTGTGCAAGAGTTACAGAAACCAACAGGAAAATGCTGGGCAGGAATGATTAACTTTAAATCCGGTTCAAAAGCGACTCTAACATTAGCTGCGGCAACTCTTCAAAACCTGCCAGATGTAATGGCGTTAAATGACTTAAAAATCGTGTACGTAGATGAGATGCCAGTTGATATTTTAAGTAGTTTCAATATTTCATTTAAAGATGGGATTGTCTTAAAATTGAAATGATTTTCTATATCACCTTGAATTTCTGTTTGTAAATTATGGCGTTGTGGTTTTATTTTCTGAATGCGACAGTTTTATTAAATGACACTGTCGCATCTTTCATTCTGGCTTCCTGTCGGTCTTCATTTGTACGCTCCAGGACCCTCCGGCGTACAGCCAGCGCCACTGCCGACAGGATGGTCATCACCACTTGTCCCATATCACCATCGGTGCTGCTCCCATCGTCAATAAACCTGACGGTAACGCCCTGAGCGTCAAATTTCTTCTTCCAGTTGT
>NZ_VATN01000034.1:0-27620 GCF_005781105.1 Escherichia sp. E2586
TTGGAGGTTATATAGTGGTATGAATGTTATTATGCGATGTCTCTGAGTGATGGGGTAAGGATTATATGATTCGCTTTTGAGATTTACCTATGTCAGGCGTTGCTGTTCATGTTCGTCCCCGTTGTCAGTCTTCTTAGTCTGAGCTAATGTGATCATCAATGGGTTATCAGTTTTCTCTGAAGTTATATAATTAATTGAGCGCCATAGCACCATGGGGCATTGTTGAATTTCATCTTCAATTGATTTTCCATAATCAACTCGCCATAATCATGTCATCGGAGCCTGAACAACTCCGGTGACTTCTGCGCTAAACGGGGACGTTTATGCGCACACACAATCTAAACTCTCTTCTCCCTTCACAGATGCAGAAATGCACCTGTGGTTCTTTGCATCCAACGTTTGACCTCTGCGGAGGTGAAGCGTGAACCTCCCACAAGACGGCATCAAACTGCATCGCGGTAACTTCACCGCTATCGGCCAGCAGATCCAGCCTTATCTGGAGGATGGCAAATGCTTTCGCATGGTGCTTAAACCGTGGCGGGAGAGACGCAGTCTTTCCCAGAATGCACTCAGCCACATGTGGTACAGCGAAATCAGTGAATACCTCATCAGCAGGGGGAAATCGTTCGCTACTGCAGTATGGGTAAAAGATGCACTCAAACACACATACCTCGGTTATGAAACCAAGGACCTGGTTGATGTCGTAACCGGCGAAATCACTACGATCCAGTCGTTACGCCATACCTCCGATCTTGATACCGGAGAGATGTATGTCTTCCTGTGTAAGGTTGAAGCCTGGGCGATGAATATTGGCTGCCACCTGACTATTCCGCAGAGCTGCGAGTTCCAGCTGCTGCGCGACAAGCAGGAGGCGTAATGGCTACACCGCTTATTCGTGTCATGAACGGACACATCTACAGAGTACCAAATCGTCGTAAGCGTAAGCCTGAGCTGAAACCATCCGAAATACCAACACTGCTCGGGTATACCGCCAGCCTGGTTGATAAAAAATGGTTGCGACTGGCAGCAAGGAGGAGTCATGGCTGATTTGAGAAAAGCAGCGTGTGGTCGGGAATGCCAGGTAAGAATCCCTGGCGTATGTAATGGCAACCCTGAAACGTCTGTACTGGCACATATCCGGCTGGCTGGATTGTGCGGCATCGGTATTAAACCGCCAGACCTGATTGCCACCATTGCATGTTCTGCCTGTCACGACGAAATCGACCGCCGCACACATTTTGTCGATGCTGAGTATGCAAAAGAATGCGCGCTGGAAGGTATGGCGAGAACGCAGGTTATCTGGCTGAAAGAGGGGGTAATCAAGGCGTGAATACTTACTACATCACACTACCCTGGCCGCCGAGCAATAACCGCTACTACCGCCATAATCGCGGGCGCACGCACATCAGCGCAGAGGGGCAGGTATACCGCGATAACGTCGCCCGAATCATCAAAGGCTCCATGCTGGATATCGGTCTGGCTATGCCAGTGAAAATCCGTATTGAGTGCCACATGCCGGATCGCCGTCGCCGTGACCTGGATAATCTGCAAAAAGCAGCTTTTGACGCACTCACCAAAGCAGGTTTCTGGCTGGATGATGCTCAGGTCGTTGATTATCGCGTTGTGAAAATGCCCGTTACCAAGGGTGGGAAGTTGGAGCTGACCATCACCGAACTGGGGAATGAATGATGTTTGAGTCTTATATGGCAGAACGTCTTCGCCACCGCTGGATGCGCCTGCGCTTATATCGTTTCCCCGGTTCTGTTTTGACCGATTACCGGATACTGAAGAATTACGCCAAAACACTGAAAGGAGCTGCCGCATGAATACCCAATATTTACAGTATGTCCGCGAGCAACTCATTGTGGCTACTGCTGATTTGAGCGGAGCAACGAAAGGCCAGCTTGAAGCCTGGCTGGAGCATGCACAATTTGATACTGGTACATATAAACGAAAGAAGCCGCGCATTCTGGATGTGGTAACTGGCAAGATGATTACGCTGGATAATCCGCCGATTTCCGGTAAACAGTCGTACGCAAAAGGTTCATCTGTCGCCCTGGTCAGTTCGGTCGAGTTTTCAACCTCTTCGTGGCGGCGTGCGATTTTGTCTCTCGATGAACATCAGAAAGCGTGGTTGCTGTGGAGTTACAGTGAAAATATTCGCTGGGAGCATCAGGTTGCCATAACGCAGTGGGCATGGAGCGAGTTTAAGGCGCTGTTAGGTACAAGAAAAATTGCCAGTAAGACACTGGAGCGCTTAAAGAAGTTGATCTGGCTGGCGGCACAGGATGTGAAGAACGAGCTGGCAGGGCGTAAGACCTATGAATACCAGGAGCTGGCATTACTGGTGGGAGTGACATCAAAAAACTGGTCTGAGACATTCACTGAACGCTGGGTTGCAATGAAGCACATTTTTCTACAGCTTGATAGCGAAGCTTTATTGCTTGTAACGAGAACACGTTTAAAGCAAAAGGCGACATTTTCACAGCGAAGTATTGCAAAACTGGATTAAAAAGCATATATTTCATGTAAATCTGATATTCTGCCAATGTTGTACGCACTGGCAGTAATCCAAATTCAAGCCCGAGGTTTAAAACTTTGGGCTTTTCTGTTTCTGGACGGTGAGTAGCCTTCCAACCTACCCCAGCCAGGGTGTCTTCAGCTGTTGAGTTGATATTGCTTAACCCTCTATTGCCAGCTACATGCTGGCTTTTTTATTCCAGGTTTGCGGGGAGCATCAACTCCGTGCTTTGTCGTTAAATTACCCCGTGAGCCTGATTTCTGACATTTAACGTCCCGGCCTTTTGTCGGCGGCGAAACATTGGCTATTCATATGCACGAAAAAGAGAGCCTTGCCGGAGCGTTCTGGCTCGTTTTGCTGATAATCGCAGGTTGGGGCGGTCTGGTCCGCTACCTGATAGATGTTAAGCAGAGTAAAGCAACGTGGAGTTGGATAAATGCTCTGGCTCAGATAGTGGTATCGGGATTCACCGGTGTTATTGGTGGCCTGATCAGTATCGAAAGTGGATTCAGCGTTTACATGATTCTCGCGACGGCGGGTATTAGCGGTGCGATGGGGTCGGTTGCACTTACGTACTTCTGGGAACGACTGACAGGGGTGAAAAATGCAAAATCTTAATCTTCAGCGTAAAGCTTTCCTCGATATGTTGGCGTGGTCAGAAGGAACGGATAATGGGCGACAACCGACACGTAACCACGGTTATGACGTTATTGTCGGTGGTGAACTCTTCACTGATTACTCCGATCACCCTCGCAAACTTGTCACGCTGAACCCGCAACTCAAATCAACAGCCGCAGGACGTTACCAGCTTCTTTCCCGTTGGTGGGATGCCTACCGTAAGCAGCTTGGCCTGAAAGACTTCTCTCCCAAAAGCCAGGACGCTGTTGCACTACAGCAGATTAAGGAGCGTGGCGCTTTACCGATGATTGATCGCGGTGATATCCGTCAGGCTATCGATCGTTGCAGCAATATATGGGCTTCACTGCCGGGCGCTGGTTATGGTCAGTTCGAGCATAAAGTTGACAGCCTGATTGCAAAATTCAAAGAAGCAGGCGGAACGGTCAGAGAGATTGAGGTATGAGCAGAGTAACCGCGATTATCTCCGCTCTGGTTATCTGCATCATCGTTTGCCTGTCATGGGCTGTTAATCATTACCGTGATAACGCCATCACCTACAAAAAGCAGCGTGATAAGGCCGCATCCATTATCGCTGACATGCAGAAGCGTCAACGTGATGTAGCAGAACTCGACGCCAGATATACAAAGGAGCTTGCTGATGCTAACGCGACTATCGAAAGTCTCCGTGCTGATGTTTCTGCTGGTCGTAAGCGCCTGCAAGTCGCCGCCACCTGTGCAAAGTCAACGACCGGAGCCAGCAGCATGGGCGATGGAGAAAGCCCAGGACTTACAGCAGATGCTGAACTCAATTATTACCGTCTCAGAAGTGGAATCGACAGGATAACCGCGCAGGTTAACTACCTGCAGGAGTACATCAGGACGCAATGCCTGAAATAATTTTTTTGCAAATCACAAAGTCAATTTAATGAGCCTCGCGATGCGGGGCTTTTTGCAATAAATGCGTACCGCAACGCATGTTTTTTACACCGAACCTGCCCCTTTGGAATGGGCCTTTGAGGATACCAGTTAGTGCTGGCGAGCCTCGGTGGGCTGGTTTCCTGTGCGGCAAAGGTTCATTTCAAAGAGTAAGTACACGCTATGAAATCATTAACCCTCTTCAATCAACCAATTCGTATCGGTGAAGATGGCATGATCTGCCTCACTGATATGTGGAAAGCCAGTGGTAAAAGTGAATCTGAATCTCCGTACCACTACCTGCGAAACAAGCAGACCAAAGAGTTCTTAGCCGAGCTGGAGAAAAACCACGAATCTGTGGTTTTTACTGAGCGCGGTGTACACGGTGGAACATATGGCGGGAAGTTTGTTGCTTATGATTATGCAGCATGGCTAAACCCCGGATTTAAATATGCAGCCTATAAAGTCCTGGATGACTACTTCACCGGAGAACTTCAGCATCGCAACAGCTTAAGTGCGCAGCTCAATATGAAGTGTCATGAGTTTGATCAGAAAAAAGATATGGCGAGCTTCTGTGGACAAGGGCTGGCGGCATGGCGCTATACGAAGCCAGTGTTGGTCGCTGAGATTAACTCCCTGGCTAACCAGCTGCAGATAACGATCCCCGGGCTTCCGGGATGAGTGATCGTGTCATTGAATGCGCCTCCAGAGCGGGGCGCGACTTCTCAGAGTTCATGAAAGGCGAGAAGGGCATGATGGAAGCATTGGCCTCGGTGGATGAGTTTGGCGAGCAGCTGCGCCTCAACGGCTGTGTCAATCATCACTTTGTTAGCTACATGATGCGGAACTCGATCATGCAGGCATTCATGGACATGGCAAAAGCCGAGAGGAAAGAAGAGCGCCGGCGTAAGCGAGCGGAAGCAAAAGCGAAGTAGCCATTACAAAGCCCATCTACTGGTGGGCTTGATAATGGCTTATACCCTACACGGGATAACTTAACTGATATCCCTTTTAACGGATAAAGGTATTCAAGCCTGACACATCATGCGCTGTATCGTCGCTGTATTCCCGCATTAACCATGACCGTAGCCCGACGGGGAACTCCTTCTGCGCGAGTGTGCGGGAATAATCAAAAACGATGCACACCGGGTTTTTACCGCGTTTATGATTCGCGGGTTTGTCCCTCATGCTCGCCAGTCCTGTGCGGGGGTGGAAGAAACAGGACGTGTATTCAGGTCTGTGCGACCGTGGCCGCACGCATTTCTTTTATTGCTTTGAGGTAGATATGTCAGTTGCTGTTTTCGAGGCACTCAATGCACGTATTAACCAACTTGAAAGTAAGCTGAAGGAATACGATCAGCGACAGGCTGAGGCAGATGAGAAGACTCAGAACGAACTTTTCCTGGAGTTTCTTGCCATCGTTCACGAACTGATGCCGTTAGTTAATCAGGCGCTGATGACAGGGCTGAAGGATGGAGATTTACACAGTAGGTAAACCTGATCTTCTGTCCTACGGGTCCTTTCCGGCAATCCAGAACGTTACGGGGCGGAAGGCGCGCGGGTTTTCGCTATTTATGAAAATTTTCCGGTTTAAGGCGTTTCCGTTCTTCTTCGCCGTAACTTAATGTTTTTATTTAAAACACCCTCTGAAAAGAAAGGAAACGACAGGTGCTGAAAATGGGCTTTTTGGCCTCTGTCGTTTCCTTTCTCTGTTTTTGTCCGTGGAATGAACAATGGAAGTCAACAAAAAGCAGCTGGCTGACATTTTCGGTGCGAGTATCCGTACCATTCAGAACTGGCAGGAGCAGGGAATGCCCGTTCTGCGAGGCGGTGGGAAGGGTAATGAGGTGCTTTATGACTCTGCCACCGTCATAAAATGGTATGCCGAAAGGGATGCTGAAATTGAGAACGAAAAGCTGCGCCGGGAGGTTGAAGAACTGCGGCAGGCCAGCGAGACAGATCTGCAGCCAGGGACTATTGAGTACGAACGCCATCGACTTACGCGTGCGCAAGCCGACGCACAGGAGCTGAAGAATGCCAGAGACTCTGCTGAGGTGGTGGAAACCGCATTCTGTACTTTCGTGCTGTCGCGGATCGCAGGTGAAATTGCCAGTATTCTCGACGGGATCCCCCTGTCGGTGCAGCGGCGTTTTCCGGAACTGGAAAACCGACATGTTGATTTCCTGAAACGGGATATCATCAAAGCCATGAACAAAGCAGCCGCGCTGGATGAACTGATACCGGGGTTGCTGAGTGAATATATCGAACAGTCAGGTTAACAGGCTGCGGCATTTTGTCCGCGCCGGGCTTCGCTCACTGTTCAGGCCGGAGCCACAGACCGCCGTTGAATGGGCGGATGCCAGTTACTATCTCCCGAAAGAATCCGCATACCAGGAAGGGCGCTGGGAAACACTGCCCTTTCAGCGGGCCATCATGAATGCGATGGGCAGCGACTACATCCGCGAGGTGAATGTGGTGAAGTCTGCCCGTGTCGGTTATTCCAAAATGCTGTTGGGTGTTTATGCCTACTTCATAGAGCATAAGCAGCGCAACACCCTTATCTGGTTGCCGACGGATGGTGATGCCGAGAACTTTATGAAAACCCACGTTGAGCCGACCATCCGCGATATTCCGTCGCTGCTGGCACTGGCCCCGTGGTATGGCAAAAAGCACCGGGATAACACGCTCACCATGAAGCGTTTCACCAATGGTCGTGGCTTCTGGTGCCTGGGCGGTAAAGCGGCAAAAAACTACCGTGAAAAGTCGGTGGATGTGGCGGGTTATGATGAACTTGCTGCCTTTGATGATGATATTGAACAGGAAGGCTCTCCGACGTTCCTGGGTGACAAGCGTATTGAAGGCTCGGTCTGGCCAAAGTCCATCCGTGGCTCCACGCCCAAAGTGAGAGGCACCTGTCAGATTGAGCGTGCAGCCAGTGAATCCCCGCATTTTATGCGTTTTCATGTTGCCTGCCCGCACTGCGGGGAGGAGCAGTACCTTAAATTTGGCGATAAAGAGACGCCGTTTGGCCTCAAATGGACGCCGGATGACCCCTCCAGCGTGTTTTATCTCTGCGAACATAATGCCTGCGTCATCCGCCAGCAGGAGCTGGACTTCACTGATGCCTGTTATATCTGCGAAAAGACCGGGATCTGGACCCGTGATGGCATTCTCTGGTTTTCGTCATCCGGTGAAGAGATTGAGCCACCGGACAGCGTGACCTTTCACATCTGGACGGCGTACAGCCCGTTCACCACCTGGGTGCAGATTGTCAAAGACTGGATGAAGACGAAAGGGGATACGGGAAAACGTAAAACCTTCGTGAACACCACGCTCGGTGAGACATGGGAAGCGAAAATCGGTGAACGTCCGGATGCTGAAGTGATGGCAGAGCGGAAAGAGCATTATTCAGCGCCCGTTCCTGACCGTGTGGCTTACCTGACTGCCGGTATCGACTCCCAGCTGGATCGCTACGAAATGCGCGTATGGGGATGGGGGCCGGGTGAGGAAAGCTGGCTGATTGACCGGCAGATTATTATGGGCCGCCACGATGATGAACAGACGCTGCTGCGTGTGGATGAGGCCATCAATAAAACCTATACCCGCCGGAATGGTGCAGAAATGTCGGTATCCCGTATCTGCTGGGATACTGGCGGGATTGACCCGACCATTGTGTATGAACGCTCGAAAAAGCATGGGCTGTTCCGGGTGATCCCCATTAAAGGGGCATCCGTCTACGGTAAGCCGGTGGCCAGCATGCCACGTAAGCGAAACAAAAACGGGGTTTACCTTACCGAAATTGGTACGGATACCGCGAAAGAGCAGATTTATAACCGCTTCACACTGACGCCGGAAGGGGATGAACCGCTTCCCGGTGCCGTTCACTTCCCGAATAACCCGGATATTTTTGATCTGACCGAAGCGCAGCAGCTGACTGCTGAAGAGCAGGTCGAAAAATGGGTGGATGGCAGGAAAAAAATACTGTGGGACAGCAAAAAGCGACGCAATGAGGCACTCGACTGCTTCGTTTATGCGCTGGCGGCGCTGCGCATCAGTATTTCCCGCTGGCAACTGGATCTCAGTGCACTGCTGGCGAGCCTGCAGGAAGAGGATAGTGCAGCAACCAACAAGAAAACACTGGCAGATTACGCCCGTGCCTTATCCGGAGAGGATGAATGACGCGACAGGAAGAACTTGCCGCTGCCCGTGCGGCACTGCATGACCTGATGACAGGTAAACGGGTGGCAACGGTACAGAAAGACGGACGGCGAGTGGAGTTTACGGCCACTTCCGTGTCTGACCTGAAAAAATATATTGCAGAGCTGGAAGTGCAGACCGGCATGACACAGCGACGCAGGGGACCTGCAGGATTTTATGTATGAAAACGCCCACCATTCCCACCCTTCTGGGGCCGGACGGCATGACATCGCTGCGCGAATATGCCGGTTATCACGGCGGTGGCAGCGGATTTGGTGGGCAGTTGCGGGCATGGAACCCACCGAGTGAAAGTGTGGATGCAGCCCTGCTGCCCAACTTTACCCGTGGCAATGCCCGCGCAGACGATCTGGTACGCAATAACGGCTATGCCGCCAACGCCATCCAGCTGCATCAGGATCATATCGTCGGGTCTTTTTTCCGGCTCAGCCATCGCCCAAGCTGGCGCTATCTGGGCATCGGGGAGGAAGAAGCCCGTGCCTTTTCCCGCGAGGTTGAAGCGGCATGGAAAGAGTTTGCCGAGGATGACTGCTGCTGCATTGACGTTGAGCGAAAACGCACGTTTACCATGATGATTCGGGAAGGTGTGGCCATGCACGCCTTTAACGGTGAACTGTTCGTTCAGGCCACCTGGGATACCAGTTCGTCGCGGCTGTTCCGGACACAGTTCCGGATGGTCAGCCCGAAGCGCATCAGCAACCCGAACAATACCGGCGACAGCCGGAACTGCCGTGCCGGTGTGCAGATTAATGACAGCGGCGCGGCGCTGGGATATTACGTCAGCGAGGACGGGTATCCTGGCTGGATGCCGCAGAAATGGACATGGATACCCCGTGAGTTACCCGGCGGGCGCGCCTCGTTCATTCACGTTTTTGAACCCGTGGAGGACGGGCAGACTCGCGGTGCAAATGTGTTTTACAGCGTGATGGAGCAGATGAAGATGCTCGACACGCTGCAGAACACGCAGCTGCAGAGCGCCATTGTGAAGGCGATGTATGCCGCCACCATTGAAAGTGAGCTGGATACGCAGTCAGCGATGGATTTTATTCTTGGCGCGAACAGTCAGGAGCAGCGGGAAAGGCTGACCGGCTGGATTGGTGAAATTGCCGCGTATTACGCCGCAGCACCGGTCCGGCTTGGAGGCGCAAAAGTGCCGCACCTGATGCCGGGTGACTCACTGAACCTGCAGACGGCTCAGGACACGGATAACGGCTACTCCGTGTTTGAGCAGTCACTGCTGCGCTATATCGCAGCCGGGCTGGGTGTCTCGTATGAGCAGCTTTCCCGGAATTACGCCCAGATGAGCTACTCCACGGCACGGGCCAGCGCGAACGAGTCGTGGGCGCACTTTATGGGGCGGCGAAAATTCGTCGCATCCCGTCAGGCGAGCCAGATGTTTCTGTGCTGGCTGGAAGAGGCCATCGTTCGCCGCGTGGTGACGTTACCTTCAAAAGCGCGCTTCAGTTTTCAGGAAGCCCGAAGTGCCTGGGGGAACTGTGACTGGATAGGCTCCGGTCGTATGGCCATCGATGGTCTGAAAGAAGTTCAGGAAGCGGTGATGCTGATAGAAGCCGGACTGAGCACCTACGAGAAAGAGTGCGCGAAACGCGGTGACGACTATCAGGAAATTTTTGCCCAGCAGGTCCGTGAAACGATGGAGCGCCGCGCGGCTGGTCTTAAACCGCCCGCCTGGGCGGCTGCGGCATTTGAATCCGGGCTGCGACAATCAACAGAGGAGGAGAAGAGTGACAGCAGAGCTGCGTAATCTCCCGCATATTGCCAGCATGGCCTTTAATGAGCCGCTGATGCTTGAACCCGCCTATGCGCGGGTTTTCTTTTGTGCGCTTGCAGGCCAGCTTGGGATCAGCCGCCTGACGGATGCGGTGTCCGGTGACAGCCTGACTGCCCAGGAGGCACTCGCGACGCTGGCGTTATCCGGTGATGATGACGGACCACGACAGGCCCGCAGTTATCAGGTCATGAACGGCATCGCCGTGCTGCCGGTTTCCGGCACGCTGGTCAGCCGGACGCGGGCGCTGCAGCCGTATTCGGGGATGACCGGTTACAACGGCATTATCGCCCGTCTGCAACAGGCTGCCAGCGATCCGATGGTGGACGGCATTCTGCTCGATATGGACACGCCAGGCGGAATGGTGGCGGGAGCATTTGACTGCGCTGACATCATCGCCCGTGTGCGTGACATAAAACCGGTATGGGCGCTGGCCAACGATATGAACTGCAGTGCAGGTCAGCTGCTTGCCTGTGCCGCCTCCCGGCGTCTGGTCACGCAGACCGCCCGGACAGGCTCCATCGGCGTCATGATGGCTCACAGTAATTACGGTGCTGCGCTGGAGAAACAGGGTGTGGAAATCACGCTGATTTACAGCGGCAGCCATAAGGTGGATGGCAACCCCTACAGCCATCTTCCGGATGACGTCCGGGAGACACTGCAGTCCCGGATGGACGCAACCCGCCAGATGTTTGCGCAGAAGGTGTCGGCATATACCGGCCTGTCTGTGCAGGCTGTGCTGGATACAGAGGCTGCAGTGTACAGCGGTCAGGAGGCCATTGATGCCGGACTGGCTGATGAACTTGTTAACAGCACCGATGCGATCACCGTCATGCGTGATGCACTGGATGCACGTAAATCCCGTCTCTCAGGAGGGCGAATGACCAAAGAGACTCAATCAACAACTGTTTCAGCCACTGCTTCGCAGGCTGACGTTACTGACGTGGTGCCAGCGACGGAGGGCGAAAACGCCAGCGCGGCGCAACCGGACGTGAACGCGCAGATCACCGCAGCGGTTGCGGCAGAAAACAGCCGCATTATGGGGATCCTCAACTGTGAGGAGGCGCACGGACGCGAAGAACAGGCACGCGTGCTGGCAGAAACCCCCGGTATGACCGTGGAAACGGCCCGCCGCATTCTGGCCGCAGCGCCACAGAGTGCACAGGCGCGCAGTGACACTGCGCTGGATCGTCTGATGCAGGGTGCACCGGCACCGCTGGCTGCAGGTAACCCGGCATCTGATGCCGTTAACGATTTGCTGAACACACCAGTATAAGGGATGTTTATGACGAGCAAAGAAACCTTTACCCATTACCAGCCGCTGGGCAACAGTGACCCGGCTCATACCGCAACCGCGCCCGGCGGATTGAGTGCGAAAGCGCCTGCAATGACCCCGCTGATGCCGGACACCGCCACCCGTAAGCTGGTTGCGTGGGATGGCACCACCGACGGTGCTGCCGTTGGCATTCTGGCGGTTGCTGCTGACCAGACCAGCACCACGCTGACGTTCTACAAGTCCGGCACGTTCCGTTATGAGGATGTGCTCTGGCCGGAGGCTGCCAGCGACGAGACGAAAAAACGGACCGCGTTTGCCGGAACGGCAATCAGCATCGTTTAACTTTACCCTTCATCACTAAAGGCCGCCTGTGCGGCTTTTTTTACGGGATTTTTTTATGTCGATGTACACAACCGCCCAGCTGCTGGCGGCAAATGAGCAGAAATTTAAGTTTGATCCGCTGTTTCTGCGTCTCTTTTTCCGTGAGAGCTATCCCTTCACCACGGAGAAAGTCTATCTCTCACAAATTCCGGGACTGGTAAACATGGCGCTGTACGTTTCACCGATTGTTTCCGGTGAGGTTATCCGCTCCCGTGGCGGCTCCACCTCTGAATTTACGCCGGGATATGTCAAACCCAAGCATGAGGTGAATCCGCAGATGACCCTGCGTCGCCTGCCGGATGAAGATCCGCAGAATCTGGCGGACCCGGCTTACCGTCGCCGTCGCATCATCATGCAGAACATGCGTGACGAAGAGCTGGCCATTGCCCAGGTGGAAGAGATGCAGGCAGTTTCTGCCGTGCTTAAGGGCAAATACACCATGACCGGTGAAGCCTTCGATCCGGTTGAGGTGGATATGGGCCGCAGTGCGGCGAACAACATCACGCAGTCCGGCGGCACGGAGTGGAGCAAGCGTGACAAGTCCACGTATGACCCGACCGACGATATCGAAGCCTACGCGCTGAACGCCAGCGGCGTGGTGAATATCATCGTGTTTGATCCGAAAGGCTGGGCGCTGTTCCGTTCCTTCAAGGCCGTCAAGGAGAAGCTGGATACCCGTCGCGGCTCTCATTCCGAGCTGGAGACAGCGGTAAAAGACCTGGGCAAAGCGGTGTCTTATAAGGGAATGTATGGCGATGTGGCCATCGTCGTGTATTCCGGACAGTACGTGGAAAACGGCGTCAAAAAGAACTTCCTGCCGGACAACACGATGGTGCTGGGCAACACTCAGGCACGCGGTCTGCGCACCTATGGTTGCATTCAGGATGCGGACGCACAGCGCGAAGGCATTAACGCCTCTGCCCGTTACCCGAAAAACTGGGTGACCACCGGCGATCCGGCGCGTGAGTTCACCATGATTCAGTCAGCACCGCTGATGCTGCTGGCTGACCCTGATGAGTTCGTGTCCGTACAACTGGCGTAATCGTGGCCCTTCGGGGCCATTTTCTCTCTGTGGAGGAGTCCATGACGAAAGATGAACTGATTGCCCGTCTCCGGTCGCTGGGTGAGCAACTGAACCGTGATGTCAGCCTGACGGGGACGAAAGAAGAACTGGCGCTCCGTGTGGCAGAGCTGGAAGAAGAGCTTGATGACACGGATGACACTGCCGGTCAGGACACCCCTCTGAGCCCGGAAAATGTGCTGACCGGGCATGAAAATGAGGTGGTATCAGCGCAGCCGGATACCATGATTGATACGGCCGCTCTGGTCACGGTCGTGGCACTGGTGACGCTGCATACTGATGCACTTCACGCCATCCGGGATGAACCTGTGGCATTTGTGCTGCCGGGAACGGCGTTCCGTGTCTCTGCCGGTGTGGCAGCACAAATGACAGAGCGCGGCCTGGCCAGAATGCAATAACGGGAGGCGCTGTGGCTGATTTCGATAACCTGTTCGATGCTGCCATTGCCCACGCCGATGAAACGATACGCGGGTACATGGGAACGTCAGCCACCATTACATCCGGTGAGCAGTCCGGCGCAGTAATACGTGGTGTTTTTGATGACCCTGAAAATATCAGCTATGCCGGACAGGGCGTGCGCGTTGAAGGCTCCAGCCCGTCCCTGTTTGTCCGGACTGATGAGGTGCGGCAGCTGCGGCGTGGAGACACGCTGACCATCGGTGAGGAAAACTTCTGGGTAGACCGGGTTTCGCCGGATGATGGCGGAAGTTGTCATCTCTGGCTTGGGCGTGGCGTGCCGCCTGCCGTTAACCGTCGCCGCTGAAAGGGGGATGTATGGCCATAAAAGGTCTTGAGCAGGCCGTTGAAAACCTCAGCCGTATCAGCAAAACGGCGGTGCCTGGTGCCGCCGCAATGGCCATTAACCGCGTTGCTTCATCCGCGATATCGCAGTCGGCGTCACAGGTTGCTCGTGAGACAAAGGTACGCCGGAAACTGGTAAAGGAAAGGGCCAGGCTGAAAAGGGCCACGGTCAAAAATCCGCAGGCCAGAATCAAAGTTAACCGGGGGGATTTGCCCGTAATCAAGCTGGGTAATGCGCGGGTTGTCCTGTCCCGCCGCAGGCGTCGTAAAAAGGGGCAGCGTTCATCCCTGAAAGGTGGCGGCAGCGTGCTTGTGGTGGGTAACCGTCGTATTCCCGGCGCGTTTATTCAGCAACTGAAAAATGGCCGGTGGCATGTCATGCAGCGTGTGGCCGGGAAAAATCGTTACCCCATTGATGTGGTGAAAATCCCGATGGCGGTGCCGCTTACCACGGCATTTAAACAGAATATTGAACGGATACGGCGTGAACGTCTTCCGAAAGAGCTGGGCTATGCGCTGCAGCATCAACTGAGAATGGTAATAAAGCGATGAAACATACTGAACTCCGTGCAGCCGTACTGGATGCACTGGAGAAGCATGACACCGGGGCGACGCTTTTTGATGGTCGCCCCGCTGTTTTTGATGAGGCGGATTTTCCGGCAATTGCCGTTTATCTCACCGGCGCTGAATACACGGGCGAAGAGCTGGACAGCGATACCTGGCAGGCTGAGCTGCATATCGAAGTTTTCCTGCCTGCTCAGGTGCCGGATTCAGAGCTGGATTCGTGGATGGAGTCCCGGATTTATCCGGTGATGAGCGATATCCCGGCACTGTCAGATTTGATCACCAGTATGGTGGCCAGTGGCTATGACTACCGGCGCGACGATGATGCGGGCCTGTGGAGTTCAGCCGATCTGACTTATGTCATTACCTATGAAATGTGAGGACGCTATGCCTGTACCAAATCCTACAATGCCGGTGAAAGGTGCCGGGACCACCCTGTGGGTTTATAAGGGGAGCGGTGACCCTTATGCGAACCCGCTTTCAGACGTTGACTGGTCGCGTCTGGCAAAAGTTAAAGACCTGACGCCCGGCGAACTGACCGCTGAGTCCTATGACGACAGCTATCTCGATGATGAAGATGCAGACTGGACTGCGACCGGGCAGGGGCAGAAATCTGCCGGAGATACCAGCTTCACGCTGGCGTGGATGCCCGGAGAGCAGGGGCAGCAGGCGCTGCTGGCGTGGTTTAATGAAGGTGATACCCGTGCCTATAAAATCCGCTTCCCGAACGGCACGGTCGATGTGTTCCGTGGCTGGGTCAGCAGTATCGGTAAGGCGGTGACGGCGAAGGAAGTGATTACCCGCACGGTGAAGGTCACCAATGTGGGACGTCCGTCGATGGCAGAAGATCGCAGCACGGTGACGGCGGCCACCGGCATGACGGTGACACCCGCCAGTGCTTCCGTAGTGAAAGGGCAGAGCACCACGCTGACCGTGGCATTCCAGCCGGAGGGCGCAACCGACAAGAGCTTCCGTGCGGTGTCTGCGGATAAAACAAAAGCCACCGTGTCGGTCAGTGGTATGACCATCACCGTGAAAGGTGTTGCTGCAGGCAAGGTCAACATTCCGGTCGTATCCGGTAATGGTGAGTTTGCTGCGGTTGCAGAAATCACCGTCACCGCCAGTTAATCCGGAGAGTCAGCGATGTTCCTGAAAACCGAATCATTTGAACATAACGGTGTGACCGTCACGCTTTCTGAACTGTCAGCCCTGCAGCGTATTGAGCATCTTGCCTGGTTGAAAGAGCAGGAAAAAAAGGCTGAATCCAGTGGCAACCTGCAGGTGTCTGTAGAGGATCTTATCAGAGGCGGGGCGTTTCTGGTGGCGATGTCTCTGTGGCATAACCATCCGCAGAAGACAAAGCTGCCGTCCATGAATGAAGCCATTACGCAGATTGAGCAGGAAGTGCTTACCACCTGGCCCACGGAGGCAATTGCTCAGGCTGAAAACGTGGTGTTACGTCTGTCCGGAATGTCTGAGTTTGTGGTGAATAATGCCCCTGAACAGGCAGAGGACGCCGGGGCTGCAGAGCCTGTTTCTGCGGGAAAGTGTTCGACGGTGAGCTGAGTTTTGCCCTGAAACTGGCGCGTGAGATGGGGCGACCCGACTGGCGCGCCATGCTTGCCGGGATGTCATCCACGGAGTATGCCGACTGGCACCGCTTTTACAGTACCCATTATTTTCATGATGTTCTGCTGGATATGCACTTTTCCGGGCTGACGTACACCGTGCTCAGCCTGTTTTTCAGCGATCCGGAGATGCATCCGCTGGATTTCAGTCTGCTGAACCGGCGCGAGGCTGACGAAGAGCCTGAAGATGATGTGCTGATGCAGAAAGCGGCAGGGCTTGCCGGAGGCGTTCGTTTTGGCCCGGACGGGAATGAAGTTATCCCCGCTTCCCCGGATGTGGCGGACATGACGGAGGATGACGTAATGCTGATGACAGTATCAGAAGGGATCGCAGGAGGAGTCCGGTATGGCTGAACCGGTAGGCGATCTGGTCGTTGATTTAAGTCTGGATGCGACCAGATTTGACGAGCAGATGGCCAGAGTCAGGCGTCATTTTTCCGGTACGGAAACTGATGCGAAAAAAACAGCGGCAGTCGTTGAACAGTCGCTGAGCCGGCAGGCGCTGGCTGCACAGAAAGCGGGGATTTCCGTCGGGCAGTATAAAGCCGCCATGCGTATGCTGCCTGCACAGTTCACCGACGTGGCCACGCAGCTTGCAGGCGGGCAAAGCCCGTGGCTGATCCTGCTGCAACAGGGTGGTCAGGTTAAGGACTCCTTCGGCGGGATGATCCCCATGTTCCGGGGGCTTGCCGGTGCGATCACCCTGCCGATGGTCGGGGCCACCTCGCTGGCGGTGGCGACCGGTGCGCTGGCGTATGCCTGGTATCAGGGTAACTCAACCCTGTCCGATTTCAACAAAACGCTGGTCCTTTCCGGTCATCAGTCAGGTCTGACGGCAGATCGTATGCTGGTCCTGTCCAGAGCCGGGCAGGCGGCAGGGCTGACGTTTAACCAGACCAGCGAGTCACTCAGCGCACTGGTTAAGGCGGGGGTAAGCGGTGAGGCTCAGATTGCGTCCATCAGCCAGAGTGTGGCGCGTTTCTCCTCTGCATCCGGCGTGGAGGTGGACAAGGTCGCTGAAGCCTTCGGGAAGCTGACCACAGACCCGACGTCAGGGCTGACAGCGATGGCGCGCCAGTTCCATAACGTGACGGCGGAGCAGATTGCGTATGTTGCTCAGTTGCAGCGTTCCGGCGATGAGGCCGGGGCATTGCAGGCGGCGAACGAGGCCGCAACGAAAGGGTTTGATGACCAGACCCGCCGCCTGAAAGAGAACATGGGCACGCTGGAGACCTGGGCAGACAGGACAGCACGGGCATTCAAATCCATGTGGGATGCGGTGCTGGATATTGGTCGTCCTGATACCGCTCAGGAGATGCTGATTAAGGCAGAGGCTGCGTTTAAGAAAGCGGACGACATCTGGAATCTGCGCAAGGATGATTATTTTGTTAACGATGAAGCGCGGGCGCGTTACTGGGATGATCGTGAAAAGGCCCGTCTTGCGCTTGAAGCCGCCCGAAAGAAGGCTGAACAGCAGAGTCAACAGGACAAAAATGCGCAGCAGCAGAGCGATACCGAAGCGTCACGGCTGAAATATACCGAAGAGGCGCAGAAGGCTTACGAACGGCTGCAGACGCCGCTGGAGAAATATACCGCCCGTCAGGAAGAACTGAACAAGGCACTGAAAGACGGGAAAATCCTGCAGGCAGATTACAACACGCTGATGGCGGCGGCGAAAAAGGATTATGAAGCGACGCTGAAAAAGCCGAAACAGTCCGGCGTGAAGGTGTCTGCGGGCGATCGTCAGGAAGACAGTGCTCATGCCGCCCTGCTGACGCTTCAGGCAGAACTCCGGACGCTGGAGAAGCATGCCGGAGCGAATGAGAAAATCAGCCAGCAGCGCCGGGATTTGTGGAAGGCAGAAAGTCAGTTCGCGGTACTGGAGGAGGCGGCACAACGTCGCCAGCTGTCCGCACAGGAGAAATCCCTGCTGGCGCATAAAGATGAGACGCTGGAGTACAAACGCCAGCTGGCTGCACTTGGCGATAAGGTCACGTATCAGGAGCACCTGAACGCGCTGGCGCAGCAGGCGGATAAATTCGCACAGCAACAACGGGCAAAACGGGCAGCCATTGAGGCGAAAAACCGGGGGCTGACTGACCGGCAGGCAGCGCGGGACGCCACGGAACAGCGCCTGAAGGAACAGTATGGCGATAATCCGCTGGCGCTGAATAGCGTCATGTCAGAGCAGAAAAAGACCTGGGCGGCTGAAGACCAGCTTCGCGGGAGCTGGATGGCAGGCCTCAAGTCAGGCTGGAGTGAGTGGGAAGAGAGCGCCACGGACAGTATGTCGCAGGTTAAAAGTGCAGCCACACAGACCTTTGATGGTATTGCACAGAATATGGCGGCGATGCTGACCGGCAGTGAACAGAACTGGCGCAGCTTCACCCGTTCCGTGCTGTCCATGATGACAGAAATTCTGCTTAAGCAGGCAATGGTGGGGATTGTCGGGAGTATCGGCAGCGCCATTGGAGGTGCTACCGGTGGCGGCTCATCAGCGTCAGGTGGTGCAGCCATTCAGGCAGCTGCGGCGAAACTCCATTTTGCGACCGGAGGATTTACGGGAACCGGCGGCAAATATGAGCCAGCGGGGATTGTTCACCGTGGTGAATTTGTCTTCACGAAGGAGGCAACCAGCCGGATTGGCGTGGGGAATCTTTACCGGCTGATGCGCGGCTATGCCACCGGCGGCTATGTCGGTACACCGGGCAGCATGGCGGACAGTCGGTCGCAGGCGTCCGGGAAGTTTGAGCAGAATAACCATGTGGTGATTAACAACGACGGCACGAACGGGCAGATAGGTCCGGCTGCTCTGAAGGCGGTGTATGACATGGCCCGCAAGGGTGCCCGTGATGAAATTCAGACACAGATGCGTGATGGTGGCCTGTTCTCCGGAGGTGGACGATGAAAACCTTCCGCTGGAAAGTGAAACCCGGTATGGATGTGGCTTCGGCCCCTTCCGTCAGGAAGGTGCGCTTTGGTGATGGCTATTCCCAGCGAGCGCCTGCCGGGCTGAATGCCGACCTGAAAACGTACAGCGTGACGCTTTCTGTTCCCCGTTGGGAGGCCGCGGCGCTGGAGTCGTTTCTGGCTGAGCACGGGGGCTGGAAGGCCTTTCTGTGGACGCCGCCTTATGACTGGCGGCAGATAAAGGTGACCTGCGCAAAATGGTCGTCGCGGGTCAGTATGCTGCGTGTTGAGTTCAGCGCAGAGTTTGAACAGGTGGTGAACTGATGCAGGATATCCGACAGGAAACACTGAATGAATGCACCCGTGCGGAGCAGTCTGCCAGCGTGGTGCTCTGGGAAATCGATCTGACAGAGGTTGGTGGAGAACGTTATTTTTTCTGTAATGAGCTGAACGAAAAAGGTGAGCCGGTCACCTGGCAGGGGCGACAGTATCAGGCGTATCCCATTCAGGGGAGTGGTTTCGAACTGAATGGCAAAGGCACCAGTACGCGCCCCACGCTGGCAGTCTCTAACCTGTACGGCATGGTCACCGGGATGGCGGAAGATCTGCAGAGTCTGGTCGGCGGAACGGTGGTCAGGCGTAAGGTTTATGCCCGTTTTCTGGATGCGGTGAACTTCGTCAACGGAAACAGCGACGCCGATCCGGAGCAGGAGGTGATTAGCCGCTGGCGCATCGAGCAGTGCAGCGAACTGAGCGCGGTCAGTGCCTCCTTTGTACTGTCCACGCCGACTGAAACGGATGGTGCCGTTTTTCCGGGGCGCATCATGCTGGCTAATACCTGCACCTGGACCTATCGCGGTGATGAGTGCGGTTATAACGGTCCGGCGGTCGCGGATGAATATGACCAGCCGACGTCCGATATCACGAAGGATAAATGCAGCAAATGCCTGAGTGGCTGTAAGTTTCGCAATAATGTCGGCAATTTTGGCGGCTTCCTTTCCATTAACAAACTTTCGCAGTAAATCCCATGACAGAGACAGAATCAGCGATTCTGGCGCACGCCCGACGATGTGCGCCAGCGGAGTCGTGCGGCTTCGTGGTGAGAACGCCGGAGGGGGAAAAATATTTCCCCTGCGTGAATATCTCCGGTGAGCCGGAGGAGTATTTCCGGATGTCGCCGGAGGACTGGCTGCGGGCAGAAATGCAGGGTGAGATTGTGGCGCTGGTCCACAGCCACCCCGGTGGTCTGCCCTGGCTGAGTGAGGCCGACCGGCGGCTGCAGGTGCAGAGTGATTTGCCGTGGTGGCTGGTCTGCCGGGGGGCGATTCATAAGTTCCGCTGTGTGCCGCATCTCACCGGGCGGCGCTTTGAGCACGGGGTGACGGACTGTTACACGCTGTTCCGGGATGCTTATCATCTGGCGGGGATTGAGATGCCGGATTTTCATCGCGAGGATGACTGGTGGCGTAACGGTCAGAATCTCTATCTGGATAATCTGGAGGCCACAGGGCTGTATCAGGTGCCGTTGTCATCAGCACAACCGGGCGATGTGCTGCTGTGCTGTTTTGGTTCATCGGTGCCGAATCATGCCGCCATTTACTGTGGTGACGGCGAGCTGCTGCACCATATTCCTGAACAACTGAGCAAACGAGAGAGGTACACCGACAAATGGCAGCGACGCACACACTCCCTCTGGCGTCACCGGGCATGGCACGCATCTGCCTTTACGGGGATTTACAACGATTTGGCCGCCGCATCGACCTTCGTGTGAAAACGGGGGCCGAAGCCATCCGGGCGCTGGCCACGCAGCTTCCGTCGTTTCGCCAGAAACTGAATGAGGGCTGGTATCAGGTGCGCATTGCCGGGCGTGATGCAGGCGAAACCGAATTATCTGCCCGTCTTAATGAACCGCTGGCAAATGGTGCCGTGATCCACATTGTGCCGCGTCTGGCGGGAGCTAAAAGTGGCGGTGTTTTTCAGGCAGTGCTGGGTGCGGCGCTGATTGCGGTGGCATGGTGGAACCCTGTGGGCTGGCTGGGTGCCGCGGCTGTATCGGGCATGTATGCGGCAGGGGCCAGTATGATCCTGGGCGGTGTGGCTCAGATGCTGGCACCGAAAGCCAGAACTCCCCGTACACAGACAACGGATAACGGTAAGCAGAACACCTATTTCTCCTCACTGGATAACATGGTTGCCCAGGGCAATGTTCTGCCTGTTCTGTACGGTGAAATGCGTGTGGGGTCGCGGGTGGTTTCTCAGGAGATCAGCACGGCAGACGAAGGGGATGGTGGTCAGGTTGTGGTGATTGGTCGCTGATGCAAAATGTTTTATGTGAAACCGCCTGCGGGCGGTTTTGTCGTTTATGGAGCATGACGAATGGGTAAAGGCAGCAGTAAGGGGCATACCCCGCGCGAAGCGAAGGACAACCTGAAATCCACGCAGTTACTGAGTGTGATCGATGCCATCAGCGAAGGGCCGATAGAAGGTCCGGTGGATGGATTAAAAAGCGTGCTGCTGAACAGTACACCGGTGCTGGACAGTGAGGGGAATACCAACATCGCCGGTGTCACGGTGGTGTTCCGGGCAGGTGAGCAGGAGCAGACACCGCCGGAGGGTTTTGAATCCTCCGGATCCGAGACGGTGCTGGGTACGGAAGTGAAATATGACACGCCGATCACCCGGACCATCACGTCTGCAAACATCGACCGTCTGCGCTTTACCTTCGGTGTGCAGGCTCTGGTGGAAACCACTTCAAAGGGGGACCGGAATCCGTCGGAAGTCCGCCTGCTGGTTCAGATACAGCGTAACGGTGGCTGGGTGACGGAAAAAGACATCACCATTAAGGGCAAAACCACCTCGCAGTATCTGGCCTCGGTGGTGGTGGGTAACCTGCCGCCGCGCCCGTTTAATATCCGGATGCGCAGGATGACGCCGGACAGCACCACAGACCAGCTGCAGAACAAAACGCTCTGGTCGTCATACACCGAAATCATCGATGTGAAACAGTGCTACCCGAACACGGCACTGGTCGGCGTGCAGGTGGACTCGGAACAGTTCGGCAGCCAGCAGGTGAGCCGTAATTATCATCTTCGCGGGCGCATTCTGCAGGTGCCGTCGAACTATAACCCGCAGACGCGGCAATACAGCGGTATCTGGGACGGAACGTTTAAGCCAGCATACAGCAACAACATGGCCTGGTGTCTGTGGGATATGCTGACCCACCCGCGCTACGGCATGGGGAAACGTCTTGGTGCGGCGGATGTGGACAAATGGGCGCTGTATGTCATCGGCCAGTATTGCGACCAGTCGGTGCCAGACGGTTTTGGCGGCACAGAACCGCGCATCACCTGTAATGCTTACCTGACCACACAGCGTAAGGCGTGGGATGTGCTCAGCGATTTCTGCTCGGCGATGCGCTGTATGCCGGTATGGAACGGACAGACGCTGACGTTCGTGCAGGACCGACCGTCGGATAAGGTGTGGACCTATAACCGCAGTAATGTGGTGATGCCGGATGATGGCGCGCCGTTCCGCTACAGCTTCAGCGCCCTGAAGGACCGCCATAATGCCGTTGAGGTGAACTGGATTGACCCGAATAACGGCTGGGAGACGGCGACAGAGCTTGTGGAGGACACGCAGGCCATTCTCCGTTACGGTCGTAACGTCACGAAGATGGATGCTTTTGGCTGTACCAGCCGGGGGCAGGCACACCGCGCCGGGCTGTGGCTGATTAAAACGGAGCTGCTGGAAACGCAGACCGTGGACTTCAGCGTGGGCGCAGAAGGGCTTCGCCATGTACCGGGCGATGTCATTGAAATCTGCGATGATGACTATGCGGGTATCAGCATCGGCGGGCGCGTGCTGGCGGTGAACAGCCAGACGCGGACACTGACGCTCGACCGTGAAATCACGCTGCCATCCTCCGGTACCACGCTGATAAGCCTGGTTGACGGAAGTGGCAATCCGGTGAGCGTGGAGGTCCAGTCCGTCACCGACGGCGTGAAGGTGAAAGTGAGCCGGGTTCCTGACGGCGTTGCCGAGTACAGCGTGTGGGGGCTGAAGCTGCCGACGCTGCGCCAGCGCCTGTTCCGCTGTGTGAGTATCCGTGAGAACGATGACGGTACGTATGCCATCACTGCCGTGCAGCATGTACCGGAGAAAGAAGCCATCGTGGATAACGGGGCGCACTTTGACGGTGACCAGAGCGGCACGGTGAATGGTGTCACACCGCCAGCAGTGCAGCATCTGACTGCAGAAGTCACCGCAGACAGCGGGGAATACCAGGTGCTGGCGCGCTGGGATACGCCGAAGGTGGTGAAGGGGGTGAGCTTTATGCTTCGTCTGACCGTGGCAGCGGATGACGGCAGTGAGCGGCTGGTAAGCACGGCCCGGACGACGGAAACCACATACCGCTTCACGCAACTGGCGCTGGGAAACTACAGGCTGACAGTCCGGGCGGCAAATGCCTGGGGACAGCAGGGCGATCCGGCATCGGTATCGTTCCGGATTGCCGCGCCTGCAGCACCGTCGCGGATTGAGCTGACGCCGGGCTATTTTCAGATAACCGCAACGCCGCATCTTGCGGTTTATGATCCGACGGTACAGTTTGAGTTCTGGTTCTCGGAAAAGCGGATTGCGGATATCAGGCAGGTTGAAACCAGCGCGCGTTATCTTGGTACGGCGCTGTACTGGATAGCTGCCAGTATCAATATCAAGCCGGGCCATGATTATTATTTTTATATCCGCAGTGTGAATACTGTTGGCAAATCGGCATTCGTGGAGGCTGTCGGTCGGGCGAGCGATGATGCGGAAGGTTACCTGGATTTTTTCAAAGGCCAGATAATCGAATCCCATCTCGGCAAGGAGCTGCTGGAAAAAGTCGACCTGACGGAGGATAACGCCAGCAGACTGGATCAGTTTTCCAAAGAGTGGAAAGACGCCAACGATAAATGGAATGCCATGTGGGGCGTCAAAATTGAGCAGACCGAAGACGGCAGGCATTATGTCGCGGGGCTTGGCCTCAGCATGGAGGATACGGAGGAAGGCAAACTGAGCCAGTTCCTGGTTGCCGCTAACCGTATCGCGTTTATTGACCCGGCAAACGGGAATGAAACGCCGATGTTTGTGGCGCAGGGCAACCAGATATTCATGAACGAAGTGTTCCTGAAGTATCTGACGGCGCCAACCATTACCAGCGGCGGCAATCCGCCGGTATTTTCCCTGACACCGGACGGGCGGCTGACGGCGAAAAATGCCGATATCAGCGGTAACGTGAATGCGAACTCCGGAACGCTCAATAATGTCACGATTAACCAGAACTGTCAGATTCTGGGAAAACTGTCTGCCAACCAGATTGAAGGTGATATTGTCAAAACGGTGGGAAAAGCCTTTCCGAGAAATAGCAGTTATGCCAGCGGTACAATAACGGTCACGGTGTACGATGACCAGGCTTTTGACCGTCAGATAGTAATCCCACCCGTTCTGTTTCGCGGTGGTAAGCATGAAAACTTCAACAGCAACAACCAACAGTCATACTGGTATTCAACCTGTAAGCTGCAGGTGCTGAAGAACGGACAGGAAATCTTTCAGCAACCCGCGACGGATGTCAGCAGGGTATTTTCATCCGTCATTGATATGCCTGCCGGACACGGTCATGTCACCCTGACTTTCAATGTTTCTTCATATGGTGCTAATAACTGGACGCCAACGACCAGTATCAGCGACCTTCTTGTTGTCGTGATGAAGAAATCAACAGCCGGTATCAGTATCAGTTGAATTTTATAACCCAAATACGGGCGCCAGAAATGGCGCCTTTTTTATTGCAGAAAAGCGAGAGGTAATTATGCGTAAATTATGTGCTGTTATTCTGTCTGCAGTAGTCTGGCTGGTCGCCGCTGGTACGCCAGCGAGTGCAGCAGAGCATCAGTCCACACTAAGCGGCGGGTATCTTCAGTCCCATACTGATATGCCCGGCAACGATGACCTGAAGGGTATTAACGTGAAATACCGTTATGAATTTACGGACACGCTGGGGCTGGTGACGTCATTCAGCTATGCAGGAGACAAGAATCGCCAGATTACCCGTTACAGCGATACCCGCTGGCATGAAGATTCAGTGCGTAACCGCTGGTTCAGCGTGATGGCGGGGCCGTCTGTACGCGTGAATGAATGGTTCAGTGCTTATGCGATGGCGGGTGTGGCTTACAGCCGTGTTTCGACGTTCTCCGGGGATTATCTCCGCGTAACTGACAACAAGGGGAAAACGCACGATGTGCTGACCGGAAGTGATGACGGTCGCCACAGCGACACGTCTCTGGCATGGGGGGCTGGCGTGCAGTTTAACCCGACCGAATCCGTGGCCATTGACCTTGCTTATGAAGGTTCCGGCAGTGGCGACTGGCGCGCTGACGGTTTCATCGTGGGTGTCGGTTATAAATTCTGATTAGCCAGGTAACACAGTGTTATGACAGCCCGCCGGTTCAGGCGGGCTTTTTTGTGGAGTGGATATGGCAGCAGTAAAAATCTCAGGTGTGCTGAAAGATGGTGCGGGAAAACCAATACAGAACTGCACTATTCAACTGAAGGCAAAGCGTAACAGCACCACGGTACTGGTGAACACGGTAGCCTCTGAAAATCCGGATGAAGCCGGGCGTTACAGCATGGATGTTGAGTATGGCCAGTACAGCGTCACCCTGCTGGTTGAAGGTTTTCCGCCTTCACATGCCGGGACCATTACCGTCTATGAAGGTTCCAGACCAGGTTCGCTGAATGATTTTCTCGGTGCCATGACGGAAGATGATGTCATGCCGGAGGCATTGCGTCGTTTTGAGGAAATGGTGGAAGAAGCGGCACGCAACGCCGAAGCCGCCTCTCAGAGCGCAACGGCGGCAAAGAAATCCGAAACTGCAGCGGCATCATCGAAGAACGCGGCGAAAACCTCAGAAACGAATGCAGCTAACAGCGCACAGGCGGCAGCGGCCTCACAGACTGCATCGGCAAACTCCGCGACAGCAGCCAAAAAATCAGAAACCAACGCGAAAAACAGCGAGACAGCAGCAAAGACGAGTGAAACCAACGCAAAGTCCAGCCAGACGGCAGCGAAAACCAGCGAAACGAATGCTAAAGCCAGTGAAACTGCGGCAAAAAACAGCCAGGCTGCAGCAGCCCAAAGCGAGAGCGCGGCAGCCGGTTCTGCGACTTCAGCTGCTGGCTCAGCAACTGCTGCGGCTAACAGCCAGAAAGCTGCAAAGACGAGTGAAACTAACGCAAAGTCCAGCCAGACGGCAGCGAAGACCAGCGAAACGAATGCCAAAGCCAGCGAAACTGCGGCGAAAAACAGTCAGGATGCAGCAGCCCAAAGCGAGAGTGCCGCAGCTGATTCTGCAACAGCGGCAGCTAATAGCCAAAAAGCTGCAAAAACCAGTGAAACTAACGCAAAGACGAGTGAAACAAAAGCAGCAGCTAGCGAGACAGAAGCAACGTCAGCCGCAACAAGAGCAGAGAATGCAGCCCGGATTGCAGAAGATGCCGCTGATCCTGCTTCTGTCCCTCCGCTTCCTGATATCTGGCTACCCTTGAATGATTCTCTGGAAGCGATAACAGGGTATGCGCCGGGCTATAAAACAATAACCATCGGCAGTGATGAAATAACAATGCCTGTTAATGGCATATGCCAATTTAGCCGCGCTTCATCAGCAACGTATATTGATAAGTCCGGGCATATTACCGTAGCAGCTAATAACGTTCCTCGCTTTGAAAAATATGGTTTGCTGATAGAGAATCAGCGAACAAACATGTTCGTAAATAGTTTTAATCCTGATGCGTGGAATAAAAGCGGTGGTATATCTGTAACATCATCAACAGATGAATTTGAGTTTAAATATGGACGTTTCACGGTAGGAAGCGAGATAGCAGGAACGACAACAGGGAGAAATATATGCACAGTTGCTGGTAATAAAGGCATAGATGTGACTGGCGATGATCAGTACAGTAAAGGTCCGTATGTTACCGCGTCGTTCAGGGTAAGAAGTGATCTCAATGTTCGCGCACGTATCCGTTTTGAACGGTATAACTCGGAAGGATACACTTTCCTTTGTGACGCCTATTTGTCATTACAGACTCATGAACTACAAATTACGGGTGGTAATGCCCAGCTATTAACAGCAAACTTTGAAATCGACCCTGGAAGTGGATGGATATATTTTCAGGCAACACTGAAATGTCTGCCAGAATGGGGAATGGTTGGTACGCAGCTGCAAATTGCAGCCGACAGAGCTGTGGGGTCTTTTGCAACAGGTGACTGGATAGAAGTAACCACCCCGCAATTCGAGTATGGTGCTTGTGCAACTTCCTTCATCATAACGACAACAGAGCCAGCGACTCGTGCATCAGATTTATGTAAATTTCCGCTGATGAAAAATATGTATACCATGCCTTTTACGTTCATGGTGGAGGTCCATAAAAACTGGTTTATTTCTCATAATGCTGCACCGCGTGTCATTGATTCAGAAAATCACCAGTCCGGAGGCCCATTTATTATGGGGTTTGGTTCTTCTGGAACTATTAGTCAGGACGGTTATTCGTATTGCGATATAGGCGGGGCTAACCGACGTGTATATGAGTCATGCGGAGTAAGAGAGCTTGTTATGGGATTCAGGGTTAAGGCTGACGGCATGACATGCTCATTTGCAAATAAGCATATAAGCACAGAAACAAAAACAGTATGGAAATATATTCGTGAAGCTGCTGTGATTCGTATCGGGGGACAAACGACGACAGGATTACGACACCTTAATGGTCATATAAAAAACCTCCGTTTCTGGAACAGAGCATTGTCAGATACGCAGCTTAAGGAATACGTATAATGCGGGATATAACATTACGATTCGATAACAGAGAACTGTAGTGGTCAAGTAATATTG